>BEIG01000057.1 GCA_002898795.1 bacterium HR30 | reverse complement strand
CCGAGCGCTCCGATGCGGCTAACAGTGCGATCTCGAACCAAGGGTGGTCTTGCAAGGCAACAACGGCCTGCTGCCCAGCAATGCCGGTTGCTCCGACAATGGCAACTCGTTTCTTCATCCTCGTACCCTCAAACGCGTTCTTCAACGGGGCCAACGAAAACGGGCAAATCGTGCTGGCGCCGCGTTGTCGCTTTGTCTTAGCTGCACTAGCATCACGAGGCTATGATTGAAGCTCACCGATTAACCAAGCGATTCGGCTTTTTCACGGCCATCGCAGAGGTTTCCTTTCGTGTCGACGAGGGCGAGATCGTCGGTTTCCTCGGACCGAACGGTGCGGGAAAGAGTACCACGATGAGGATTCTCGGTGGGGTTTTTCCTCCGACGAGCGGGTATGCTCGTGTGGCGGGCCATGATGTCGTTCTCGACTCGCTTCGGGCCCGACAGGCGATTGGCTATTTCCCTGAACGCATCGCCTTGTATACCGATATGACCGTGAGGGAGTACCTCGGCTACGTCGCCGACATGAAGCACGTGCCAGCCAAGCAGCAGAAGCGCGAGATTGAGCGCGTGATGGACCGCTGCGCGGTAACACACATGGCTCACCGGTTGATCGGCACCCTTTCCAAGGGCTACCGCCAGCGCGTCGGAATCGCACAAGCGCTGCTGGGGCAGCCCAAGGTTCTGATTCTCGACGAGCCAACGGCCGGGCTCGATCCGGAACAGGTGACAGAAGTCCGAAAACTCATCCGTGAGCTTCGCGGGCACAGCACGGTGATTTTGTCCACACACATCTTGCCCGAAGTCGAGGCCACTTGTGACCGTGTGCTCATCATCAACAAGGGCCGGCTGCTTGCGGTGGACACGCCAAGCAACCTCAACCGGCGGCTTCGACAGCTCTCCCAAATCCACATCGAAGCTCAAGCCCCCGTGGTCTCTCTTCTTGAAGCTGTGCGGCAAATCGATGGCGTTGTGCGCGTCGAAGCGACCCATACCGATGGGAACGTCGTGTCCGTGCTGGTGTCCACCGAGCCAACGAAGGATCTTCGAAGCGCCATTGCCGAGCGCGTGGTCCGTCAAGGATGGCCACTGCTCGAAATTCGCCCTGTGCAACTCAGTCTCGAGGAGATTTTCTTGGAGCTCGTTCATCGCCGAGACCAGGTGCCGGCCAGTCAAGAGGTTTCGCCATGAAGACCACGCTCACGATTTGCAAGAGGGAGCTACGTTCCTATTTCGGCTCGTACATCGCCTACGTGCTCACGGCGCTGTTCCTGCTGCTAACTGGAGGCTTTTTTTATACCTGGTTGCGATACTTCATTTTGTTCGGCGGCTACGTGCTTCCGAGCGGGCTGTGGCAGCAAGTGTTTCTCGATATGCGTTACTGCGCCATGATCGTGCTTCCGCTGGTCACTATGCGGCTCTTCGCCGAGGAAAAGAAGCTCGGCACCATCGAGCTGCTTTGGACTTACCCCGTCCGGGATGTAGAAGTTGTGCTCGGGAAATTTCTGGGGGCCTGGCTGTTTTACCTCTTCATGCTCGTCCCTACGGTGGTTGGCCCGCTCGTCTTTTATGCGTTTTACCGGTTCGACCTGGGTCCCTTCCTCACCGGCTACCTTGGCGTTTTGCTACTGGGAACGGCCTTTATCGCTTGCGGGATGTTCGTGTCCTCGCTCACGGAAAACCAAGTGGTGAGTGCCATGGGCACCTACGGTATTTTGATCACTTTCTGGTACATCACGTGGAACGAGTCGGTTGCCAGTGTGGCGGTGATTGAAGCCCTGTTGAAAATCTCTCTCTTCGATCGCTTCTTGAACTTCGCCCGTGGCGTCGTGGACACCCAAGACATCGTGTTCTTCGTGCTTTTCGTGTTGTACTTTTTATTTCTCACCCTCGCGTCGTTGGACGCCCGTAAGTGGCGGGGCGTAGGAGCCGCATCGTGAGCTTGCGTGGAAATCAGAGTATTGTCCACGTAGTGCAAGTTACATTGCAAATTGTCATTCTGGGGGCGTTGTTCACGTTCGTGCTGTTGCTTGCCGAGCGACATAATCGCCGCTTCGACTTTAGCCCGACCCAACAATTCCTCCTGTCGGATGCAGCGCAGAAAGTAGCCCAAAGCTTGGACGAGGACGTCGAGATCATCGCGTTCTACACGCCAGACGAGCCGGGCCAACGGCGTGCTCTGTTCGATACGCTCGAGCTGTTCAACAAGGCAAACCCGAGAATTCGTTACCAATTGGTCGACCTCAATCGTTCCCCCGGCATGGCTCAGAAATACAGCGTGAACAATGCCGGAGCTGGTGTGCTCGTTCGGGGAGAGCGGGTCGAACCCATTCAGTTCGTGGATGAAGAAGGGATCACCAGCGCCCTGATCCGCCTCACTCGTCAGACCACTCGAGCGGTGTGCTTCGTCACTGGCCACGGAGAGCATTCCCCTTTCGATACCGACGAGCGGCGGGGGTATACAGAAGTCGCCAAGGCATTAGAGCGAGAGGGTTTTTCCATCCGGGAACTCAATTTCATCCCGCAGGGCGGTCTGCCGGAAGAGTGCAGGGTTGTCGTGCTGGCCGGGCCAACCAAAGACCTCCTCCCCGGAGAGGCGACTGCTTTGGAATCCTACCTGAGGCACGGCGGCCAGGTGCTCCTCTTGATCGACCCGGGAGCCCCTCCGAGCGTGATTACGTTTCTCGAGCGGTTCGGGGTGAGAGTTGGGAACGACGTGGTGCTGGACGAGCGCAACCGCCTCATGGGCACCGACGCGTCCATGCTACACGTCCCTGCATTCAACAAGACCCTTTTTCGGACCGAACTCGAAACGGCCGTTTTTCCAGTCGCGCGCACGATCCTGCCTACAGAGGAGGGGGACCGCTCTGGTCGCGTCAAGGTTCTAGCCCTGAGCAGCCCCGACAGTTGGGCCTACGTGGAGGGCGGCCAGCTTCCCGACCGCAACGTTCGGTTCCGTCGGGAGAAGGACCAGCCCGGCCCCCTCCCGGTAGGGGTTTACGTGGAGGTTCCTGGCGACGGAGAGGGCGTAGGCTCGCCTGGTCGGTTGATTGCATTTGGGGACTCCGACTTTGCCACAAATCTGTCCTTGAACTGGCGTGGTAATAAGGATGTCTTCCTCAACAGCGTTGCGTTGCTGGCGGAGGACCCGACGCTGATTGCGGTGCGACGGAAAGGCCTACCTCGGGGTTCGATTTCTCCAATTTACCTTACGGAATCCCAAGACAACGTAGTGTTTTGGATCGCCGTCGTGGTCGTACCTGCTACCGTAGCCGGGGTCGGCTTGGTCGTGGCCACCGTGCGGCGACGTCGGGGAAGTCGATAAAAATGGGTTGGAGATTCACTTTGGGCAGCGCTGCGCTGCTCCTTGTAGTTGCTGCAATCTACTATCTCGACACCACTCCTCCTCCGCCACCAAGGCGAGTCGGCTTACCCACAGCTCCAACTCCCCAAGCTCCGGCGCCCTCTGGAACCCCGTTGGTGGCTCACAAAGCGGAAGAGGTGAGGCGCCTTGCTCTGGCGTTAGACGGGGTGGAAAAAGTCACCGAACGGGTCGACGGTGGTTGGAGTGGTACCGACCGAGGCGAGCTCATCGAGGAGTTTGTTCGTGACCTTACTCGCTTAGGCCCATTGGAAACGATCGAGGTGACCCCTGACCGACTCGCCGAGTTTGGTCTCTCGCCGCCTCGGGGACGTATTGAACTCCACGTACAGGGTGAAACATCACCCGTTGTTTTCGAAGTTGGTCGTCTCAATCCGCCAGGAACTGCACTTTATTTGCGGGTCCCTAGTTCTGGACAAGTCCTTTTGGTTGGCTCCCTGATTCACTGGGAACTCCAGCGGAGCCTGCGAGTGCTTTCCCCGACACCGCCAACCACCCCAAAGGCGGGCGCGGCGCGAGAGGGTGACTAGCGGGGTGCTTTCCAAGTCCACCGGGGACGCAATTCCAGCGTTATTGCGGGAACACAGTTCGCGGATTAACAGTTTCGCCCCATATTGGGCTTGAAACCAAGACCTTCAAACTCCATAATCTAAAGCCTGGAGTTTGGAGATGGCTGCGAAGAAGAAGTTCGATCTCAAATCCCTGAAGAAGGTGCACATCGAAGTTGGGGGCAAACGGGTTGTGGCGTGGGAACCCAAGGATCCCGCTCTTCGAAACCTGGGGCGTTGGACCGACCCGCATGCCCTCCTGCGTCGGATGTACGAGCAACAAAACCCGGAAGAAGCCCTAGAGGCGTTAGGCCCTGGTAGGCACTGGCAAGCAACGTGGAAGGGGCGCTTCAACCCCTCGCTCAAACAGAAGAACCGCTCCGCCGCGTAAATTGCTCTCGGGGCTCACAAAAGCTGCTCCCCGAAGCGGAGGCCGGCGCGGACTCACCCTTGTGCGGCAAGCTTCTTCACCAGCTCGCTCGCGAGTTTCCCATCGAACCGGCCCGCGAAACGCTCACGTAGCTTCGACATGACTGGGCCTATTTGATACCCGCCCACTTCCTGAGCAATCTGCCGGATGGCGGCTTCCAGCTCCTCCACAGAAAGCTGCTGCGGCAAGTAGGATTCTAGAATTTCTTTCTCCCGGACGTTCTTCTCTATCAGGTCCTGACGGTTGGCTTGCCGTGCGAACTCCGCCGCTTCCGCCCGTTTGTTCGCCTCCTTCCGCAGAATTTGAGCAATGTCTGCCTCGCCCAAGCTGGAGACCATCTTCTCTACCTTTAAGTTCTTGATTGCCGTGATGACGTCGCGCAGCACAAGGAGCTTGAGTTTATCCCCCGCTTTCATGGCTGCTTGTAACTCCGCTTGCAATTGCTCTTCGCTTGGCATCGGCTCACCCGTCACATGCGATCTGGAATCTTCAACGAAATGACCACGCCGCGGTGGCCATAATATCGAGTGGCGTCAACTCTCCGTCGCCATCAGCATCTGCGCCTCGGCCCACGACGGTGTTGCCCCGCACCGCCACGTCTTCGACGCGGACTTTCTCAAACGTTGCCACTTTTCGGACCACGGCGGTCAAGTCTGCCGCGGTAACCCTTCCATCCTCGTTCGCCTCGCCCCGCCGCACGGAGGAGCCTGAGACGTTCAAGAGGACGGACACCGTTGGGGCAGGCGAGCTCGCAGCGGCGGCGGCATCGTATCGGCCGTCCCCATCAAAATCGCCCACGGCCATGCTGATCGGCCTTCGGTTGGTGGAAAAAGAACCTGCACTCTGGAAGGTCCGGGCTGTGGCCGCGCCCGTACGGACAAATGCGCGCACGATGCTGCCGACCTCGCCCGAAGCCAAAATGTCCGGCAGCCCGTCGCCATTGACGTCCCGTGCCCACACAGCCGACGGAACCTCACCGCCGGTGCCAAATCCCAGTGGCGAGATGGTGGAAGGGAAGCGACCAGTACCGTCGCCAAACAACACTTGGATGCTGCCCGCTACTGGGAATCCGACGGCAACGTCATCGAAACCGTCGCGGTCGAAGTCTGCCACGGTAATGGCCCGAGGAGCTTGAGCCACTCCAACAGAAGTGGCCTGTCGGAAGGTGCCGTCCCCATTACCCAATGCCACGCTGACGTTGCTGGAACCGTTGTTTGCCGTAATCAGATCGACCAGTCCGTCACGGTTGAAGTCGCCGGTCGCCACGCCTAAGGGGAAGTCGCCCACGGCAATGGTGGTTCGCGGTTGCAACATAGCCTGGGGCGCACCCGTGAGAACTTGTACGTTTCCGCCCTCCGCTGCTTGAACCGCTACCGCAACATCGCCACGGCCGTCACGATTGAAGTCTGCAGCAACCATTGCGCGCGGGGTCCCTGTCCCCAGCCGCACCTCCCTAGCAAATTCCAAAGTGCGCCGCCGAGGCCGATAGACCTGCAAGGCGGCCGGGGTACTTTGGAGCACGATCACTTCCGGTTTGAGGTCCCCGTCAACATCGGTCACCACAGCAGCAATGGCGTCACCTGACCCAGAAACGGGACTCCACGGAACGAACAGTCCACCACCGGCGCTCGCCACCACCTGGATACTTGCCTGCCCGACCACCGATCCTGGCGATGTGACGGCGAGGTCGAGCAAACCGTCTCCGTCGACATCGCCCGAAGCAACGAAATTGGGCACACTTTCCAACGGAATGTTTTCAGCTCCAATGAGGCGGTTTCCTGCCGTACTGATCAACACAGCGGCGGTAGGCCGTGCTCCTCCCCCTCGAGTAAGCGCAACCACATCCGCCCGGCGATCTTGATTCAGGTCGCCGACAACGACTCCCACAGGTTCCGCGTCTGCGACGAACAGCCGCACTGGGGCAAAGCCCCCCAATCCGTCGCCGAACAACACCCCAGTGTCAAACGAAAAGTTGTTGGCAACGACCACGTCCACGCGCCCGTCCCCATTCACGTCGCCAATAGCAAGCCCGCGCGGCGAGCTTGCCGGTGCACCCGTTCGAAACACGCGCGCTGCACCCCACTGCCCATTGGGCTGAGTAAGTCCAAAGGACACTGTATCGCTCGCACCATTCAACGCGATCACGTCCGCCCGGCCATCTCCATTCACATCCGGTGCCGCCACAGCTATTGGCCCCTCCCCTCCAGAATTCCAGCGCTGCGCCCGTGCGAAGCCGCCCCGGCCATCACCAACGTACTGAACCACTTCGTTCAGTAATTCGTTAGCAACCGCAAAGTCCAATCGGCCATCACCGTTGAAATCCGCCACGGCAACTGCGGCTGTTCCGGAACCCGTTTCGATCGTTTCCGCCGCGGGCGTAAATGTTCCGTCACCCTCGCCAAAAAGAACCCAACCGAGGCCTGCCTGTTGAAGGTTTTCGCCAACTGCCAGCAAGTCGAGGTGCCCATCCCGGTCAAAGTCGCCGGTAGCAAGCCCACGGGGGAGGAAGCGCAAATCAATAGGCGCACCCACCGCAACCAGCGAACCACTTTCGGAGCGTAGCACGGAGAGGAAATTCGAGCTGTCGCCGACAATGACTTCAGCCCCTCCGTCGCCGTCAAAATCTCCGGTGGCCAGTGCTGTCGGAATCCCGTTTAGCTCACCCACGAGGGGGCTCTGGCTGAAGCTTCCGTCGCCCCGACCTACCAGCACGACCACTTGCTGCGATTGCATGGGTGCCACCAAGTCCAGGACACCGTCGCGCGGCGCCCCGCCTGGCCCAGCGACGTCCACGAGTAACCCGAGACCCGTGGCATCACTCGGAGTGCCAATTAACTCCCACAGTTTCGCCGCTGCGAACAGTGGAGGTAAACTTTGCGGCACGGCTACGGCGGGAAACCAAACCACTCCCGCACATGCAAAAAGGAAACGATAAATCCGTTTGCGCATGTTTGTTCCCATCAGTCCACTCCAACTACTCCACAACATCGGCAGCGGCCGACTGTCAGCGGGCTGCTGCCTCTGGCACGTGCGCGCCATGCTTCCACAAGCGACAAAGCAAGTAAACACACACAACTTACGTTCGCACGTGTCTCCTCCAACAGCCGCCACCTCCGGGGGATCGCTCCGGCCGAACTTGGGGCGATTCCAAAAGCCCTGGCTGCTAGCGTCTCAACGCTATGCCCGTGGCACCACTTTCCCGTGCGCGCAACCAACCCGTTGCCGCAACCCCTTTTACATTGGGCAGCGATTCAACCAATCCAAACGCTGAATCAGCCACATCTCGCCGGCACCGGTTCAGCCACCGGTATCCACCTTCAGCACGGCCAGAAAAGCCTCCTGGGGAATTTCTACACGGCCGAGTTGCTTCATCCTCTTCTTTCCCTCTTTCTGCCTCTCCAGGAGCTTGCGTTTTCTCGTAATGTCGCCACCGTAACACTTGGCCGTAACGTTCTTGCGCAACGGTTTTACGGTCTCTCGGGCGATCACCCGGCTGCCGATCGCAGCCTGAATCGCGACCTCGAACATCTGCCGCGGGATCAGTTCGCGCATTTTCTCTGTCAGTTCCCGGCCGCGTTGGTAGGCACGCTCCCGGTGCACAATGAGCGATAAGGCATCCACGGGCTCGCCGTTGATCCGAATGTCGAGCTTGACCAAGTCCGCGGGCCACATGTCCAAAAACTCATAATCCAGCGAGGCGTACCCTTTGCTCACAGACTTGAGTCGATCGTAAAAATCCAACACGATTTCGTTCAGCGGCAGTTCGTACACAACCAGGAAACGACCCCGTCCCAGGAATTTAAGCTCCCGCTGGCGACCACGCTTCTCTTCGCAAAGGGCGAGCACTCCCCCGAGGTAAGTTTCAGGGACGTGAATCGAGGCCAAGATGACCGGCTCCTCGATGGAAGCAATCTCTTGCTCGGGGGGAAGTTTCGCTGGGCTGTCGACGGTGAGGACCTCCCCTTTGGTGGTCGTGACTCGATATGCGACAGTGGGGGCGGTCGTGATCAGGTCCAAGCCAAATTCTCGTTCCAGTCGCTCCCGCACGATGTCCATGTGGAGCAGGCCCAAGAACCCGCACCGAAAGCCAAAACCCAGAGCGAGCGAATTCTCCGGCTCGAACGAGAAGGAAGAGTCGTTCAGACGCAACTTCTCCACCGCATCGCGCAGAACTTCGTACTGCGACGAATCCGAGGGATACAGGCCGCTGAACACCATGGGTTTCACGGGTTTAAAGCCCGGCAGGGGGCTGGCAGCGGGCCGCGCGGCGTCGGTAACCGTGTCACCGATTTGAGTCTCCCGCACCTCTTTGATTCCGGCCATCACGATCCCGACTTCGCCAGCGCTCAAGCTCTCCACAACCTGAGCCTGCGGAGTTAGCACGCCCACCCGCTGAACCTCATAGGTTTTTCCGGTTGCCATGAGCTGGATCTTCTGCCCACGGCGAATCGATCCCTCGAACACGCGGACCACCATGACCACCCCGTGGTAGGGATCGAACCAGCTATCGAAAATCAACGCCCGTAAAGGAGCGTCGACTTCTCCTTTGGGAGGAGGAATCCGCTCCACCACTGCCTCCAACACATCTTGGGTGCCGGTTCCCAACTTGGCACTGGTCAGGATGGCTTCGGAGGCATCCAAGCCAATGATGTCCTCGATCTCGGCTCGCACCCGCTCTGGATCGGCTCCAGGAAGGTCAATCTTGTTAATGACCGGAATGATTTCGAGGTTGTTGTCCAAAGCAAGGTAAGCGTTGGCCAGAGTTTGGGCTTCCACGCCTTGAACCGCGTCTACCACCAGCAGGGCCCCCTCACAGGCCGCCAGGCTACGGGAAACCTCGTAGCTAAAATCGACATGCCCAGGCGTATCGATGAGGTTCAGGGTATACTCCAACCCGTCCTTCGCGCGATAACGCAGGCGGACGGCGCTTGCCTTAATGGTAATGCCGCGTTCCCGCTCCAAATCCATGCTGTCCAGCACCTGTTCGGTGCGCTCGCGCTCGTCAATGGCACCGGTATACTCCAACAGCCGGTCGGCCAACGTGGACTTACCGTGATCGATGTGAGCAACAATGGAAAAATTGCGAATCCGACGTGGTTCCATGTGCGCCTTTGGGCGTTCCTACCGCGAACGACTTTCCCTAGCCGCCGGCTCTGTCGCGCTGCAAGGCACGGGCAGCTACCTCTCGGGCTGTCCGTGACCATCGCTCCCGCATCCCCGGTAGGCTGACAAGAAGATACCCGAAGGCAGCTGACCGGGGAAATTAGTCAGGTCACATTCGGTTGTCTCGGTGCGCCTTAAAGAACTCCACCGTGCGCCGGAGACCCTCTTCCAGGCCTACTTCCGGCATCCAGCCAAGCACCTTTTCGGCGAGCGCGCTGTCGATACAACTGCGCCGTTGCTCCCCTGGTTTTGCTGGTCCGTGGAATTCCGGCATATGGACCCCGCACGCTTCACATAACAAACGAAACAGGGTGTTGACGTCCGTTTCGCGGCCCGTACCCAGATTCAGCGGCCCGCAATAGTCACTTCTTAACGCGAGCAAATTCGCGCGGACAAGGTCCCCCACGTACACATAGTCGCGGGTCTGCTTTCCATCGCCATGAATCACGGGCTGTTCCCCGCGCAGGAGCTTTTCGGTGAAAATCGCCACTACTCCGGCCTCGCCGTGAGGATTCTGCCTTGGGCCGTATACATTAGCATAACGCAGGGCGATCCAGCGAATCCCGTAAGTGACCCCATAAAAGTGCAGGTATTTTTCGCCGGCCAACTTGGCCACACCATAAGGGCTTACGGGATTTGTCGGATGTGTTTCTGGGCAGGGAAACATGCTCTGTTCTCCGTAGATCGCCCCACCCGTGGACGCGAACAAGACGCGCTCCAGCCCGTGTTTGCGCCCAGCTTCTAGCAAATTGAGCAAGCCAAGAATGTTCACCGTGGCATCGAACTGGGGCTCTGCAACGGAGCGCCGAACGTCCATTTGCGCCGCGTGATGGCACAGTACCTCCGGACGCTCTCGGCCAATCAACTCTGCCGCCGCCTCGGAACGAATATCAACCACCTCCAAGCGTGCCCCCCTCGGCACGTTTTCCACCCGGCCGGAGGAGAGGTCGTCCATGATGAGAACGTCGTGACCTTCGTTCACGAAAGCTTCGGCCACGTGAGAGCCGATGAACCCAGCGCCCCCCGTAACCAGAATTTTCATTTCCCCTCCAGATGTAGAAGATGCCGAAAGTAGTCGATGGTGTACTGCAGCCCCTCTTCCAAAGGTACTCGTGGCTCCCAACCCAACAGTGTACGGGCCCGAGTAATGTCGGGTTGGCGGATGTGCGGATCGTCCTTCGTGCGCTCGTCACGAGGGGTCACAAACACGATCTCCGACTTCCCTCCGGTAAGCCGTTGCACCACCTTGGCGAATTCCAAAACCGTCATCTCGTCGGGGTTGCCCAGGTTCACAGGCTCCACAATGTCCGACTCCAGCAGTCGCACCATGCCTTCGACCAAGTCGCTCACGTAACAAAAACTCCGCGTACGCGAACCGTCGTCGTATACCGTGAGGGGCTCACCGCGCAGACCTTGCGCGATGAAGTTGGTCACTACCCTTCCGTCGTCGGCCCGCATCCTTGGCCCATAGGTATTAAAAATCCGCACGATGCGGGTGTCGATGCCGTGATAGCGGTGGTAGGCCATGGTCATCGCTTCGGCAAAGCGCTTCGATTCGTCATACACTCCGCGAGGGCCAATGGGATTGACGTTCCCCCAATAGGTCTCCGGTTGAGGATGCACCTGGGGATCGCCGTAAACCTCGGAGGTCGAAGCCAGGAGAAATTTCGCACCGTGTTTTCGGGCCAAACCTAGTGCCTTATGAGTCCCGAGGGCACCGACTTTCAACGTTTTAATCGGTTCGCGCAAGTAATCGACCGGGCTCGGTAACGATGCGAGGTGAAGAATCGCGTCCAAGTGCCCATCAATGTAAATATACTCGGTCACATCGTGCTTGACGAAGCGGAAACGATCGTGTCCTACCAAGTGGGCGATATTTCTCGGGTGCGAAGTGAAGAAGTTGTCCATCGCGATCACCTCGTGGCCATCGGCCAGAAGGCGATCGCACAAGTGGGAACCAATAAAGCCGGCGCCGCCGGTAATGAGAATCCTCGCCATCAGGGTTTTACCGGTCGCCTTCCCACAGAGTAATAAATAAAGCCTCGCGCCTGCATATCCTCTGGGTCGTAAATGTTACGCCCATCGAAGATCACTGGATGCTTCATGAGTTGTTTCATGCGGTCAAAGTCGGGACGGCGGAATTCGTTCCACTCGGTAACGATCAACAGTGCATCGGCGCCTCGAAGGGCGTCGTAGTTCACCCGGTGATAATGGATCCGATCCCCGAAAATTTTGCGCGCCTCCCCCAGCGCTTCGGGGTCATGCGCGTGCACCTCGGCGTTGGCGCGCAACAGGGCCTCGATAATGGTAATGGATGGGGCTTCACGCATATCGTCGGTGCGAGGCTTGAACGATAAGCCCCAAACGGCGAACCGCATGCCTCGCAGGTACTCGCCGAAATGTTCCATAACCTTGTCCACCAGTAAGCGCTTCTGCCGAACATTCACCTCTTCCGCAGCACGAAGCATGCGAAAGTCGAGGCCATATTGCTCGGCCGTTCGAATGACTGCCTTCACGTCCTTCGGGAAACACGAGCCACCGTAACCAACCCCGGGAAACAAGAAGTGCTGTCCGATACGGCGGTCGAACCCCACTCCTCGCCGCACGTCGTCAATGTTCGCTCCGACCTTCTCGCACAAATTCGCGAACTCATTCATCAACGAGATCCGTGCAGCCAGCATAGAGTTGGCACAGTACTTGGTCATCTCGGCACTAGCGGGGCTCATGAACAAGATCGGCTGTTCTGTCCGGACAAACGGCTCGTATAACTCCTGTAATAGTGCACGGGCGCGTGGACTGTCCGTGCCGATCACCACCCGGTCTGGCTTCATGAAATCCTCGATCGCGGCCCCCTCCTTCAGGAATTCAGGATTGGAGACCACGTCGAACGGGTGCTTCGTGCGAGAAGCAATGACCTGACGGATGCGTTCCGAGGTGCCCACTGGCACGGTGCTCTTGGTCACGATAACACGGTAACCATCCATCGCTTCGGCAATTTCGGCGGCCACACGGATCACAGCACCCAAATCGGCGCTGCCATCGTCGCTTTGCGGAGTGCCAACAGCAATGAAGCAAAGCAGAGATCGCCGTACTGCCTCGGCTAAGTCCGTGGTAAAAAACAGCCGCCCTTCAGCCACGTTGCGCCGAATCAGTTCCTCCAGCCCGGGTTCGTAAATTGGTACTTCACCACGGTTGAGACGCTCAATTTTTTCCGCGTCGATGTCCACACAGATCACATCGTTCCCACTTTCCGCAAAACACGTCCCGGCCACCAAACCAACGTAGCCCGTACCAATGACGCAAAGCTTCATGGTCCCCTCCTAGAAAATCGATGGGCAGCTTTTTGCAAGCCACAACCGGCGGTTACCGGCGATGCTCCGAGGTAGCTGGGCAACAAAGTGCGGCTCCTCTAGCGAGGCGGGTTGGGCAGGTCAACGAATGGCGGTGAGACCCGTGGTTGACGCAAGCGGTAAATCGGCTTGCCCTGCGATTCGTGATACGTGCGAACCAGCAACTCCCCCAGCAAGCCCAAAGTGACAAACTGAATGCCCACGACAGTCAACAAAATCCCCAGCAGTACCAACGGACGGTTCGCAAGCGGCGCTCCCAGGACTAAACGTTGGAAGCCAAGGAAGCCGGTCACGGCCAAGCCTGTGCCAGCACAAGCTAAGCCTACGGAGCCGAACACTTGGATCGGCCGCGTTGCATACCCGGTTAAAAATTTCACCGCAGCTAAGTCCAACAACACTTTCCAAACCCGCGACAACCCGTACTTCGAGCGACCTCGAATCCGCGGTCGGTGTCGAACACGGATTTCCGAGATTCGTGCGCCCATTTCTCCCGCCAGGGCCGGGATGAAACGATGCATCTCGCCGTACAAGCGCAGCTCTGCCACCAACTCGCGGCGGATGGCCTTCAAAGTACAACCGTAATCGTGGAGGCGGACCCCGGTGATTCGACCGATCAGCCAGTTTGCCACGATGGACGGGAGCCGGCGTGTCCAGAACGGGTCCTGCCTGGGCCAGCGCCAACCCACGGCCAGATCGAAACCACGATCGATCTCCGCAAGCAGCGGGCCGATCGCCGCTGGATCGTTTTGGCCGTCGGCATCCAGTGTGACAATCACGTCCCCAACAGCGTGATCGAAACCGGCGACCAGGGCAGCGGTTTGCCCGTAGTTACGCGCGAGATGAACAACCTTTACCCGCGGATCGGCAGCCAAATCTTCCAGCAGTTCCGTGCTGCCGTCCGTGCTGCCATCGTTCACGTATACGATTTCAAACGGCCTGCCCAACCGTTCGAGTTCCGCAATCAATTCCCGATGGAGCGGCTCAAGATTCGGTGCCTCGTTGTACACGGGCAGGACAGCGGAAACCACCGCCTTCATGCGCCGTCGATGTCCGTCAAACTCACGAACTGCCGGTAGCGACGCTCGATTTGCTCCCAAGTGAGGGTTTTCAGCCGAGCCAGCCCAAAATCCTCGACCACGAACGATGCAACCACGCTGCCGTAGACGATGGCCTCTCGTAAGGCCCGCTCCGACCGGTCCCGCGACCGCGCAAGCGCGCCCATAAAGGCGCCAGCGAACGTATCTCCGGCACCGGTGGGATCGAACACTTCCTCGAGGGGAAAAGCGGGCACGGCAAAAACCGAGTCCGGCGAGAACTGAATCACCCCGTACTCACCCCGCTTGATGAGCACACGCTCCGGGCCCATTTGCAGCAGCCGCCGCGCGGCTTTCACCACGTTGTTCTCGCCGCTGAGTTGCCGCGCTTCTTCGTCGTTGATGATCAAAAGATCTACTCGGCTCAACAACCGCTCCAACGCGGGCCGCGCGTTTGCAATCCAATGATTCATCGTATCGCAACCGACAAGCCCCGGGGCAGTGAGCTGATCGAGCACCTCTCCTTGCAGCTCGGGATCGATGTTGGCCAAAAACACGTACCGGGCATCGCGGTAACTGTCGGGTAGCTGCGGGCGAAAGTCCCCGAACACGTTGAGCTGCAGTTCCAAGGTGTCGCGCTTGTTCATGTCCTCGTGGTATCGCCCACGCCAAAATCCGGTCTTCCCCGGTCGCGTTTCCAGTCCGCGCAAGTCGATGCCACGACGCCGTAAAAACTCGCGCTCTTCCTCGGGGAAGTCGTCGCCCACCGCAGCCACCATCTGCACCGGCGAAAAAAAACTGGCGGCAATGGAAAAATACGTGGCCGAACCGCCAACGGTGCGTTCCACGGAACCAAAGGGCGTTTCTAAACTATCCATGAACACAGAGCCGACGACCAAAATACTCACTCCGCGCTCCCCTCCCATTGCTTCAAATACTTCGCCAGCAGCGGGCGCAAATCGTGCCGCACGTGTTCGGGAATCCTGCTCCGCTCCGTAATGATTGCATGTTCCAGAGCGTTGGCACACGGGCAGCGGCGCTCTAGGGGCAACCCTCCCGCAACACCGGCAACAATCTTCTGCGCCAGGGCAACGTTGGCCTGCAAAATGCGCAGCACGTCCGCGATCGCCACGTCTGCCTCGGATTCGTGCCAGCAGTCGTAATCGGTGGCCAAAGCCAACGTTGCAAAGCAAATCTCCGCCTCGCGAGCGAGTTTTGCTTCCTGCACGTTCGTCATGCCAATCACATCGGCACCCCACTGGCGGTACAGATGCGACTCCGCGCGGGTGGAAAATTGCGGGCCCTCCATGCACAAATACGTGCCACCTTCGTGCACTGTTGCGCCCTCCCGCCGAGCTACTTCGACAAGAAGCTTCGAGAGTGTGGGGCAAACTGGGTCGGCGAAACTGACGTGGGCCACGATGCCATTGCCAAAAAATGTGCTCACCCGACGCGAAGTGCGGTCAAGAAACTGGTGGGGGACTACCAGATGACCAGGGCGAATTTCTTCCCGCAAACTCCCCACAGCACTCACGGCAACCAACCACTCCACCCCGAGGTGCTTCATGCCCCACAAGTTTGCGCGAAAGTTGATTTCCGAAGGCAACAGCCGATGCCCACGCCCGTGCCGCGGCAAAAACACGACGCGCACTTGGCCTAGCGTACCTACGACAAAGTCATCGGAGGGATGGCCAAACGGTGTCGAAAGCTGCACGTGCTCCACGTCCCCCAAAGCAGCCATCTCGTAGAGGCCACTTCCGCCAATCACACCCAGGGTGGGGAGCGCTTCTGCCAAGGCTTCACTCCTGCACGATGGTTAACACGGGGCCTGCTCGTAGTTCCAATGCCGCCGTCGCTTCCAGTACATCTCCGTCGATCGTGTAGTGGGTTGGCCGCTCAAACTCAACCCGGACCTCCCGCGCCAAATTGTCGTAAAGCGTGGGGATCTCGAGCGGGCAACCCCCACGTAAGCGGTGTAACCGCAAGATCACTTGGCTAGCGGTCACGTACCCTGCCAGCAGATGGAAGTACCCTCTTTTCCGGGTGGCCAGATACGTTGGCACGAAGCCAAGTCCAATGTCCGTAATGGTGCTCGCATACAGAACATTGTAGTTGCGATGGGGTACTCGCTCTCCGTCGCACGTCATGTCCGCACGAAACCCTTGGAGAATCCTCCTGGCCAGCGTACCGTGGATCAAGCCGGAAAGAATGGCCCGGACAAGCCAGAGCGCAGCCGCACGCGGACCACGCCCCTGGCCGCTGTAGTAAACTTGCAAAAAGTTCACGATTACCCCGCAACCAACCATGAAACCGTAGTGGTCCCTTGCAATCTGCAACAACTGCCTCTCCGTCGCCCGCAACGGACGACCTGCGGCATACACCTCGGCAACGTGCGCTAGAACCTTCACTGGCCCTCCTGCCCGCACGCCAACGGATCTGGCGATGGTGTTCATCGACCCGCCGCGGAGGGGAAGGAACAGCGGCAGCGACTGGGAACCGTAGGCCCGCACCAAAGCCGAAAGGCCGCGAAAGAAACTGCCGTCACCCCCACAAATGGCCACGATATCAACCTGCTCCTCCGCACAGCGTCGCGCTGTGAGCTCCAACTCCTCCAGAGTTTCGGGAACGGCAACAAAACCACGCTGTTTCAGCGCTTCCTCCAGTTTAGGCACCAGTTCCTTGTTCGCCCGGTTCCCACCAGCGTGCGGGTTCACGATCACGCCGATTCCAGCCACGCCACAACCGCCTTATTCCCCGCTCACCGTAGCCGCACTCCCCATTGCCCTCGCCTCTCCGGTGGAGCGAGCGGGACCGACCCCATGCGCTAGCGCAAGCTGGCCGCAGGCCGCTTGCACGTCGAGGCCACGGCTACGGCGAACTGTGGTGTGAACTCCGTGAGCGAGCAATTCTTGCTGAAAGCTCCGAACGCTGTCTTCGCTCGGGCGCGAGTATGGAGCATGGGGAAAAGGATTGAAGGGAATGAGATTCACCTTTGCCCGCACCCCCCGGAGTAGCGAAGCAAGACGTCTGGCATGCTCCAGTTGATCGTTGATCCCAGCCAACAACACGTACTCGAACGTCACGCGCCGCCGCTGTGGCAAAGGGAGCCGGCGGCATACATCGACCAGCGCCTGCACCGGAAAACGGCGGTTCACCGGCATCAGCTTCGAGCGGAGTTCGTCCGTTGGAGCAGTCAACGATACCGCCAGTTGTACCGGCGTTTCGCGAACCAGCCGCTCCATCTGCGGCAGGAGGCCGACCGTGGACACCGTGATGCGCCGCGCCGAAAAATCGAATCCCCACTGAGCCGTTAACACCTCGATGGCTTCCACGACGTTTTCGTAGTTCGCCAGCGGCTCTCCCATGCCCATGAACACGATGTTCGTGATACGTTCTTGTGCCTGTAAGATACGGCGTGCTGCCAGGACCTGTGAAAGAATCTCTGCGCTACTCAGGTTTCGCCGCAGCCCCAAGCGTGCGGTAGCACAAAAACGACAACCCATGGCACAACCGGCTTGGGACGAAACACAAAGCGTGAGTCGCGGCGGATCGGGAATGACGACCGTCTCGACGGCAACCCCGTCACCGTATCGTAAGAGAAGCTTGCGTGTACCGTCGGAAGCTGTGGCCACCGCATCGGCCTGAGCGTCCGGCAAGACAAACTCCTGCTCGAGCGCCGCACGCAACGAGCGAGGGATATTCGTCAACTCCTCGAACGACTGAACCCCAGCACGGTACACCCAAGCCAAAATCTGCTCGGCGCGATACCGGGGTTCGTGGCGCCGCTCGAGCCACGCTCGTAAGGCCCGCGGAGTTAGAACTTGCGGTTTGGCTTCGCGGAGCCCGTCAGCAAATTTCTGATTCGCTGAAGAAGAAGGCAATTTCCCACTTGGCGGTATCCGGTCCGTCGGATCCGTGCACGGCATTTTTCTCCACGTCGGTCCCAAAGTCACCCCGAATGGTGCCCTTTGGAGCCTTTGTCGAATCTGTGGGCCCCATGATCTCGCGGTTCCGGGCAATAGCGTTTTCACCCTCCAGCACGGCCACCAGCACCGGGCCGGACGACATGAACCGCACGAGATCTTGGTAAAACGGTCTCTCCCGATGTACCGCGTAAAAGCGGGCTGCTGTATCCGGGGACAACCGAAGCATTTTCGCCGCGGCAATCCGGAGGCCAGCAGCCTCGAAGCGTCGCAGAATTTCCCCAATTACCCGCTTTTGCACGGCATCCGGCTTAATGATGGATAACGTTCGTTCTAGCATTGCTTCATTCCCCGCGCCTGCTTCAGCGCAACTCCCATCACGAGGCGGCAGATAACCGTCCCGTTTCTTCCAAAGCCCGCTTCATGGTGATGCCCAACTCCGCCGGGCTCTTCGCCACGTACATCCCTGCAGCCTCGAACGCGCGGAACTTCTCCGCGGCAGTTCCCTTGCCACCGGAAATGATAGCGCCTGCATGTCCCATGCGCTTGCCCGGAGGAGCAGTGGCTCCAGCGACGAAGCCAACAACCGGTTTCGTCATGCTCGTTTTCACGTAAGCTGCCGCCTCCTCCTCTGCGGTGCCACCAATTTCCCCAATTAAGATCACCCCTTGCGTCCCGGGATCTTTCTCGAACATTTCTAAAATCTCGACGAAGCCTGTGCCCGCAACCGGGTCTCCCCCAATACCCACACAGGTCGATTGCCCCAGTCCCAACAGTGTCAGTTGGTGCACGGCCTCGTACGTCAGCGTACCACTGCGGGACACTACTCCAACCGTGCCCGGTCGGTGAATGTACCCTGGCATGATGCCGATCTTACATTGACCTGGGGTAATCACGCCAGGACAATTCGGACCAATCAGGCGCGTACCTCTTCCAACCAAGTACCGCTTGACCCGCACCATATCCAGGACCGGGATTCCCTCTGTAATACAAACGACCAAGCGCACACCGGCATCCGCTGCTTCCATGATTGCGTCGGCCGCAAACGCCGGTGGAACGTAAATGACCGAAGCGTCGGCTCCGGTGGCCCGAACCGCTTGTTCCACCGTGTCGAAAATGGGAATCCCCTCGAAATCCGAGCCTCCCTTTCCCGGAGTGACGCCGGCCACCATTTGGGTCCCATACTCCCGGCAAGCCCGGGTGTGGAACTGCCCGGTTGCCCCAGTAATTCCTTGGGTCACCACGCGCGTGTTCTTGTCGACAAGAATGCTCACGTTGAAGATTCCTCGCCAGAAATTGGCCGCCAACGCTAACGGTGGCAAGGCTACAAGTCAACGCGACTCGCTTAGACCCTCCGCGCCCGACAAACCACCAAAGCAACTTCGACCCAGCGGCAGTCAGACAAACCGTGACGACAAAACTCTCGATCGCACGTTCCACTTCCAAACACGCCCAGCCACCCGTAGCAACCAAACACGAATCGTCATTGCTCCCCACAGGGCCCCTAACCTCTCCTTGACGACGGGCCTTGGAACCTGGGCCGGGGTGCGTTTCCAAGGGAATCCCAAACGCGCCATGTCCGCTACGAGTTCACCCTTTCAACACGGTGATTCTTGCGCTCGTCCACCGTGCCAGTTCTGAAGTCAAGGGAACATTCGTGCTTGAGTCTTTCCGTGTGCGCCTGCCACGCGCTCAACCCGTTGCAGGGCGGACACGGGACTTCGTGGAATCTTCCAGGAATACTGCCGCGAGCGTCACAGCCCCGGCAATTGCCGTTTACCTACCCGTTCCCGACGTGTAACGGATGACTTCTGCCTTCTCCAAGGTAACCAGCCCCCCTCCGCCGCTCAGCTCGATCAACTCCTCGATAGCCGGCATGGCAGCGCGAATTTTTTCCTCGCTATCCACGATCTCGATAATGATCGGTAGATCTTCGGAAAGGCGCAAAATGCGCGCGCTGTGAATCCGGCTGCCGGCGCCAAATCCTTCGATACCCCGCCACGCGGTTGCTCCGGCTAACCCCAGTTCGCGGGCTTTCAGCACGATCGCTTCGTAAAGAGGCCGCCCGTGAACCCGATCTGCTTCGCCCACGAAAATGCGAAGCAGTTTTCCTTCTCCGGTAATCTTCATTGCGTGCCTCTTAAATCACGCGGCCTAACTCGTCTCCAACCCAGACGCCGACGACGGCCGCAGCGAAGTTCGCCGTAACATTCGCCAGCGCCAAAACGTAGCTCCCTTCCCTCAGAAAGGAATACGTTTCAAAGCCAAAGGCGGACATGGTGGAGAGCCCTCCACAAAATCCCATGGCTAGAAACAGCCGCCACTCCAGTCCAATCCAGCCGCGCTCCAGAGACAGAGCCAAAACGAACCCGAGGAATAGGCTCGCCACCACGTTGACGATGAGTGTGCCCCACGGAAAGGTCGTAGCCAGCCAGTTCTGCGCCCACCCGCCGACGAGATGGCGACATACGGACCCCAAAAAACCGCCGCACCCAACGAGAAGCACTCGAAGCATCGAATCCCCTCTAACAACGATCCTCACCCCCAGCCACCCCACGGAAACCTAGCACCCCGACCTCTTCCGGTGTGGCGCTTTTGCTGACCGCGAGTTGTGGTCTGCGTGACGATGTCGGGCGAAGGATGCGCCAACTCGTTGCGCGCCCTGCTATGCCCCTAACTCCTGCTTGAGCCACTCCACTGTTCGCCTCATCCCCTCTTCGAAGCTGACGGTGGGTTGGTAGCCGAGCATCTGCTGGGCTTTCACGATCGATGCCTGTGTGTGCCGCACGTCACCCGCCCGGGGGGCAGTATGCTGGCAAATAACCGATTTACCCACGAGGCGCTCTACCGTACGCGCGATTTCCATGACCGAATGACGTTCGTTGCATGCGACGTTAAACACCTCGCCAGCAACGTTGGGCTGGGTGCAGGCGAGCAAATTCGCTTGAACGACGTTGTCGATATACGTGAAATCCCGCGACTGTTCTCCGTCGCCATGAATGATCAATGGCTCATCCCGCAGCGCGGCACGAATAAACAACGGCACGACTGCGGCGTACTTGGATTCTGGGCTCTGGCGCGGACCAAAAACGTTGAAGTAACGCAGACTCACCGTTTCGAGCCCATACAGCCGGGTGAAAGTACGGCAGTAGTGTTCCCCAGCCAATTTCGACACTGCGTAAGGGGACACTGGGGCAGGCGTTTGGCTTTCCTCTTTTGGAAGCATCGGGGAGTCGCCGTACACCGAGGAAGACGAGGCATAAACCACTCGCTGCACTCCTAGCTCTCGGGCAACCACGAGGAGCTGCAGCGTGCCGTGGGTATTGACCGAGTCGGTGCTGAGCGGGTCGTCCACGGACCGGGGAACTGACCGAAGCGCAGCCTGATGGCTGACGTACTTCACGTCGCGCAGTGCGCGGCGCAGCACGTCCGGGTCGCGGATGTCTCCTTCGATCACTTCGATCCGGTCACGCACGGAGGCAAGGTTGGCCCAACTACCCGTGGAAAAATTGTCGAGCACGCGCACCTTCTCTCCGCGCGCAACCAAAGCGTGGACAATACTCGAACCGATAAAACCGGCTCCTCCCGTCACCAAGTACATTTCGGCTCCTTTGCTCCAGTGCCTTGTGGCTCGAGGGGTTCGAACGGTTCAATCTTGCACGGCAAGGCTGTTGTTCCCGTCGTCACTCTGGCTGCCTTTCACAAGCACAGCAAGAGGATGCTTGCAATTTCCGTGGGAGCCAGCCCAGGTCAAGAGGTCGCCGCTGCGCTTCTCGGAGCAGCCTCTGTGCTTGGATCGAGGCGAGGCGGCTGTTCTTCCGGCTGCAACCAGCGGTGCCCAAACCGCACCAGCCCCCATAAGAAGCCGCTGCCCCAGCTCCAGTGCATGACAACGAAAGCCCACGCCACCCGCGGCCATAAGCCGAGGCCGTGCTTTTTCGCCACCGCCGTCGCAGCCAGGGCGACCGCCAGGGCATAACTTCCAAGCGCCGCAGCACTCACGTACCCGCACACCGGCCAGAAGAGACTTCCGATGGCAGTCAGGGTGGACGTGGCCACGAACAGCGGTGGAACGAAATGCCGCCAGCTCATTTGTCGGGGGTGTTTCTGCAGAACGCGCACCTTCCACTTCCCGTATTCGAAGAACTGCCGCGCTAGGGCACGGTAGGTTTCCCGGTTTTGATACAGGGACCGCATGGCCACGGAAAGGTAAACCCTACCGCCAGACCTCCGGATCCGATAGTTGAGTTCGTCATCCTGGTTACGCACGAGTTCCTCGTCAAAGAGCCCCACACGCTCGAATGTTTTCCGCGGCCACATGCCCATGTACACCGTGTCCGTCTCCCGGTCGGCCTGAGCAAAGTGGAAGTACGCGCCGATTCCGAACCGCGAGTCCATGGCGCGTGCAATGGCTTCAGCAACGGGGCCGCCCCCGGCTGTCCGCATCGGGCCACCCACATTATCCGCCCCCGTTCGCAACAGTGCTTCCACACCCCTTCGGAGGTAATCTGGCGCCAACGTCGTATGCGCATCCACGCGAGCGATGATTTCCCCTCGGGCCGCTCGAATTCCTATATTCAGGGCGGTAGGCACAATGCGCGAGGGATTGCGCAGTACTCGGATGCGGTCACCAAATCTGGCGAGCACTTCGCGGGAATTGTCCTCCGAATCTCCATCGACAACGATAACCTCGAAGCGATCTGCGGGGTAATCCTGTGCAAAGACGGAGCCCAAGCAGCGCTCGATATGTTTCCCTTCGTTCCGCATGGGAATCACGACCGATACAAAAGGCCATGAACTCATGGTTCGAGTACCTCGCTGTACAAATTCTCCATCCTTGCAACCATACGCTCCACGGCAAATTCCTCTGCCCGCTGCCGAGCCTCCCGAGCCGCCCGCGAAAACGCCTCCTCCGACGTCAGCCACCGAGTTGTGTTTTCCACAAACCCAGCAACGCTGTTCGTTGATACCACCACCCCTCCCGGACTCTCGCCAATGATTTCCCGACAACCACCGACGTCGGTCGCCACAACCGGAAGACCACAAGCCATAGCTTCCAGCAGTACGTTCGGCATCCCCTCCCACTTCGAAGTCAGCCAAAAGACGTGTGCCCTGCAAAACACCTGCTCCAAATCCCCTCGCTCTCCGAGGAATTCGACCGCCTCCTTCAGTCCCAGCGAGCCTGCCAAGCTTTCCAGTTCGGCACGCAATGGGCCTTCCCCAGCGATGGCAAACCGAACCTGAGGCAGCCGCGCCCGCAACTCCTGGGCGGCCTGCAAAAAAAGCGGATGATTTTTCTGGGCCACCAAGCGCCCAGCAGTCACGATCAGAGGCCGCTCCAAAGAACGCGCGGGGCTCGGGCGAAACTTCTCCGTGTCAATTCCGTTGGGCACGACGTGAATGCGCTCACGCGGAGCACCGTAGTGCCGGACAATGAACTCGGCTACATCCCGCGAGTTCGCTACGATCCGCCGGCTCATACGAAAGGCCCATGCGTTGGCAACCTGCGATGCGCGCCCGTGCACTTTGCAGTTCCGAGCAGCCGTGATCAACGGCACGCCGTTCACTCTAGCTGCGAAAGCAGCCAGTGGATTAGCGACGTAGAGCCACGAATGGACAAGATCCACGCGATCGCGGGAAATAGCGTGGGCCAAGCGCCACAGCCGCTGCGGGGCGGGCCCCGCGATCGTCGAACAGGGGATGTGATGCTGGTCGAGCCACGACCCCCAAGGTTCGCGCGCATGCGACAGCACGTAAACGCGGGGGTCAAAGCGGAGGCGGTCGAGGCGAACCGCTAGCTGCGCAAGTTGTCCCTCTGCTCCACCACGTGTGAGCTGTCCGATCACCAAACCAATGCGAACAGGGGAAGCGTGCCTCACGCGGATTGCCGCGACAGTGCGGCCTGTGCCAACTCTGCCGGATCGTGCTCGGTGTCGGCTGGCCGCATACCCAACACCCGCGCCGGAACCCCGCC
>BEIG01000056.1 GCA_002898795.1 bacterium HR30 | reverse complement strand
CCAGTGGGTTTACGTGGCGGCGCAGTATGACGATGCAGTCTCCATTTTCCGGCGGTGGCCACGGTGCGCCGGCGATTGTAACGAAGACCGAACAGTGACCGTAGACGAGCTCGTTCGTGCGGTGCATGCACTACTGGAGGAGCAGCAACCCTTGACCTGTTGGCAAGCGGACTATAGTGGCGACGGGCGCCTCACTGTGGATGAGATCGTCCGCTCGGTTCGCGAAGCCTTAGGCGAGTGTGCAGCGCCTTCCCCATAAACCATGCTGCAGTGTTACGGCAATCGCTTGTACCTTGAAGCTCCGCTGTTCTTGTTTTCGGGAGGGAGCAAATGGTTGTGCTGTTGTGGACATTAGCCTTGATCAGTGGGGCTCTGACGTACAACGTTTGGCGTCCGAGCTACCGGCCCGGTAGAAGGGCCGTGATTAGCTTTTTTGCTGGGTGGCTCACCGGGGAACTTGCTCTGCATCACATTGCCGCACAGTTCGTGCTCGCGGCGGCCCTCGTTTTTGCGGGGGCAGCACAGGGTATTCTCGGGAAACTCGGCCTGCTCCTTTTGCTTTGCTCGTGGTGGGGATTGTGGATGGCTTACTGGAAAGGCGACCGGGCAAAGGACGTTGTCGAATATGCTCTTCGCGAGGCCCTCGGTAGCCAGTACCCAAAGCAGGTGCACCCTAATTTCCGGGCAAAGTGGAAAGACTCCGTCGACTGGAAAGCCATTGTACTCCCTTTTCCGATCCGCCACCCCGAAGTGCAAAGGCATCGTGACATTCTGTTTCGTCGGGTCGCTGGGGTCAATCTGCGGTTGGATGTGTACCGGCATCGGTCGCACCCTCAGAACTGCCCGGTGCTCCTGCAAATTCATGGTGGGGGATGGGTAATCGGCAGTAAAAACGAGCAAGGTTTGCCTCTGATGACGCACATGGCGCAGCGCGGCTGGGTGTGCGTGAGCGTGAACTACCGCCTGTCGCCACACGCGACTTTTCCGGATCATTTGGTTGACGTGAAGGCGGCCGTCGCATGGATTCGAGATAATATTAGAGACTACGGCGGTGACCCGAACTTCATCGTGGTCACGGGTGGGTCGGCAGGCGGTCACCTAGCCGCCCTCGTTGCCCTGACACCAAACGATGCCGTTTATCAGCCTGGGTTCGAGCACAAGAACACGTGCGTGCAAGGCGCCGTACCGATGTATGGGGTGTACGACTTTGTGGACCGCTTCCGCACCTTCCAAAACCCAGAGATTCATCATTTGCTGGAGGGCAAGGTCATGAAAGCTTCGCTCGACGAGGCTCCGGAAGCTTACGAAAAGGCCTCACCGATTGCCTGGGTGCGTCCCGACGCTCCGCCATTCATGGTCGTGCACGGGGAGTTGGACACACTGGTACCGGTGGAGCAGGCTCGCCACTTCGTTGCCGCCTTGCGGGCCGTTTCAAAACAACCTGTAGTCTATGCGGAGATTCCTGGGGCGCAGCACGCGTTTGATCTCTTCCCTTCATTGCGCTGCCAGCACGTGATCCATGGCATCGAGCGTTTTCTGAGTTTCATCTATTCGCGCCACCTAGAGACTACGGGCAGCGGCCCAAGCTAGCGGCTAGCTTTTGAGTCCGGTCCGGTGCCCGACAGTATCCAACGTAGGTGCCCGTGCGAGAATCCACTTTAGGGGATTCGCAGTGGCCCGTTATCGTGAGCACGACTTCGTTCGGACCAGAGACCTAAAGCCTTCAACCGCAGAGGGCGGAGCACCCATTTACTTTTTCCCAGTCACCGGGTATTTGCGACCAGCCAGGTCAAAAATTGGTCATGAGCGCAAGCGAGGCAACGCCCACTTTGCACCCCGAGGAGCAAAGCCGACTGCGCCGATGGCTTGACGAGCGTGGTCTTCCCGGCTGCGGGCTTTCGTTCGAGGTCGAATTCATATCCGGAGGTGCTTCCAACGAAGCCTGGCTGGTGCGGCGCGGCGACACTCGGCTTGTCGTGCGGAAACCGCCTCGCCGTGTCCCTCCGGGCAGGAATGATTCGATGGTTCGGGAGTTTCGGGTTCTCTCGGCATTGAATGGAACGGACGTACCGCACCCCCGAGTCCTTGCCCTGTGCACAGACCCGGAGGTTCTCGGAGCGAACTTTTACGTGATGGAGTTTGTGGATGGGTGGTCGTGTATGAATCGCGACGGTTGGCCTCCACCGTTCGATTCGGACTTAGAAGCACGTCGGGGATTGGCGTGGGAGCTGATTGATGGGATAGCGCGGCTGGCAAAAGTGGACTGGAAGGCGGTCGGGCTCGATGGGTTTGGGCGACCGGAGGGATTCCACGAGCGGCAAGTGGATCGTTGGTTACGCCTGCTCTCTCAGTTCCAGTTCCGACCTCTGCCCGGCTTAGACGAGGCTGCCCATTGGCTGCGGCGGTACCGTCCGCGCCACTACGTTCCGGGCATTCTCCACGGTGATTACCAGTTTGCCAACGTGATGTTCTTTCACGGAGCGCCGGCTCGCCTGGCGGCCATCGTCGACTGGGAAATGGCAACCGTAGGAGACCCACTCCTGGATCTCGGCTGGGTGCTGATGAGTTGGCCAGATCCGGACGAGGACCGCCAACACTCCGGTTACGTGGATTACACGGGAATGCCGACACGCGCAGAACTGGCTGAGCGCTACGCCCTAATGAGCGGCCGACCCGTGGACGAAATCGACTATTACGTGATTCTGGGGCGATTTAAGATGGCTATCGTGTTGGAGCAGGGATACTCGGCATGGGTAAGAGGCGTGGCGGAGAACCCGAAAATGGCGTTATTCGGCGACGTCGTACTAACGATGGCTCGCAAGGCAGGGGAACTGGCGCGAAGCACACCGTTGGGCCGAAAACGTTGGCTCTAGGTCGTGGCAAGCCAAGCGGGCTTTGCCGAATCGACCGAGCAAGGCTCACGTCGCTTCTCAGCCAAACCAAGCTTCACCGCGTGGCACGTGGTTATTGCACTCCCGCGGCGAGCATAACCACTGAGCCACCGTCGTAGCTTCGGGTCCGAAGCCCAGACCGACAACGCCGATTACGTCGTGTGCCGTGAAAATGCCAACGACACGACCCTCTTCGTTGGTTACTGCCACCGCTTCGGTGCCGCACTCGTACATCGTCCGGGCTGCTTGCAAAACTGTGGCATCCAACGGAACGCGAGCCACTGGCCGAAAACGTCCTTCGATCGCTCGGGAACGGGTAACTCCTTCCGCCATGGGCTCCTCCACGCCCCCGGACCCAGCGCAAGATCGGTACCAAATCCCCAACCTGCGATTTCGGCAGGTAGAAACCGGTCACGCTACTGTTTCTGCACAAAAACTACGAGGCGCAAGTCTGGAACTTGGAATCCAGTCGTTGGCCCGTCTGCTGGCTAACTTATGTTCCTTTTTTGTTGAGGCCGAGCTGTTCGAGCGCAAACTGCTTGGCCCAACGGTAGTCTGCCTTGCCTGACGGGCTACGGACCATCTCTTCGACGAACAGGATTTCCCGCGGAAGTTTGTACCGCGCAAGGTGCCGTGCGCAAAACTCTACCAGTTCATCCTTTGTCGGCTCTTCTCCCTTTCGAACCTGAACAATCGCCGTAACCTGCTCCCCGAAACGCTCGTGGGGTGTGCCAACGACCACCGCATCGTACACAGCCGGATGGTGTTTCAGCGCCTTTTCGACTTCCTCTGGGTAGATTTTCTCTCCCCCAGAGTTGATGCTGACCGAACCTCGACCGAGTACGATGATCGTACCATCGGCGGCAACCTTGGCATGGTCGCCAGGAATCGCGTACCGCTTCCCATTGATCACAGGGAACGTCCGCGCGGTTTTCTCCGCATCTTTGAAGTAGCCGAGCGGGACGTGCCCCGTGCGCGCGAGCCAGCCGACTTCCTCGCTCCCAGGGCTAACCGGCCCGCTGAGATCGTATTTCAACACCAGGGTTTCCTCGTTCATGCGGAAGGAGCCAGAGGTAATGGTCATCCCTTTGGTTACGATTTGCGAGCCTTGGCCGCCGGTTTCGGAGGCACCAAACCCATCGATGATCATCAGGTGGGGAATATGCTCGAGTAAGGCTTCTTTCAGCGCCGGGGTGAGGATCGCCCCACCAGAAAGGATGACATTCAAGCTGCTCAGGTCATAGCGCCGCTTTTGTAACTGATCCACGAGAGGGCGAGCAAAGGCGTCACCTACGATGGTTAGGAACGTGACCCGTTCGCGCTCTACCGTCGACCAAATATCGTGCGGATCGAGGCGCTCAGGTTGGTCCTGGATCACCACTGCGCCACCTTGGTGCCAGCAGGTCAGTGCCATCCAGTGTGCCGCGCCATGCATAAAGGGCGGGGCGGGAAGGGCCCGCGCTGAGCTCGTTCGGGCGTTCTCGACAAGAGCCGCAATGGAAGGGACCTTTTGTGCCCCAGGAGGGTGCCCTCCGAGAGCGGCAAAGAAGATGTCTTCTTGGCGCCACAGCACGCCCTTTGGCATACCCGTGGTGCCACCCGTATAAAGGATGTAAAGGTCGTCGGCGCACCAGTGGAGTTGAGGCTTTTGGGGAGACGCCTGCCGCAAAGCCTCTTCGTAGTCGAGCGCTCCTGGCAACAAGGGATTGCCTGACTCGTCGGCGACTTGCAACAACAGCCGCAAGTGGCGCACCTCAGACCGAATTTTTTGCACTCGCGGCGCAAAGCGCGCATGGTAGATAAGCGCGTGGCAGTCGGCGTCATTTAGAAGGTAGATGAGCTCGTCCTCTACGTAACGGTAATTTACGTTGAACGGAGCCACCCGTGCTTTGTACGCCCCGAGCATCCCTTCCAGATACTCGTTGCCATTATAAAGGTAGAGACCAAGATGGTCCTGCCCGGACTCGTAATTCTTCAGCTCGTGCCGCTCGCGGTGGCAACCAAGACCATAACCCCGCAGCAAGTTGGCGAGACGACGCGTTCGCTCGGTAAAATCCTTCCACCGAAAACGGCGGTCGCGAAATACCAGGCACTCCCGTTCGGGGTAGGCTTCTGCCAGCGCCTCGTTGATTGTCGCCAAGTTAAATTCCAGATCTGTGTGCTGCTGCATAATCTTATCTGCCTAGCATCTCGCACATCTTGAGGCACTAGGGTTTTGCCTGACCTAAACCGCACTGGGTGCAGTGGCCCAGCATAGGGTCCAACGGGGTGCCTGGCGCGCCAGATAACACCTCCAGGGTGCAGCGAGACGGAGTCACATCACGCGCTAGGGTAGCGCCCGGCGATGCGCTGCATGCCAGCCCGGCCGCAAAGTCGTGAACACGAGGCGCAAAAACGCGTATCGCTGCACACGCCAGGAAACGATGCTCGAGCCGAGCGCCCAAACAGCCGAGGCGGGGGGCTCGATCTTCTCGAGCTTGGCCCGGAGTAAGCGGAGAAGAAAGTTCGGTGAGGCCGAAGTGAGAACACCAGCCGGCAGAGCGATCCGGTCACTCTGGGTCGACACATCTGTCAACAGCGACGACCCGCCCTCGTCGGCAATCGGGTAATCTTCCCTTGGGCGCTGTCGTTCGCGAGGTCTCACTCGTTACGCACCGCAGGGCTGGAAGTAAACGGATCCTGAAGCCCGAGGGTCCCAAAGGATGAAAATTTCTCCGCAATCCTTGCGGTTTCCTGCAAGCGTGGCCGTCGCCCCGGTTGCCACCTGGAATCCATCGTTTCAGCGATGCCTTGGGAGTTTGTGCAGTGGCGTGGCGGGCACTAGGCAAAAGCAGCCGGCTCCAAACACAGCTTGGTTTGTGCAGCCGGTGACAGCGAGTGGTCGAGTCCGCCGTTTCTCCATCGGCAAACTTCGGCACCTTTGCACCTGCTGTGCAAGCTGCACAAACGAAGCCCGGCAGTGACCGTGACAAAAGTAACGTAGCTTTGGGCACGGCTTGCTTTGCCACGTTGGCCTCTGTGCTGGAATCGTTTTGGCTAGTCAGCTTTCCAGGACGTATGACTGGCACGGGCCGGATGGAGAACCTGATGTGGATGAGGAACGTGGAAGCGGCAAGCCGTCACGGGGGTCTGCAACCTTCGGTAGAGCAGGTGGCATACCTTCTGAGTCGAATCGACCTTTTTGAGCGGTTTACCCCGTTTACCTTACGGTTGGTTGCCCAGAATTGTGAGATCATCGACCTTCAGCCTGGAGAGACCCTTTTCGAATACGGCAGCCCGGGCGGTTCGCTCTTTGTTGTCTTAGAGGGGCAGCTCGAAGTCGCCCGCGGCGAACGCGCCATCGCAGTGATCGGTCAGAAAGAGTACGTTGGGGAGTTGGCGCTGCTTGACCCCGGTGTACGCAGTGCCTCCGTGAGAGCAATCCAATCTACTCGGTTGATCGAAATCCCCCAAACTGTTTTCGAACAGTACTTACGCCGTGAGCCTGAGTCCTTGGCTGCCATGATGCGCACCGTGGCTCGGAGACTGCGCGCCATGTTGGACGACGCGCAACAAGCGTACGAGCAGTTGCACATGCAAGTACACGACATGTTGAACCTGCTCAACGTTCTCAATGGTGCCAGCCTCGTCGCCGACTCTTTGCCGCCGACAGACCCTAGCCAGCGCTATCTCACGATGATTCTCCAGGCACGCGATCGCCTGGAAGAGATGATGCGAAGCTCGTTACGCCGAGTTCGAAGCCAACCATCGGGCTACAGTCGCAAGCCCGAGGATCTAGCTGCCCTGGTGGAGGACACTTTGCGCAACGATTTGGCTTTGCATCCCGAGGTTCGAGAGGTCCAAGTAGTCGTGGAACGCAGAGGTGCCCTGCATCCCTGCCCGTGCAATGCAAGGGATTTGCGCCGCGTTATCGTCAACCTTGTGATCAATGCCGCACAAGCTGCGGGAACAGACGGGTGCGTTCACATCCGGCTCTGGCAGAGCGAAGGGCGCGCCTACATTGAAGTGGCTGACAATGGCCCTGGGGTGCCTACGGCTCTTCTGCCGTACATTTTCGAGCCGCGCTTTAGCACCAAACCACACGGAACAGGCCTAGGGCTTAGCTCCGCACGCCTTATTGTGGAGGGACTGCACGGAGGAAAACTTTCGTACCGCGGAGCTCCTGGGCAAGGTGCAAAGTTCGTGGTCGAGCTCCCCATGAATTAGCCGCGTCTCCGCTGGAAGAAAGCCCTCTCCCATTGCTCTCGCTCCCGCGACCAGGTAATTCCACGCCACAGGAGGGGATTATGCCTGTCACTGTGGTTGCACAGGTTCAGGTCCGACCGGACCATGAACAGGCGTTTCAAAAGGCGGCCGAAGAGCTCGTCCGCTACGTCACCGACTACGAGCCCGACACCTTGATGTATGTGTTGCATCGTTCCACGAGTAGGCCGGGGAAATTCCTGTTCTACGAAGTGTACGCCGACGAAGCGGCTTTGGCCCGCCATGGATCGAGCGAGGCAATGCAAAAATTCTTCGCAAAGGTACGCTCGATGCTGAGCGGCGCGCCGGAGATCGAAACGTATCTGGAGCTTGCGGGCAAGCGTTAACTCTACATCTTTAGAGTGTCGCGGTGGCGTGGAAGAGAGGAGGACGCGGTTAGCTATGGGTCCAGCACAATCGGAGCAAGCATTTGCCCCGTTTCCGTTAGCGGGAACGAACTGGCAGTTGCCCCCCATGGGGCTGGGCACTTGGGCGTGGGGAGACTCCTCTACTTGGGGCATGGGCACCTATGACCGATCCTACAGCTTCGAAACAATCCGCGATGCGTATGCGAAGTCCGTTGCCGCTGGCATTACCCTCCTGGATACCGCTGAAATGTACGGCCAAGGCGAAAGCGAACGGATCATCGGCCGACTTTTGGAAGAAGACAAGGCGAACCGCGATCGCGTCATCGTCGCGACGAAGTTCATCCCGTTCCCATGGCGATTACCGTTACGCACCAAGCTCATGGATGCCCTGCGTGCCTCCCTGGATCGTCTCCGGCTTCCTTTTGTGCACTTGTACCAGATTCACGGGCCAATCAGCTTGTGCTCGCACGAAACCATGGCAGACGCCCTCGCCGAAGCGGTAAACGCTGGTCTCTGCAAAGCTGTGGGGGTTTCGAACTACTCGGAAAAGGAAACCAGGGCGATTCATGCGGCCTTGGCTCGTCGCGGGATCAAACTGGCCAGTAACCAAGTCGAGTACTCGCTTCTTCGCACCGATCCGGAACGCAGAGGATTGTTGCGTGCCTGCGAGGAACTCGGAGTCGTGATCTTGGCTTACTCGCCCCTTGGGCAGGGGAGACTAACCGGTAAGTACAGCGTCCGAAATCCGCCCCCTGGCAAGAGGAACTTTTCGGCGTATCCCATGGAAGAAATCGAGCCTCTGGTTGCGGAGCTTCGTCAAATCGGCCAACGCCACGGTGGCAAAACTCCCGCTCAGGTAGCGCTCAACTGGCTCATGTGTAAGCGCACCATCCCCATTCCGGGTGCGAAAAATGGCGCTCAGGCGGAGCAAAATGCTGGTGCCCTCGGTTGGCGGCTTTCTCCAGACGAGGTCGCCAGCCTCGACCGCTTGGCAAAGCCCGGCCGTTACACCCTCTTTTTGCGATTTTGGCAGCATGGCTAGAGTTAACGGTTCAAGGCCGCAGCTCGTAATAGGCGTTCACCGGATTTAGAAAATCGTGTCGGAGCACTCGCGTAAAGCCAACCTCGCTGGCCATTTCGCGAATCACCGGTTCGCTAAGCCCTAAGGTGCCAAGCCCTTCGCCGCCAGGCTCCGACAAACTCGAAGAAAGGCAAGCAAGCACCGAGATGCCGTACATCATTGCCGCCAAGGGGTTGTGCTCCAAGTTTTCTTCGAATGTCGGGCGACTATTGATATCGGCGATGAAGAATGTGCCGTCTGGTTTCAGCGCCTCGCGCACGGCGCGCAACACTTGCCGCGGCCTTGTCATGTCGTGAATGCAGTCGAAGGCGGTGATGAGGTCAAAACTGTGGTCCGTCGGTAGTGACTCGGCGCTGGCATGGTGCAGCAAGACGTTCGTTAGACCTGCTGCCTCCAAGTTCTTCTGCGCCCGTGCGAGGGCGTGGGCGGAAATTTCGTACCCATGAAATTCAGACCGCGGGAAAGCCTGAGCCATTTGGAGCAGCGCGACCCCAGCCCCGCAACCAATGTCCGCCACCTTGGCGCCGGTCTCCAGTTTTTGAACCACGCCCTCCAGCGAAGGGAGCACCAAGGGAACAAGAAAATTGCGGAACCAAGGTGCGAGAAACCGCTCGATCCCCTCAGCTCCTTCAGGACCCAACGCGTCGTACGGAAGCCCCAGCCCCGTGCGGAAACAGTTCGGGAGCTGCCGAACCAAAGCGAATTGTTCCGGGATCGAGTGAAAGGCTCCTGCAGCAAAGAAAGGGGACGACTCGTCAGCCAGAACCGACGCACCCTCTGGCGAGAGCTGAAACCGCCCCCCGCCAACGTAGTCCACGATTCGTGCCGCAGCCTGCCCGTAAAGCCACTCTCGGACCCATCGCTCGTGAAGTCCGGTCAGCGAGGCAAGCTCGCTTGGCAACAGGGGACGACCCGCGTCACGCATCGCGCGATACAGGCCCAATCGATCCCCCAAGTGAATCATGGCGCTGGTCACAGCACCCGTCAGGTGGCCAAAAACAGTGTAAAGGAACTGCTTCAGTCGGTCGGAATCCACACGGTCCTCCTCGTGGCACGCGACTATAATTGTCTCGAACCGTTCACACCAGCACCGCGCACCTTTTTCGACCCGGCACAAGAAGCGACAGCGAGTTCTCTTCAGCGCAAGGGCTGGTTTTCCTATGTCCGACAGACCAAAATACCGATTTCCTACGTAATTCGCGCCGGTCGGAGCGTATCCTTGCACGAGCCCCGATCGCTGCAACTCTGACACGAACAAAGAACGACCTTCAGCCCTAGCGCGAGGGGCCACACCGCTCTTTTCTTAGAACATCACATGCATGTCCGTGTCCCTCGTTAGCAACGCCTTGTCACGGCGTAGGCGAACAAGGGCCGGTGAAAACGATCCAAAAAGCTCCCGAAGTCTGACTGCCTGAATTCCATCGCCCACAGGACACAGCCGTGCGGGAGGATTTGCGAAGGGTCCACTCTTCTCGAATCCGCCTTAGGCGTCTCGCAAAGGTCGTGGGGACCACTGTGAGAAAACTGCGAGCTGCAGGTAATGGTCTTCCCGGCATTCTAGGCGGCATCGTGACAGCGGTCTCGCCGGCACCCCATGGTGCATTTCAAAACCCCGGAGACGAGGTCCTCGAGAAAACTTCGAGTCCCGGCTTGGCGAGGTGGCCTATCGTTTCTTCGGCGTCGGTAGCGGCTCGACAGGCGCGGGTGTTGTTGCGGCAAAGTAGCGTTTGGCTTCGGGAATCCATTTCCGCATGTTGCGTGCGCGAGTGGCCGGGTCAGGGTGCGTCGACAACAACTCGGGTGGTCGTTCCTTGTCGTGCTCGGCAAACCTTTGCCACAATCCCAAGGCCGCTTCCGGGTCGTATCCAGCCTTGGCCATCAGGATCAGTCCGATGTAATCAGCCTCAGCTTCTTGGCTACGACTAAACGGCAAGACGTACCCGATCTGAGCGCCGAGACCGAGTGCTTGATAAATCAGATTTCGCGTCTCGGGCGAGCTGCCACCCAGCGCAGCCGAACCCAATGAAAGGACAACATCCAACAACAGCCCTTGGCTCATGCGCTCTCCCGCGTGTCGGGCCAGCGCATGACCTACCTCATGCCCAAGAATGGCAGCTAGGCCAGCCGTATCTTGCGCCAGTGGGAATATGCCTGTGTAAACTGCCACCTTTCCACCTGGGAGTGCGAAGGCATTGGCCTCTTCTTTGTCGATCACGTTGAACTCCCACTTGTACATGGGTTGGTTTGCTGCCTTCGCGATCCGCTCGCCCACAGACCGAACTGGTGCGACCACTTCCGGGTCATAGGAAACGGGAGACTTCGCCAAGACTTGTCGATACGCATCAGCACCGAGGGCAATTTCCGTTGCTTCTGGAATAAGGATCAACTGAGATCGCTTGGTGTAAGGTGCCGTCTTACAAGCTGTGAGGCAGACGATAAGGGCCACGGCCCAAGCCCACACTTGCGGTAAGCGCCACTGGCGTGCTCCGTTTTTTCGTGCGAACATCGATGCTCTCCCCCGATCCGAATCCCACGGCCACCAGGAGGATCGACTCTGGGCATCGCACTCTAGGCGCTTTCCAAGCTGTGCGAAAGTCCCAGCGCGTGTCCTCGCCTCAGCGTTTGCGGTGGCCAGGAGGCATAGCCGCAAGTTCCCCGGGCTCGCAGTGCGAGTACGGTCACACGTGCTCGCAACCGCCCAGGGGCCCCTGAAAGCTTGGGGCTCGCCTTGCGAGGCTGGCGATTCGTTCTCCGGTAACCAAACGGTACGAAACGGCGCACTAAACTCCTGGTGGGCCTACATCAAATGTTGCGCGCCGAGACCAGGCACCGCGTTGACGGTTTTAGTCAGAATGGTACACAGGCACGGAGTGCTTGTGGCCGGGGCCACTTGGATTGGCAGCCGGCACCATCGAGAGAGGAGAGGTCATGCAGTTAGAAAAGGTTGTTGCATTAGTCACGGGAGGCGCGTCCGGTCTCGGTGAGGCAACGGTTCGTGCGTTCGTTTCAAAGGGAGCCCGAGTAGCGATTTTGGATCGGCCGAACTCGAAGGGCGCGGATTTGGCCAAGGAACTCGGCAGTGAGCAGGCCATTTTTGTTGCCGCGGACGTAACCAGCGAAAAGGAAGTGAGCGAGGCGATTCGGCAAACGATGGAAAAATTTGGGGCCATCCATGTCAACGTGAACTGCGCGGGCGTAGGTACTGCCATGAAAACTACGGGCAAGTCCGGACCGATGCCCTTAGAAATGTTCGAACTCTGCGTGCGTGTAAACCTCATCGGAACCTTCAATGTCTTGCGATTGGCGGCCACAGAGATGCTGAAAAACACTCCCAACGAAGAAGGTGAACGTGGCGTGATCATCAACACGGCATCGGTCGCCGCCTTCGAAGGGCAGATCGGGCAGGTTGCTTATTCTGCGTCTAAAGGCGGCGTGGTCGGGATGACGCTGCCTATCGCTCGTGACTTGGCCCGCGACGGGATTCGTTGCGTGACCATCGCACCGGGTACGTTCGATACGCCGATGCTCGCACTGTTGCCCGAGCCACAGCGCCAAGCCCTGGCGGCCAACATTCCTTTTCCGTCCCGCCTGGGCAAACCTTCGGAATTTGCGGCACTAGCAACGCACATCGTGGAAAATCCCTACATCAACGGGGAAACCATTCGCCTTGACGGGGCGCTACGAATGCCGCCACGGTAAGGGCCCCGAAACGTGATCCGCAGTGCCGCGAGGTGCGGGCAGAGCTTGCCCGCACCTTTTCCTCACCCTAGTTCTCTTTGGGCTGCCTACCGACACGTCACCGTGGTGCCACTGCTGTTAGCTCGGCACGACGGCCCTGAACCGCCAGGCGCAACAAACGCGATCTGACCGCAGAACCCAAGGGCTCCTTCCCGCAGACCACCCAGGACTACGGTCACTTGCAGGGGCAACTTAGCCGGATCCACGGCAAACGCATCCTTGGACCCGGTCAGAGATATGCGGTAAAGGCCAGGCGTGTACCTCGAGCGATCCTCTACGGTCGCTCGACGAATCCCTCGGGACCGGAGGTTGCGTGGGTCGCGGTAAGTCCAGCGAGTCCGTTGGCTGTTGACCAACCACCCAGGGTAGCCCGTCGCGGTTCCCTCGCCACGAGGGAGGACACGATTGTAAAGGGGGTTTCCCAAAGCGTCATCGACCCGGAGCTGTATCCCCGTGGCGGTTGGGTCGATGCCCGGCGAGGAGCTATTTAAGAGTACATCGAGCCGTAAACGGATTGTTTCGTCGCCCACGGGCGCCTGGTTTTTCGTAATCGTTAGTTTGGCGGTCCGGATATTGCCTCCGTTCGTACAAGCAATGGCCTCGTTGGGAACGCTCAGTGGGTTCCCCGGATCGGTGCCAACATCCCGCTCATCGCCATCGAAGACGCCGTCTTGGTCTCGATCCACGGCGATACGCGGGCCCTCCCCTGGCGGCACGCAGGTGTACGTTACCTCTTGGCCTGTAGTTGTTGCGAGCCCAGGGAGAGCCGCATCGCTCCAGGGTAACTCTTGTTTGCGGTCTGGCTGGAAGTTCCCCGCAGTAGTCCGATACCAGCCGCGCACCTCGTCACCGACTTTGGCCTTCACAACCAAATCGCACTCTCCAACGGCAGCTCGGCCAATCAAAAGATCGATTCGCGGTTCCACAGAGGCGGCATTTGTCGCGTTTAGAGTCACTTGCTGTCCAACGATCGGCGCCAAGTTCGAGTCGAAAGCGAGAATGAACTGCTCCATCTGTTGGCGCTGCTGGTCGCTGGAGAAAGTGAATACGGTGGCTGTGAAAAAGCGGAACAAGGTATCCACCGTTCCATCGTGCAGAAAGCCAAAACCGCGAATTTGGTCTCCCTGGTGAGCACTCGGGCCCCCTGGGAGCTGCGAATGCGGTAACATGCCGAACATTCCGATTTTCGTGTACGCGTTCCGTAGGTGGGGGATTTTGAAGTGTTGCGTTTCTCCCTCGAAGCTAGAGAGGCCGTCGGTCCCGAAGAAACCCGAAGCCGGGGCCAACGTATGACAGAAGTTGCACGTGAAGGACCCAGCATCCACTGCAACGTTGAAGTAGAAATTACGCCCCGCTTGTTGATCTGGTGTGAGAGAATTGTCCAAGCGGCGGACCGGGTTGGGAGGAGGAATTACCTGCAAGATGAAGTCCGTAAAACGCTGCATTTGCTCGTCCGTAAGCGGTCGCTTGGCTCCAAGCAGCCCTTCGAAGGCAACATTGAACGCTTTGAAGGCAGCAGCTTCGTCCAGTGCCGAACCCCCTGGGGTGGCTCCTCCAGTCCGGTCACCTCGCCAATGCATCGGTCCGTGGTTTGCCAACCCGCGGAGGGTCTGTGTGGTCATCGGCCCCTTGAGCGGGTGGAAGCTCGCGTCGCCAAGAGGACCCACCCGAAAAGGATTGGGATTTGGTTGGACCACATCGTCGGGATTGCCCAAATCCCACGCCAAAGAGTCGAGATCCGCGAACACATGACAACTTGCACAGGAGGCCTCGCCGTTGCTCGAGGTGAGTCTTGCGTCGTACAAGAACCGTCGTCCCCTTACCACGGAGAAAGGCTCTGGGTTGTTGAGCCAGAGCCGTTGAATTTCGCGTCGTTGCGCTAGGTCGATCACCGCAACTGCGTTGTCAAAACGAGTGAGCACATAAAGCCGGTTGGCCGTCTCATTCAGAACCAAGCCGCTGGGTCCACCACCTGCGATTTCGATATGGTTCCGTGCGGACGGAAGAAAAGTGTCTGCTTCCAACTCTGCGGTCGAGAAGATTCCAATCTTGCTCGATCCGAAGGCAGCCACATACAAGGTGGAGCCGTCTTGCGTAACCACCATGTCTAACGGGGTGGCCAAACTCGCGCGGTTTACGGCTGCACTTGCCGGCACTGTGTTGTAATCAATGTGCTTGTTGAGGTGCCGCGGAAAAACGTCACCTCCGTCGAGCACGGTGATCCGCGCCTGATGGAGACGGCCACGCACCGTCGAGCCTCCGAAAATCCCTGGCCCCTCGAAACGCACTTCGTTCCGTGCCTCGGTATTACTCACGTACACGCGCCCGTTTACTGGGTTCACCACCATATTGAACAAGATCGTTCCAACCCCAGCATACCGATTCCCGGGCAGCTCCTGCGGAGGGTTGGCGTTGGCATCGATGGTGAAAACGTCGTAATCGGGAAGGTTGAACCGCACAGCATTCGTCCAGTCGCGCCCGATCGGATCACGCCACCGGCCGGTTGTGCGGTCGTACTTCACGATCAGCCCAACTTCAGGCCCCTTTTTGTGTTCGAAGTTCTCGTTAGGAGGGGGAAGTCCTCCGGGCATCGTCACTCCGGAAACCACACATGGGGCCGCCGTAGCACCTCCGTCGCACACCAACCGCTCGCCAATGGCTGTGGTTTGATTTCCGGAATGGAACACGGCGGCGTAAACTCGACTGCCATCGGGCGTCACCGCCAGTGCCCGCGGAGTATCTCCAAAGAGCTGTACAATCGTCAGGGGTGTTCCACCTATGCCGTCGCCTAAATTGTCCGCGTCGAACACCCATACGTCGGCGCGTCCTACTCCCGGTGTCGTAAACTGCGGATCGTAGGGAACGTTTTGACCGCGGTGGGCTGTGGTAATAAACGCCCGCGACCGGTTCGGACCTCCAAAAACAATGTCCCGTGGTTCGTCGCCTACCAATAACGTGCGCACCACGCGCCCCGGCAATGGAGAGAGGCGCACCACACTCACACTGTCCGACAGGTGATTCACAACCCAGACTTCATCCGCGGACCGGGCCGCAACGGCAACTGGTTCGAGCCCCACTGGAACAGAAGTCAAATAATCGAGCGACCCATCGCTGTTGATGGAAAACACTTCCAGTTGGTTATCCGGGGTGTTCACGGCGAACAGGCGGCTACCGTCAGGCGCCACAGCAAGCGGCCGCACCGGCCCGCTTTCGAACGCGACGAACGCCAGCGAGGGAAGCGCAATACTCAGGTAAACGAAAGACACCAGTGCGACGAGCGCACGCGCACGTAGACCAAAACCGCCCAACAAAGCTCGACCTCGAAGCTTCACTGGTTTGCCCTCTCCCTTCCTTCCGGTGGCTATTTCAGTTTATTCGGGAACACAACGCAAGATAAAAACTGGCAGACCCGCCTATGTCTGCCTAGATTTTCTCTGGCGGCATTCCCGGTTCTCCTCGCGATTATCACAACTGCAAACGCCCACGGAATTGAGTGCTAGCGGATTACTTGACTCACCCGGCACCGCCCCAAGGTCCGTGCCGCGCCACGGTTTTTAAACAGACGAACGGCAGAAAGAGCCGCAGGCCTTGGTGCTCCGGGCATACCCACACCACGTTCACCGTCTCCGGCAAAAACTGCTCCTGCGGCAAACGCTTCGGGGCGCCAGCGTGCCCCCATCACCCCAATGCGCGGCTGCAGTCCTGTATCCCCTGAAAGGCCAACTCACGGCACCGGCGCGAGTCAGTGATCCGCCGTGTCCAGCCCGTTCCCCTTGGTGCGCGTTTTCCAATCCAGATGAACGGACAAAACCATGTAATAGACCGGGAAGAAAAGGGAAAACCAGCCGAGCAGCTTAGAGGGATGCGGAAACTGCGCCAGGAGGACAAAGAGACACACGCCCCAAACCATTCCCAAACCAATCGTGGTCCGACGCGCCACTGGATTGCGGCTCGGGTACAAGTAACGAATCGGCACGAACACGAGTACGGAAAACACCAGAAGCGTGAACACGTTGAACCATGTGGGTAAGCCGAGAACGTACAAATAAAATACGACCACGTTCCAGTACGACGGAAATCCCTTGAAAAAATGGTCAGCGGTCTTTGCATCTGTCTGACAAAAACCGTAACCACTGGCGAGCAATGGTGCCGCACAAACCAACCGACCCCAGAGGGTAGCGGGTACTAATCCCGCGTCATAAGCCAGAACCACCGGGACAACGACGTAGTTCAAGTAGTCGACGATGTCGTCCAACCGAGCCCCGTCAAAGGTGGGCAGCACCTGTTTGACGTGAAAGCGCCGCGCCAAGCTGCCATCGGTGCTATCGATCACCGTGGCCAGGGCCATCCAGAAAAAGGCAAGGGCATATTGATCCCGCGCAATGGCCTCGAGGCCAAGGAAGCCAAGAACAGCACCGAGGCCGGTGTAAAAATGAACGGACCAAGCCGCTAGTCGCGCAGCATTCATCTCCCCACCACCTCACCACCCGGTGCAGCAACACTCGTCGTGCTAGGGACGACCTCCCCGTACCACGAACACCGTCGCGACTTACCGGCGGGGCGAAGGTGACCTACCAACGGATAATGCCAAGCGGGCAGGCCGGCCTTCGGCAAAAAGTCAGGAAATCTTTGTAACGTTAGCCGCTTGCAAGCCCTTCGGGCCCTGGGTGATTTCGAATTCGACCCGCTGACCCTCCTGCAATGAGCGAAAGCCTTGGCCGTTGATGGCCGTGTAATGGACGAACACGTCTTGGCCATCGTCCTTGGTAATGAAACCATAGCCCTTCTGCCCATTGAACCACTTTACCGTTCCTTGAACCATGTTGCCTTCCCCTCGTGTCCTCAAAAATTTTCCCTGTGTTGCGGGGAAGGGCACCAAGCACGGCCGTGGGCCGCTCGTTCCTTCGCGGGTCCTCGGACTGCAGGTTGCCTTCACCGCGAACCACAAGCCGCGTGTAGCACGCTTCGCCGCGCAAAGGCAACATGCAGCTCCACCAGCCTCTAGCGTGTCGTCCGCCCGCAACGTCCCGTCGGTGGCCTCGCAGAGGTGCGGCCCCAATTTGCGAGAGGCTGCTCGCTTAACAGGTAATTCCCACCGGCATCGAGTTTCTCATACCCCGCCGCTTGCGCCAGTTGTGGAGCACGCGTCGGTCCGGCTCATCTTGAAGCTGCGGGCTTGCGCCCAACCAGGTAACCAGGCGAAGCAAAGTGGCGGACAACGCTCCGGATTACGATACGATGGGCTTACGAAGAGAAGCTGCTCCTCTGGGTCTGGTACAAGAAGGCGGCGTCGGCTTTACGCTTGGCAACTGTGGTGGTAACAACCAAGGTACCAAAAGGGATGATGAAGCTTGCAGCGTTTCACTTTTTGCTCCTGGCGTCTGTGTTGTTGCTTGGGGTGCTGGCCGTACAGTTGTGGAAAACGCTCCAGAGGCCGGAGTCTGTGCTTCCAAAGGTAGCGGGGCTTGCCCCAGGGATTACGCAGCGCGCCCGGGATTTCCATCGCTCGCAGATCAAGAACGGAAGAACCGTATGGGAGGTGTCCGCCGCTGAAGTGGAGTACAATCAGTCGCGGAATGAGGCCTCGATTCGCGACGTTACCCTCAAGTGGCACCTAGAAGACGGGCAATCTATCGGCATCCATAGTGACTACGGTCAGGTGCGCCTCGAAGGAGCTGAACTACGCGCAGTGGATATACGGGGGAACGTAGAATTCGCTCTTGGGCCTTACGCGCTCCGGATCCCCTCTGCATCGTACGAGCGGGGGATGGAGAAAATTTCCTCACCCGGACCTGTAAGCCTCACAGGTGCTGGGCTAGAGTTAACTGGTTCGAAGTTGGAGATAGACCTGCAGACGAATCGTCTCGTGTTGCAGGGCAACGTGCGCATGGTCTTACGGCCGAATGAAATGGAAAAGAAGTTGCCCCAAGCGCCTTCATAGAGTCGCTGGCTACCTGGCGGTCGGCATTCTGTGCCTGGTTCCTGTGTCCCCAGCTCTTGCGCAGTCCGACAACCCCACCGGGGCCAAACAACCACTGGTCGGGCAGTCCGATTGGCTAGGTGCCCTTTCGTTCTCGAACACGAAAGAGCCGGTTTTCCTTAAGGCCGACAAACTTGAATTTCGGTACGAAACGCGGGTGCTGATCTATCAAGGAAGTGTCGAGGTGAATCAAGGGGACATTACTTTGGCGGCAGACGAGGTGCGCGTCTTTTTGTCCCCCGCAGACCGTATGGAGATTCAAGAAGTCCGCGCCAATGGCAATGTTCGGCTCACTCAGGGAGCACGATGGGCTACTGCAAAGGAAGCCACGTTCGACCATGCAAAACGGGTGGCCATTTTGCGAGGCGCTGCGGTGTTGCATGACGGGCTCAACGAAGTGCGAGGTGAGACTGTTACCGTATATCTCGATGAACGACGCAGTGTGGTCGACGGAGGGGAGGGACGGGTGCAGGCCGTGTTTTATCCGGGAACGGGGGAACACCGGAGAAGCCGCGAACAGGACTCACCTGAATGACGGGACGCCCAGTATGCCAACTCTCGATCCTACCTTACGAGGTATAGAGCTTTGCAAAAGCTATCGCAGACGGGTGGTCGTGCGGAATGTCTCCCTAGAAGTTCGCGGTGGAGAGATCGTTGGCCTGTTGGGTCCTAATGGTGCGGGCAAGACGACAACGTTTCACATGTTAGTTGGGCTGGTGCGACCAGACTCGGGACAGGTTCTGCTGAACGGCGAGGACATTGGTCAGTTGCCCCTGTACGCACGCGCCAGGCTCGGCATCGGTTATTTACCACAAGAAACCTCGATTTTTCGCAAGCTCACGGTGGAAGAAAACCTCCTGGCGATCCTTGAAACCCTGCCCCTTACGCGTGCAGAACGAGAGCTACGGGCCCAGGAACTGATGGAAGAGTTGGGCGTGAGGCACGTGGCAAAGAACAAAGCGTTCGAGCTTTCCGGGGGTGAGCGCCGGCGAGTCGAAATCGCACGCGCCCTGGTTACCCAACCACATTTCATGTTGCTCGATGAACCTTTTGCAGGCATAGACCCTCTTGCTATTTTGGACGTGCAGCAAATCATTGGCCAACTGAAGCAGCGAGGGATCGGAGTGTTGATTACGGACCACAACGTGCGGGAAACCTTGGGAATCTGTGATCGCGCTTACATCCTCGCCGAGGGGATCGTGATCGAAGAGGGTCCGCCCTCTGCGATTGCATCCAGCGAACGGGCTCGCAGCGCCTACCTGGGCAACCGTTTTCAACTTTGACCGCCATGGCTCTCGAAACGAAGTTGTACCAGAAACTCAGCCAGCAACTGGTGATGACGCCGCAGTTGCGTCAGGCCATCAAAATCCTTCAAGTGTCGCGGCAGGAGTTGGAGGAAATTGTCAGTCAAGAGCTGGAGGAAAACCCGACACTGGAGGAAGACGTCGAAGAAACGTCCCCGCTGATCGAACGCCAAAAGCTCACCGACGAAGGCGGTCTCGGCACCTCGGCTGCCGATGGGGAATGGCCCGAGCCGATGACCGCAAGGGAAACAACGGAGGAAGTGGGCGCTTCGGATCGCCTTACGGACATTGACTGGAAAGAATATCTGCAAAACTACAGCAACGATTGGCAGGCCGCTGCCGCGGAGGAGCCGGTCGACCGCGACGACGAGGACGAAGATCGGCGGCCGTTAGAAAACATGCCGCTGAAGCGCATGTCACTAACGGAACATTTGATTTGGCAGCTACGGATGAACGGAATCCCGTCCGAAGAGGAACCCATTGCTGCCGTGCTGCTCGGGCATCTCGACAAGGATGGGTACCTGACGGTTGCGCTGGAAGACGTCGCCTTCCAGTTGCGCCAGGACTTTGACTCGGTAGAGCGGGTTCTCCACCGCATCCAGGAGCTAGATCCACCTGGCGTCGGGGCAAGGGACCTTCGCGAATGTTTACTGATCCAGTTGCGAGCTGCGGGCGAAGAAAACTCGTTGGCGTATCGGATCGTCCAGGATTGCCTGCATCTTTTAGAAGGTCGTCGGTATGACCGGATTGCCAAGGAACTCGGCGTCTCTGTAGAGGAAGTTAGCGAGGCTGCGAAGCGGATCGCCACCCTCGAGCCCAAGCCAGGTCGCGACTTTGACGAAGGCGAAGTCCGGTATGTGACGCCCGATGTCTTCGTCCACAAAATTGGTGACGAGTTCGTCGTTACGTTGAACGAGGACGGACTGCCGCGTCTGCGCGTCAGCAATTACTACCGCCAGGTGCTCAGTACCGCAGGCAATGGAGAGGCAAAGAAGTACGTTCAGGAAAAACTGCGGTCGGCGGCGTGGTTGATCAAAAGCATCCAACAGCGCCAGCGTACGGTTTACTTGGTTACGCAGAGCATCGTGAAATTTCAACGCGGCTTCTTCGAACACGGCATTTCTCACTTAAAGCCCCTGGTGCTCAAGGATGTCGCTATGGACGTGGGGATGCACGAATCCACGGTCAGCCGGGCCACGGCGAACAAATACGTGCATACACCTCAGGGAACATTTGAACTGAAGTTCTTCTTCACCTCGAGCCTCCAGACGGCAGATGGGGATGAGGTATCCGCCGAAAGTGTGAAGGAACGCATCCGTGCCATTATTGCCCAGGAGGACCCACGTAACCCTCTCAGCGACCAGCAAATTGCCAAAATCCTCGCGAAGGAAAATGTCGACATTGCCCGCCGAACGGTGGCCAAGTACCGAGAGATGATGGGTATCTTGCCGTCGTCGAAACGGCGCCGTTCCGCCTAGCGCTTGCAACGAGGGAGGTGACCCGTGAATATCACTGTGACGTTCCGCCACGTCGGTACGTCGGATGGCCTGCGCAATTATGCCACTCAGAAGGTCGAACGATTACGAAAATTCGCTCGCCATCTGATCGACGCTCACGTCATCCTCGACGTAGAAAAGCAGCGCCACCGAGCGGAAATTGTGGTTTCCGGGCGAGATTTGCAGCTCAGTGCAGCCGAGGAAACGAACGACCTGTATTCCGCCCTCGACCTGGCTCTCGACAAAATTGAGCGTCAACTGAAGAAGTGGGACGACAAGCGTAAGAACCGCAAGGGCCAGCGATTCACAGAGGCTCCTGTGTCCAGAGCGACCGAGGCCGGAGAGCTGGCTGGTTTCCGCATTACGATGCGAAGGGTGCCACTCAAGCCCATGTCACTGGAAGAGGCACTGCTCCAGCTCCAACAGGCGAACGAAGATTTTTTTCTTTTCCACAACGAGGCGACTGATTCTGTGGCGGTTTTACATCGGCGCAAGGACGGAGAATTCGCTCTCATTCAACCCGAGCCAGCGTAAGTGCCGCGCGAAAAAGGGGTCGCATGCGCCTAACCGACATCTTAAGCCCGGATTTGGTGGTGCCCGAACTTCGCGGCAACAGCAAAGATGAAGTTCTCCGTGAGCTTGCAGAAAAAATTGCGGCCGTTCATCCGCAGATCTCTGTTGAGAGCTTGGTCGCCGTACTTTGGGAGCGAGAACACGGAGGAACGACCGCAATTGGTGATGGCATCGCCATTCCTCATGGACGCTTGCCCGGTGTTCAACAAATCATTGCTGCATTCGGACGCCACCGCGAAGGTGTAGACTTCCAATCGATCGACGGGAAACCGACGCATTTAATCTTTCTTCTCGTACTCCCGGAGGAATCGGTCGGGCTACACCTGAAAGCCCTGGCGCGTGTTTCGAGGCTTTTGAAGGATCCGAATGTCCGCCAGCGATTGCTTTCAGCCGGTAGTGCTCTGGAACTTTATGAGATTATCCGCCAACAAGACGAACAGCTTTGAAGTTGTCGGTGAGAGAAACGCCTGCAACAAAACAAAGTCGGCGAACCCGCTAGTCCATGGAGGAAACCATCTTAACCAAACTCTTGGCCATCAAAAACCGGCTGGGGCTACATGCCCGGGCCGCAGCAATGCTTGTACAAACTGCTTCGAAATTCGAAGCTGAGATCAAAGTGTGCAAAGATGGCCAAGTGGTGGATGGACGCAGTATACTCGGCCTCCTCATGCTTGCCGCAGCTCAAGGCAGTACCATCGAGGTCACTGCTCAGGGTCCCGAGGCCGAACAGGCTCTGGCCGCGATCGAAGAACTTGTCGCTCGTGGCTTCGATGAAGATGAATGACCAGCGCCGTAGTACCATAGCGGAACGCCTTCGCGGCGCGCACGCACGCCAACGCCTGTGGAACGGCACCACCGGTTCGATCGGCGAACCAAGCCAAGAATCGGGAGAACCCCGCAGCTCGGACCAAGAGTGCCGAGCAAGGGGGTCAACCCGTGTGGCCCACGCCAGGCTGGCGACCTTTCGAATTGGAGGAGCAAAAACACTTCGCCGGTCGTAGTGGATTGGTGAGACCCGCGGACGACCTTACGCTTGACCAATACTCGCCGTCTATATTAAGGGCATGGTAGTTTCACGTTCGGTTGGAGCACCCAAGGTCTTGGAGAGCAATTAAGAGGGACGAAGCGATGGCACTAAAGAATTACTTGTTCACGTCGGAGTCCGTTTCCGAAGGACATCCCGACAAGATGTGCGACCAAATTTCCGACGCCATTTTGGATGCCCTTCTGGCGCGGGATCCATACAGCCGCGTAGCTTGCGAGAGCCTGGCAAAGACGGGGATGGTCGTCGTTGCCGGTGAAATTACGACGAACGCACAAGTTCCGTACGCCGAGATCGTTCGCGAAACCATTCGCGAGATCGGTTACACCTCCTCAGAAATGGGTTTCGATGCGAACACCTGCGCCATCCTCACCGCGATTGACCGGCAGTCTCCCGATATCGATCTCGGAGTCAGTGAGCGCGAAGGCAAAGAGCAGGGCGCGGGAGACCAAGGCCTGATGTTTGGGTTTGCCTGCGATGAGACGCCCGAGCTGATGCCCACTCCGATCATGCTTGCTCACCAGTTGGTCCAGTACCTAGCCGCGTTGCGCAAGACAGGCCGCTACCCGTTCGTTTACCCAGATGCCAAATCCCAGGTCACGGTGGAGTATCGCGACGGGCGACCTGTACGGCTCGATGCCGTAGTCGTTTCGACCCAGCACAGCGAGGATGTGAGTTACGACACCTTGCGCGAGTTCGTAACTGAGGAGGTGATTAAAAAAGTTTTGCCTCCGGAGCTGGTGGATGCGAAAACGAAAATTCACGTAAACCCAACAGGCCGATTCGTCATTGGCGGACCGATGGGAGACTGCGGTCTCACCGGGCGCAAAATCATTGTGGATACGTACGGTGGTTATGGGCGGCACGGTGGCGGAGCCTTTTCGGGGAAGGATCCAACCAAGGTGGATCGCAGTGCCGCTTACATGGCCCGCTATATTGCCAAGAACATTGTTGCCGCTGGCCTCGCCCGAAAGTGTGAAGTGCAGTTGGCGTATGCCATCGGTATTGCCGACCCGATCTCGGTACTGGTGGACACGTTTGGAACCGGGGAGGTGTCTGACGACCTCCTGGCAAGGCTGGTGCGCGAATACTTCGAGCTGAAACCTCGCCAGATCATCGAGGCACTCCAGTTGAGGCGGCCGATCTACAAGCGAACTGCCGCCTACGGCCACTTCGGTCGAAAACCCGAGGACGGGTACTTCACTTGGGAGCGCGACGATCGAGCGGATGAATTGCGGCGGGCGGTGGGAGCCCCTCGGCGCTCGGTGGAGCCACTGAGCACCCAACCCGTTGCCTGACAACTTGCGGTCGCCAGGATTGGCACGATCGC
>BEIG01000055.1 GCA_002898795.1 bacterium HR30 | reverse complement strand
AGAGCCCTCGCGCTGCCAAAGGGCGAAAGCCGTCGGCAACGGTCCGCCCGTAGAGATTCGGTCGTAGAGAAAGGAGAACACCGATGCCGGAGATGGTATCCTGCGAACATTGTGGTTTGCCTGTGCCGAAGGAGCGGGCGGAGGTGGTGGTTGTCGAGAGTTGGCCTCACTTCTTTTGCTCCGAGCGGTGCAAGATCGAGTGGGGCGAGCTCGACGAAATCGAGGACGAGGAACTTTAGGGAAGGAGCTTCGATGGCGGAGAGAAAGCCGGCAGTCAGTTTGGCGGCGATGCGAGGAAAGCGCCGGGCCGCCTTGGAACTGGCGCAGACGATCGAGCGCGAGGGTTTTTGCGGCATCTATTGCCCGAGTTTTGGGGATGGTTTGGGGCTTTGCGAAGCCTTGGCATTGGTGACGAAAGAGATCCCTTTTGGTACTGCCATTGCGAACATTTATACGCGCCACCCGCACGACTACGCGCTGACGGTGACGATGATTCACGAACTGGCCCCTGGGCGCTTTCGCTTTGGCATCGGTGTCAGCCACGGTCCGGTGTTGGAGCGCTTGGGGATCCGTGCGGGGAAACCCACGGCGGACATGGAACAATTCGTCTCCGCCCTGCGAGAGGGGGCCGCCCGTTGGGGGGCTTTGCCGCCGGTGGTGCTGGCGAGTTTGCGTGCGCCAATGATCCGCCTGGCGGCCAAGATTGCCGAGGGAGCGGTGTGGGCCAACGCGTGCCGTTCCCACATGGCTGTTTCGTTAGCGCACTTGGGGGGTCGAGCGGCGGAGACGGATTTTTTCCTCGGCAACATGATTCCGACGTGCATCGATGAAGACCGTGCGGCTGCAGCGGCGGTGATGCGCAAGACGCTGACGAGCTATGTGCTGCTACCCAACTACCAGCGGTATTGGATGGAGGCGGGCTATGAGGAGGAGATGCGCGCCATCCAAGCGGCGATTCAGGCGCGCGACTACGAGCGGTTGCCGAAGCTGATGAGCGATCGGTGGCTACGGGACTGCACCTTGTTCGGCAGCGCCCGTGAAGTGCGCGAAGGCGTGGAGGCGTGGTACGCCGCCGGGGTGAAGACGCCCATTTTGGTCCCCTCATCGACCCGCGGCGGCCAGTTCGACGCCATCGCCGAAGTCATCGCCGCCTTCCGCTGAAGCAAGCGTGGGACATCGACATGCCCCGACGGGAGGTGGCCAGTGCCGCTTCTTGCCCCCCTCCATCCCCAATGCTAGCCCCCCGTCCCCAAATCCCCTACCCCATAGCAGAGGGAAAAGCGGATAGGGCCTCCGCCTTGCGCTCCGCTAGAGGTTCGTCCCACCCGCGCATTCCTGCCAGCTCTTCCTCGCCCGTCTCTCCCCAGCTCCCCTTGTTCCCCAGGGAAAGGGTTGCGGTAGGGCTATGGGGGAGGAGATCCGCAAGGATGGCCAGGTGGCGATGCCCTGACGCCACTTGGGCGCCTCCCGCCGAAAGCAGATGCCGGCGAAGCCTTCGCGGAGAAAATACCGCGGCGCGAAGAACCGCTCCGTGAGCAAAAGCCTGAGGCTGCGAAGCTAGGTGCACCGATCGCCAGGATTCTTGGGAAGAAGGGCTGCCGTGAGGCCAATCACCCTGCCTGGACAACTTCGTACCGGAGCGAAAGCTCACCGTATTGAAAGTTTCTTTCCGAGGCGAGCGTCGAGCCGGTATGAATGACGAAACGTTTAACAGCTACGGAACCGATCTCGGGATCAGCGGAGGATGACGTACCGATGCCAGCCGGGCTGGTACGTCAACCTACTGGCCGGCTACCGCGCCATCATTCGAATCCGCTGCCATCGGAACGGCCGCTGCACCTAGTTGGCCTCCGGTGCAAGCGCCTGTCCGAGCCCGCCGACTAGGCTGTCGCGCGGCTCGACGGTGCGGTGCTGACGCCACCTCACCTTGGTCTCTTCGTGTCTAGGTTTGCCCGCAAGGAGGTGGTGCTTTCCAGCCAGATCGAGGGCCGGCCAAAAACTGCTGGCCGCCGAGGCCAGACGTTTCGGCCCCGGCACGGCCAAGCGCTTGATCGTAGTCGCCTACTACGTGCGCCCGGTTAATGATGGTGTCGCGCGCTTGGTGACACTTTCGCTCTCCGTCCGCCCGATCCGCGAGTCAGACGCCATGTGCCTCCCACGGTCTACGCAGGCCTGCGTCGAACACTTAAGTGGCCATTGGCCTGAGTGGCCGCTGTTTCGCATGGAGCATCGAAGTTGATCTTCCGTTCAACGTTGGTCCTCTGTTCGGTTCTGACGGCGGACACAGTCATCGGCATCTTGAATTATGGTATGGGGCTACTCGCGATTTCCTCCGGGGACATCGCGGCGATGACGTGGCCGGCCAGTTCGACCTCGACATCCTGTTCCTGCTGGTCTTGTCAGCCTTATGGGTCTTCTGCCGGCATCGATTCTCCGCAGCTGGCTTGGCTCTCGGCTGGCTCACGCTCTTCAGTGGCCGATCCTCCCTTACGCTCTAATTCTTCATCCTGAGCATTCGTTCACAAGGAAACACGGAAGAAATTTCTGCTCGGCGTGCGGGCCTAAAAAAGGCTGTAGCGGACCTGCCCGCTTCGCGGGCAGGCCAGGGAACCAGGGCAATCCATTTCGAGGGGATGCCGGTCATGCGCGGGGGTGGCAGCCGGGAAGGGCGTCCGATGTTCTTTCTCGGGGTCATCGCCCTCAGCCGCGAGGCCACCGAGATGGGTGCCGCCCTCTTCCGCATGCGCGGAGAGTAGTGCACCGGGGGCACCGAGCCCCTCGGCCGCGCGCGTGGCGAACGAGTTAGGGAACGGCTCTTCAAGCGGCCCATCATCACGGTCACCACCGTGCGCGATTGGCTGGACTTCACCCAGGCGGGCGCCAACAACCTCATCAGACGCCTGGTGCAAATAGGTCTGCTCAAGCAGATTACCGGCTACGGCTGTAACCGACGCTTTCGCCTGGAGCCATATCTGTTATGCGAAGAACCCGAGGAGGAGCAGCCGCGAGGACATCCAAGGACCTCCACAGGGGAAAAACCGAGACCCCAAGGTTCGACGCTGCTATTGTCAATAACCTCAAGGAGCTGGGGCATGACCATTCAGCAACTGCTGAAAGAGAAGCGGGAGGAGATCCTCAGGATCGCCGCCAAGCACGGCGCCCGGAACGTGCGCGTGTTCGGCTCCGTGGCCCGCGGTGAAGCCGACGAGCAAAGCGACCTCGATCTCCTCGTCGAATTCGAGCCCGGACGCAGCCTGATGGACCACGCGGCGTTATGGCTCGAACTGCAGGAGCTGCTCGGTTGCAAGGTGGACGTGGTGAGCGATCGCGGCATCAAGCCCCGCATTCGGGATCGGGTGCTGCGGGAGGCCGTGCCGCTGTGAGAGACCCAAAGGAGCGCCTGAGAGACATTCTGGATGCCATCGCCCGGATCGAGCGCTACGCCGCCCGGGGCCGCGAGGCGTTCGAGCAGGACGAGCTGATCCAGGTCTGGGTGTTTCACCACATTCAGATCATCGGTGAGGCGGCGGCCAACCTCGGCCGGAGTTTTCACGAGGCGCACCCTGAGGTGCCGTGGCCTCAGATCGTCGCCATGCGCAACGTCCTGGTTCACGAATACTTCGGCGTCGACCTCGGGGAGGTCTGGAAGACTGTGGAACGGGATCTGCCCGCTTTTAAGCACGCCGTCGAGGCGCTTCTGCGTCGGCTGGAGGAACAGGGATAAGGCACGGTCCGCGGCGTGCGGGCGCAACGGGCCGTCGCTCCGGAGGGAGTCTTGGACATATTCGCCGCGGCGGGACTTAAGAAGCCCGACATCTCGATCCTCTCGGACGAGTTCCTGGCCGAGGTGCGCCGCATGCCCCAGAAGAACCTCGCCGTCGAGCTGCTCCAGAAACTACTCACGGGGGAAATCAGCATCCGGCGTCGCAAGAACGTCGTTCAGGCCCGGCCGTTCGCCGAGATGCTGGAGCAGACCATCCGCCGCTACCAGAACCGGGCGATCGAGGTCGCACAGGTGATCGAGGAGCTCATCGGGCTTGCGAAGCAGCTGCGCGAGGCGAATGCCCGAGGCGAGGCGCTAGGCCTGTCGGAGGAGGAACTCGCCTTCTACGACGCGCTGGAAACGAACGACAGCGCCGTGAAGGTGCTCGGTGACGAGACGTTGCGGACCATCGCCCGCAAGCTGGTCGAGACCGTGCGCAGCAACGTCACGATCGACTGGACCCGGCGCGAGAATGTTCGCGCCAACTTGCGCGTACTCGTCAAGCGGATCCTGCGCAAGTACGGCTACCCGCCGGACAAGCAGGAGAAGGCCACGCAGACGGTGCTGGAGCAGGCTGAGGTGCTGTCGGCGCACTGGGCTGCGGCGTGAGCCGGGCTCTACTTTCTGAACCCGGCTACGTTTTCCGTCTTCTAGCACAAGTGGGGGACGCTGCCGCGGTACTAGCAGGCGTGCGGGTGGCCGAAGCGGGGTCGCGAGTCTTTCATGGCATCCTAGCAACCCTAAGAAAGAACGACTCCTGACCCTTTTTCTCGACCGTGAGCGCACGTGTCGGCGCTGGAGCGGGAGATAGACGAATACGTTTGTCGCCTCGACAGCCTGACGCCGCAGGAAATCAAAATCGTAGAGAAAGGCACGCAATGAGAACATCTGCGCATCGCACCCTGGGCGAATGGGAGTTTGATGTGTTGGGTCTCACCCAGGGCGAGCGCGAGGCGGTGGTGAATCTGGTGCCAGTGCGGTTGGAGAAAGCGCCTTCGCTGTAGGGGCGGGTCCCTGTGTCCGCGGGGGACACTGCGACGATAGAAACCGAAAACCTGGCGGGGAAATTTGAAACTACCTAGGGACCCGACCCCGTGTAGGAACCGCGGGCGCACTGCCGTGCGCCCCTACACGTTGGCGGGATCCGGCCGGGGGGAACGGGCGCACTGCCGTGCGCCCCTACGTGCAGCGGCGACAACCCTCATCCGGCCTTCGGCCACCCTCTCCCAGAGGGAGAGGGTGACTGCGGCGGCGAGAGGGAATAGGGGTGAGGGCGCGGCAGCCTGGCGTGATTGGCGGCGAGGGCAACCGCGCGTGCTGGCTTCGGTGCAGCGCGGCGAACGCTTCACCGTAGTGGGTGGACCGAAGCAGCGTGCCCCGCGCCTCAAAGCTGGGCGAAAAAGTCGTTGCCTTTGTCGTCGATGACGATGAACGCGGGGAAGTTCTCTACCTCGATGCGGTAGATCGCTTCCATTCCCAACTCGGGGTACTCCACGAGCTCCACCTTCTTGATGTTCTCTTGTGCCAGTACTGCAGCCGGTCCGCCAATGCTGCCCAAGTAAAAGCCGCCGTATTTTTTGCACGCTTCGGCAACGATGGGCGAACGGTTGCCCTTGGCTACGGTGACATAGCTCCCCCCGTGCTGCATGAAGAGCGGAAGGTAGGAATCCATGCGTCCGGCGGTGGTCGGACCGAACGAGCCGGACACGTACCCGGCTGGCGTTTTTGCTGGCCCGGCGTAGTAAATGGGATGGTCCTTGAAATACTGCGGCAAGCCCTCGCCGCGCTCGATCCGCTCCTTGAGCTTGGCGTGCGCAATGTCGCGCGCCACGATCATGGGTCCGGTCAGCGCAAGCCTTGTTTTGATGGGATACTTCGAAAGCTCGCGCCGAATGTGGTCCATGGGCTGGCGCAGATCGATGGCAACCACCTCGCGGCTGAGCTGCTTCGGGTCGATGTCGGGCACGAACCGTTCGGGATTGGTTTCGAGCTGCTCGAGGAAAATCCCTTCAGCCGTCACTTTTGCCTTGGCTTGCCGGTCTGCAGAACACGACACTCCAATTCCAATTGGGCAGCTTGCTCCGTGGCGCGGCAAGCGAATCACGCGGACATCGAGGCAAAAGTACTTGCCGCCAAATTGCGCACCGATGTGGGTTTCTTGCGCGATCCTCAGCACTTCTTGCTCCAATTCCGGATCGCGAATGGCATGCCCTTTCTCGTTGCCCCTCGTGGGTAAGCCGTCGAGATACCGGCACGAGGCGAGCTTGACGGTTTTGAGCGTCATCTCCGCAGATAAGCCGCCCACCACAATCGCCAAATGATAGGGCGGGCACGCCGCCGTGCCGAGCAGCGGCAGCTTATCCCGCAAAAACTGCTTGAGTGCCGTCGGATGGAGCACCGCTTTGGTTTCTTGGAAAAGAAAGGTCTTGTTGGCGGAACCTCCGCCCTTGGCGACGAAGAGAAATTCGTAGCGGTTGCCCGGAACACTGAGAATTTCAATTTGCGCGGGCAGATTGCACTTGGTGTTGACTTCCTCGTACATCGTCAGCGGTGCGAGCTGGGAGTAGCGGAGGTTGTCGGCGGTGTACGTGTCGTACACCCCTCGTGCGAGAGCCACTTCGTCGTCGCCGCCAATGGTCCACACGCGCTGCCCTTTTTTGCCAAAAATGATGGCCGTGCCCGTATCCTGGCACGAAGGCAGCACCATGCCCGCAGCAACACAAGCGTTGCGCAACATGTTCCAGGCCACGAATCGATCGTTGGGCGAGGCTTCGGGATCCTCCAAGATGGCGCGCAACTGCGCCAGGTGCTCCGGGCGAAAGAGATGGTTGATGTCGCGCATGGCCTCCGCTGCCAGCACACGGAGACCTTCGGCGTTAACGATCAACACTTGTTCGCCGCGAAATTGCTCCGTTCCAACCCACTGCCCCTCGAGGCGACGATAAGGCGTGGTGTCCTCAGCGAGGGGAAACATCTCCTGAAAGGGGAAGTCGCCGTTCATGAAAAGCTCATATCAAGCACACGGAGCGCTTTCACCTTGCCCGCATGTGCGAACGCCTCCGTGGGCTTCCTCCACTTTCACGCAAAAACCGGGGTCGAGGCGAACAGCTCGGAGTGAACGGGGCCTCACCAACTTCGGGCGTGCCTTCGCGCAAACGAGCCGTGGGTAGCACGAACAAAAGGAGTACCGGCCAAGCCCTGCCATTCGCTTAGCCCTTGGCCAAAAGCCAACGCGACTCTTTTAGCGATATGCGCAGCCCGCAGCCGAGCCGCACACCAGGAATAGGATTGACAAGCTTGCCCCAGACCTTCAGCATACGGCGTCGCTATGAAACGTGCACTGCTCTTGAGCCTTGTGGTTGCCGGTGGACTCGTCGTGGGGAGTTACTGGTACTTTTCTTCGTCAGGTCCGAAAGGACAGGATGGGGAAGGAGCGACTGGCACACAGAAACGTTTGTGGGCACGGAGTGAAGCCTCCCGAAAGGCGATGGAACCGGGGGCAGCCGGTGTGGCGAGAGGTGGCGCAGTCGAGCGCGGGCCTGCGGGAGAGGGTACGGAGCACGGACGCGCCGCGGCTGGCGGGGTAGCCGCGGTGAAGCCGCGCGGTGGCGTCGTGGGCGAAGGCGCAGGCAGCGAGGCTGAGGCCCCCCGCGTCGATGTGGAAAATGTACCTGCTGCCTCCGACAAGCTTGCGGCGCTCAAACCGCAGCGGGGCGCGGCGGAACAAGGCCAAGTGGTGGCTCAGATGCCAGCAGAAGGTGAACCACCGCCCGAGGTTGTTTTCGAGGGAGGCAAGGAGAAACGCTTTGTCACCGAAACACAAGTGCAACTGGAAAATGCGGGGAAAATTGCTGGCGATGCCGGGAGCATGGCTTTTTGGCTGAAACCGGACTGGGAGCCCACCGACCAGAACGACGCGGTGTTCGTGCAAATTGGCGAGGGCCAACAGGCCATTCGCGTGGCCAAGAACGTGAACTTCCTGCGCTTCGAGTACTTCGATGCCGATGGCCGCGAGCGCGGCGTGGGCGTGCCAATCGACGACTGGAAACCCGGGGAATGGCACCAAGTTTCTGCCACGTGGGTGCAAGGTCGCCTGCAGTTGTTCGTGGACGGCAAGGCCGTGTCGCAGAACTCGTTCGAGACCGCGCCCGTGCTCGGCGAGGATCCGAAAGCGTACGTTGGTTCGAAGCTACCGTCCGGCACACCAGCGGCGGGGGAAATGGCCGATGTGCGCATCCTCAATCGCCCGCTCCAGCCCAATGAAATCCAAGACCTCGCCCGAAAGGAAAATCGACCGGAGTAATTCCTTGCCCCTCGGGCAGTTTGCCCTGGGCTCGAGGACTGGAAGCCGCCGTCGTTGGTGGTGCTCTGGTCACGTGGTCCCAGCCCGGCCGTCATGGTGAGCCCATGCAGCTTGCCTCAAGGCATGCTCCAAGCCTCGGTTGCGTTGCCTAAAGCCAGCGTGGTACCGCTCTCTTGTGCGTTCGAAGGGCAACTGGCGTTGGTGGTTCGTGGGAGTGCTCGTTCCCTGTGCGATTTGGGCGCAGGTCAAGCCCGAGCAAACTGGCCAGGTGGAAAAGCTGCCATCGCCGCACCCGCGGTGGGTGTTTGCCACTGACCTGGTACTGGAGCGCACGAGCGTGGTCGATGTGGAGCAAAGCCGATTTTTAGGCGTGGTGCCCGCGGGCTACGGCACGTTTCTTCCGCTTTTTTCCCGGAGGCGGCCGGAAATTTACGTGCCGTCCACGTATTACTCCCGCCGCACGCGCGGCGAGCGAACGGACGTGGTGGAGATTTACAGTACCGAAAGTCTCGGGTTTCTTACCGAAATTCCGATCCCGCCCAAGCGGGCGCTCAACCGGATTGCATTGAACCACGCTGCGCTCTCCGACGACGAGCGCTTTGTCGCCGTGTTCAATTGGACGACGGGAACCTCCTTGAGCATTGTCGATGTAGAACGGCGGCAATTTGTCGCCGAGATCGACACACCCGGTTGTAGCCTGGCGTATGCTGCTGGACCGCGCCGGTTTTTTTCCTTGTGCCCAGACGGGAGTGCCTTCGTGGTCGAATTGGACGACGAGGGCCGGGAACGCCAGCGGCGCCGAACCGCGCCGTTTTTCAATCCTCGCAGCGACCCGGTTACGGAAAAAGCGGTGCGCGCGGGAGCGATATGGTACTTCGTGTCGTTCGAGGGCGTTGTCCACCCGGTGGACGTCAGCGGCGAGGAACTCCGGTTTTTGCCGACTTGGTCCTTGGTGGACGAACAAGACCGACAACAATCGTGGCGCACCGGCGGGGCACAGCACCTGGCGGCCCATGCTCGGCTTGGTCTCCTGTTTGCGTTGATGCACCAAGGTGGGCCAGACACACACAAGGAAGCCGGCACCGAGGTGTGGGTGTTCGATGTGCGGGAGCACAAGCGACTGCGCCGTATTCCTCTGCGCTTCCCTGGTGCCACCATTTATGGCTTTGCCATCGAACCCGACGCCTCTTGGCGCTGGCCATTACCGTGGCTGTGGCAGCGGGCACTGGATCATTGGATCCCGCCCTTGGTGAAGTCCATCACCGTTACTCAGGATGCCCAGCCCTTGCTCATTACCGCTTGCGAGTTTGCCGGTGCCTTGGGCGTGTACGATGCGCGCAGCGGCGAGTTTCTACGCCGCGTTCAGCCAATTGGTTGGATGACCGACCTACTGTTCGCTCCTTACGAAAGCAGTCAGTGAGCCATGGATCCTGCATACCAAATGCTGGTGCGGATTCTCGGTTTCTTCCTGTGGTCCAGCGCAGCATGGCACAAACTGCGGTCCTTCGGGGAATTTCGGGCGTTGCTGCAACAGTACCACCTGCCCCTGCCGCAGCTACACGGTGTGCTATCCGGCGTGCTGATCGGGCTCGAGTCGCTGCTGGCCGTGTTCTTTTGTTGGTCGGGCGCGTTGACGCTTGCGTGTTGGGCTAGTGCTGCGTTGTTGGGGCTTTACACCGCGGTGCTCGTTCGGGAAATCCTTGCCGGGCGCACCGATCATGCTTGTGGCTGCGCGGGTCCCGCTGGAACGGCAGGCATCGGTTGGCCCCTCGTCTGGCGCAACGTCATTCTGGCCGTTGTGTTTCTGATGGCCACACGGACCGCACCGCAACGCGCCTGGACGTGGTTCGACACCTTTACGGTTATAGCGGCTTCCGCAGCGCTGGCGGTGTTGTTTGTGGCGATCGAAGCGCTGGTGCAAAACCGTTTCCGCCGCATTGCCCGGAGGGCCGATGGCGTCTAGCGCGGAGTGGAAACGATGCTGACGGCCCTGGTGGTGTCGCAGGTATTGCTTTGGGTGGTGGTCGTGACGCTTGCGGTGGTAGTGCTTGCGTTGGTGCGGCAGATTGGGCTTTTACAAGCGCGCATTGCTCCTGTGGGAGCGTTGGTGCCGCGCGAGGCCCCCAAAGTTGGCGCACCAGGCGCACCATTTACCTTGCGGGATCTCCGAGGCGAGGTGGTGCAAATTGGCGGCGTGCGCAGCGACGGCCGGAGCACTTTGGTGGTTTGGGTGGCGCCACAGTGCCCGGTGTGTAAGGCCTTGCTGCCTGCGCTGGAAGCTCTGAGCCGCAGCGAAAGCCATTGGTTGGACCTCGTTCTTGCCAGCGACGGTAGCGTGGAAGAGCATCGGGAATTCCTCTCCGCACTGAGCCCGCGCTTACGCTACGTGTTGTCGACGGAGCTGGGCATCGCGTACCAAGTGCCGCAGCTTCCGTATGCGGTTCTGCTCGATGCGCAGGGTGTGGTGCGCGGCAAGGGCATCGTGAACACGCGGGAACATGTGGAGAGCTTGTTCGAAGCGTACCGTCACGGCGTGGGGTCGATTCAAGAGTACTTGCAACGACAGCGTGTCGCGGGGTAGGCAGAAGTTCTCCATGGGCAATTGGCTTTCGTCTTGGATCGACGCATTTTGCGCAAACTGGGCCCGGCGGCTTGCCGAGCAAACCTCGCGCCGCGGTTTTCTCGCCCGCGTGGGCGCGTTGCTCGTTGGGGTGAGTTCGTACCCCTTGCTTCCCGTCGCCCGCGCCCACACTGCGAGAAGAGAAGCGGTACCTGGCGAGCCAGGCCTGGACCATCCCGAAGGCGACCCATCGCAATGCCAATACTGGCGCCATTGTGCCATCGATGGTTTCCTCTGCAGTTGCTGTGGCGGCACGCAGCGTTCGTGCCCTCCTGGAACGATCCAGTCGCCGGTCACTTGGATTGGCACGTGCCGCAACCCTGCTGACGGCAAACTCTACATCATTTCGTACAACGATTGCTGCGCCAAGCACGTCTGCGGGCTTTGTTACTGCCACCGCAACGAAGGGGACAAGCCGGTTTACTATCCTCAACGAAGCAACGACATCAACTGGTGCCACGGGATCAACAACGTCGTCTATCATTGCTCGACAGCGATCGTGCTCGGCGAGGCGAAAGACGGGGTGTGATGCTGCTGGCTTCGCTGTGGTTGGCCGTCTGGCTTGCCGCCCCTTGTTACCCAACGCCGGCCATGGCCGACCCCGAGAGCGATTACGTGTTGCATTGCCAAGGCTGCCACGGGCCGGATGGTGGTGGGTCTGTGGGCGGCGCCCCGCCGTTTCGCGGCAACCTCGCGCGTTTCGCCCGCACGGAGCGGGGGCGTGCTTACTTGCTTCGAGTTCCGGGCGTTGCCCACGCGGAACTCGACGATGAACACATGGCCGCGTTGCTGAACTGGATTCTTTCGCGGTTCGACTCTGGAGCGAGCGACGTTCGGCCTTTCACCGTGGAGGAAGTGCGGGCCGGACGCCGTGAACCCTTGCTTTCCGTTCCAAGCGCGCGCAGCCGCGCTTTGGGCGAAGGCAAAAGATAGCTTCGCCGGAGTCTGCTCGAGGTAGTGGAGCGGCCGTCGCCTGCCTTCGCAGCCGTCGGACGGATTGGCTAAAGAAGCCTTCGTGAACCGTTTCCCCTGGGCGCCCAAGGGCAAAGCTTTAGAGCGTGTCTCTGCCGTTACTCGGCAAATTGGGCTCGGTGTGGGCGGGCAGGGAGCACGCGGGCTTACAGCGTGGGCGGCAGCGGTTTTTTCGGGAATCGCCGTTGCCGCGAGCTTTTTGTGGTTCGAGTTGTACGCCCTGGCGTGGGTGGCGCTGGTGCCGTTGCTAACGGTGGCGCGGCAAGCGCCCACGCCAAAGCGTGCGGCGCTCCTCGGCTGGGTGGCCGGAGTGGCGACCAATCTTCCGGCTTTTTACTGGCTGGTGTACACGATTCACGTGTTCGGCGGTTTTCCTTACATCGCCGCCGCCCTTCTTTACGTCGCGCTCACTGCCTTTACCGCTCTACAGTTTGCGGTGTTTGGATGGATCGCGCACCGGCTGCGCACCGCGCGCCATTGGCCGGTTGCCATTGCCGGCTCGTGGGTTGCTTTGGAGTATTGGTACCCAAACTTGTTTCCGTGGCGGCTAGCGAACAGTCAGATGTTGGCCACGCACCTGCTGCAGTCTGGCGATCTTGCTGGTCCGTACTTGCTGAGCTTTGTCATGGTTTGGACTGCGGCAGGCCTTGCCGACTGGATAACGACGAGACGAACTTGGCATGTCGCCTCTGCTTGCGCTGCTGTGGCTCTGCTGTGGATCTACGGGTGGTATCGTTTGCCGCAGGTGGAGCGGCTCATGCGGGAAGCCCAGGGGATTCGAGTTGCCTTGGTACAAGGCAACGTTGGCATCGCGGAAAAAGGCGATATGCGGTACTTCGAGATCAACTTGGAGAAATACCGCCAGTTGAGCCGTGCCGTGCAAGCCGAGGTGGACTTGCTGGTGTGGCCAGAGACCGTGCACCAAGAGTGGATCCCAACCGATCGTAATCGCCTCGAGGGCAAGGAAAATCCATTCCCCGATTTACGCACGCCCTTGATTTTTGGCGGCTTGGCTTACCGCTTTGTCGGTTCCGACAAAACCGAGCAATTCAACAGCGCTTTTTGGCTGGAGCCCGATGGGGTGGTGCGCGGGCGGTACGACAAACGGATCTTGATGCCCTTTGGAGAATACATCCCCGGCGGGGAGCTCGTGCCGGCGGTGTACGCGCTGAGTCCGGCTACGGGCCGGATGACCGCCGGGCGAAGCGAACGTGTGTTTCCTCTGGACAATGGTGCCCGCGTAGGGCAACTGATTTGTTTCGAAGACATCGTTGGCGATATGCCTCGGAAAACGACGCTAGCCGGAGCGAATGTTTTGGTTACCATCCTCAACGACGCCTGGTACGGCCGGAGCGCTGCACCGTATCAACATCAGGCACTGGCGGTATGGCGCGCGGTGGAGAATCGCCGCTTTTTGTTACGCGGTTCCAACACCGGCGTGACCAGCATCGTGGATGCTGCGGGTCGGGTGCAAAAGCAAGGCGGCCTTTTTACCGAGGAGGTCGTGGTCGGTGAGGCCAAACTCTTGCACGAGCGCACCCTTTACGGGCGAGTGGGCGACGTGGTCCCGTTGGCGGCCACGCTCTTGACCGGAGCGTGGTTCCTGGGCGTGTGGCAGCCGCGGTGGTGGCGCTCTCGCGGGCAAACGGCGAAGGGTAAAAAGCTAAACGACTAGCACCGAGACGGAGGTAAGCGAGAAAGCAGCATGCGTGCAGCGATTGTCCGCTTTGTTGGTGTGTTCTTCGGTTGTCTTTTGGCCTTCAGCGCTTTGACCGCGGCTGTCGGCCTACAAAATCGCTTAGGGTTGGCGGAGCAGAGCATTGCCCGCGCGGCCGCTTACCTGGCCCGGCTTGGTGGTTCGAGGGCAGAGGTGGTGGAAGGCAACATCATTTTGACTGGAGAGGCGCGCTTGCAAGTGAACCACGAATGCACGGGGGTGTTCGTATTCGTGGTACTGCTGAGTTTTATGTTGGCCTACCCGGCACCATGGGGGCGAAAAATCCTCGGCATGCTGGCAGGGGTGGTGCTCCTTTCCGCCGTTAACATTGCCCGGATTGCCACGTTGGTCCGTTTGGTGGACTTTTACCCCGGACTCTTCGAGTACTTTCACGAATACGTGTGGCAGGGGCTGTTTCTCATGCTCACCACGCTTTACGCCATGGCGTGGGTGGAACGCGCTCAAACATGAAACTCAAGTTTGCGCTTCGTTTCGTCGCGGCGTTCTCCCTACTGCTGGCAAGCTGGGCGGTGTCGGAATTCGGATCGGCTTATCGAGCTGCAGCGCTTGCCGTAACCAAGGTGCTGAGCCCACTGCTCACCGGTTGGTGGATGGCACCGGGAGAAGCCGAGGCGCACGCGGTGGCCACGTTCGAAAAGGAGCAGTTGCGGATCGTGCTGCAAATCGATCCGGCGTCCTTGTCGATGGCGCAGGTGCCACTTCTTGCCCTGATCTGGGCAACCCCGGGCCTAGGTTTCCGCGGCACCTTGGTGCGGAGTATCGTGGGCCTCGCGGCGTTTTTTCTCGTGCATGTGTCGGTGTTGCTCGTCTACCCAGTGTTGCTTGCGAACCCGAACTGGTTCATGGACACCATTGGCGTGTTTACTGGCCTCTTGAGCTTCGTTTTGGCGCCGCAGTTGCTCTGGTTCGTGCTCACCTACACGCGGCTAAAAGAATTGTGGCAACTCGGAGGGCGTTGACGGGTGCGGCAACCGAGGCAACAGAGGAACCCGTCGATGGAAGACCGAAAAGAGCCGGCTGATGGCGGGCGTGCACAGAACCTCCGGGGCGTGATTTTCGACTGCGACGGCGTGTTGTTCGACTCGTTCCCGGCCAACGTCGCGTACTACAATGCGATCCTGGCCCGCCTGGGGCATCCCCCGATGACCCGCGAACTGGCCGAGATTGCACATCGAGGTTCGTCCTTGCAATTTTTCGAGCACGTCTTCTGTGGCGACGAAGAAAAGATTGCGCGGGCCAAAGAAGTGGCTGCGGCAATCGACTACGAGCCGTTTTACGGGTTGATGCGCCCGATGCCGGCGTTGTACGGAGTGCTGCGCACGTTGCGCCGCCACTACCGTTTAGGCATGGCGACCAATCGGGGATACACCGCCCAAGAAGTCGTGCGCCGTTTTGCCTTGGCCGATTACTTGGAAGTCACTGTTGGCATTCGCGACGTGCCGCGCCCGAAACCCCATCCCGATATGTTGGAGTTGTGCTTGCAGAGGCTTGGCCTCACACCCCAAGAGGCCGTTTACGTTGGCGATGCGGAGTCCGACTGGCATGCAGCGCGGGCGGCAGGGATGCACTTTCTTGCGCTGGGCACGGTGGACGTGCCAGCTCCACGGGTGCACACGTTGGAGGAAGTCCCTCTGGCGATCGAGGAGCTTCGGCGTTCCCTTACTTGAGGGAGCGCTCCTTCCGGTTGTTCAAGGCCGGTGGGGAGGGCGCGCAGCACTCCAAAACAAGGGTAGCGCAGCAACTTGTAGAAGGGTGGCTACGACCACCACCGCCGTAAGCGACCAGCCATACAGGACTCCGAGCACGCTGCTGCCGGCGAACCAAGCGAGCCCAAACGCCATGTTGAAGAGACCATAGGCGCTGCCTCGCCGCGACGGCGGCGTCAGCTCGGCCACCGCGGCCCGGAACACCGACTCTTGCGCGCCGAATCCGATTCCCCACAAAACGACACCGGCCACCGCAAACTCGAACCCCTGCGAGAACAAGAACATGGGGGCAAGCGCCGAAAGGGCCGTGGCGACTAGAAGCACTCGAACCCCAGCGCGGTCGAACCAACGGCCAAAGACTAAAGCCGCCGCCCCATCCACAGCCATGGCGATTGCGTACAACGTCGCAATCCACGGTGCGCTGACGTGGCCACTTTGGTGAAAGTGATAGGCAACGAGTGCGTAGTCGGCATAGCCGGCTGCCACGCAGCAAGCACCCGCCAGATAAATCCACAAAGTACGGGGGAGATTCGTGGTCTCGACGGTTTCGATCCCGATGTGCAACGTGCGCGGTTGTGGGAACAGGAACCGAGCGAGCAACAGGACCGCGAGGGCCGCGCTCGCTGGGAGCAGAAGCCAGGCGAACGCCTGCCGGTAGCTGGAGTTTGCCGCGACGATTCCCGCAACGACCAGTGGCCCCAAGGTTGCGCCCAGTTGATCGAGTGCCTCATGGAGGCCAAATCCCCACCCGTGGCCCGTGCGAGCGCTGGCGAAGGAAAGCATCGCATCGCGAGCCGGCGTGCGCAGCGCTTTGCCGGTGCGCTCCAGCAGGACCAAAGCAGCCGCCGGAACCCAGTGGTGAGTGAGTGCCAGGGCCGGTACGGCAAACAAGTTCAGAGCGTAACCTACCAGGGTGAGCGACCAATACCGGCGGGTTCGATCGGCAACGACCCCTGACCACAGGCGTAAGACGTAGCCGAGGAGTTCCCCCGCGCCGGCGACGATACCGACGGCCGCAGCACTCGCACCGAGCCAGCCGAGATAGGGGCCGGTGATGCTGCGTGCACCCTCGTACGTTACGTCGGCGCAGAGGCTGACCACACCGAGGAGCGCGATGAAAAACACGGCCCTGCGAGCGAGTTCTGCTTCAGGGCGGTCGGCGGGTTTGCGTCGTCTCATGCAGAAAATCCCAAGGACGCGGTGAGCTGGCGATGAGGCGCGGTGGCCACGGACAAGACGACAAAAGCTGCCGCCGGAGGCTCGGGGCTAAAAGCTCACCGGCAAAGCAAGGTATTACCGAGCAGAGAATAACCGCACCGTGTCCTGTCGTCCGTACCAAAGTCGATCGTGCCGCAACGGCCCTGACGCCCGTCGCTTTGATCGCCGAACACTACCGCTACACGCAGCGGCAGTTGATCCGGCCGCACCTGGAAGTTCGAGTCCTTCCCGGCGATGCTGAACTGCACACGCATGCCGTCGCGGCTCACGAGCTTCGCCCGAGTGATGCCCGGAGCAAGGGTGCCCGTGGGGTCTCGATACAGGAACAGGAACCCGGCGAGGACTTGGCGCACGGTCCAGTTCTCTCCTCCGGGGAGCTGGCGACTGAAAATGATGTTTCCGGCCCGATCGGCAACTTGAATCAAAAGCCCACGGTCCGCCACTTCGAGAGGAATGGGCGGGAAGAAGCTACCAGCGTTGCCCAGGATGAGCAGAACTTCGTCTCCTGCCGGATCGGCATTGCGGAGCACGCGCACCAGCGCACCGTGGATTTGCGCGCCGTTAGAACAGGCCAGCGGGATGGTCGGGGTGGGCGTCGGTGTGTGGGAGGGTGTCGCAGTGCGGGTAGGGGTCGAAGTGATCGTTCGTGTGTGTGTTGCTGTACCAGTGCGGGTCGGTGTCGCTGTCGGCGGTGGCGGCACGGTATGGGTGGGACTCGAAGTGCGCGTGGGGGAAAGAGTCGGTAACGGCGGCGGCGTCGGTGTCGGGGTTCCAGTTGGTGTTGCCGTCGGTTGGGGAGTTTCACCCGGACCCGGCTCCACGTCGGAAGAAAACGGAGCTGCGGCCCAGCCGTCACCATTGAAAAGGTTTGCCCAGCGCGGAAAGGTGTCGTACGCGTAGCGAACCGCAATAGGGTTCGGTACCGTTTCGTGCCAAACCACGACTTCCGAGCCCTGAATTGCCGCGTGCGCCCACACCCACGTAGACCCGTCGTTGGAAATCGCAAACCCTTGCAAACTACTGGAACCGCCGGGTTGCAGGCCAATTGCCGTGCGCGGCCGGAAGAAGATCCGCAGCCGGTTTCCCTCCTGGCGAACATGGGAAAACACCGGTCCCGAATAATTCCCGGAAATCGCCCCGTACACAGTTCCCAGCGCCACCAAACCCATGCGCCGGCCGTAAAGCTCCTTTTCTCGAGGGTGCGTTCCGCCAGGGAGATCGATGGTAATGACCATCCCCGTTTGCGGCAGTGCCAGTGCTTTTAAATATGCATCCCGCATCCGTGAGGCGACGAGCTGGAATGGTTGTACGACCGGAAGCGGCGCCGGGCTCTCACCAAACCGTAAACCGCCCCCGGTTGGCAGTTGCACGAAAATAAAGGGTAAGTTGGGCCGACCAAAGTCCTCTCTCCAGGATCGGATTAGCGCTGGCAATGCAACCGCATACTGCGCTGGCCGACTGTCGTCTGCTTCGCCTTGCCACCAGCACACACCGCGAAAGGCAAGGGGGAACAAAGGCTCGATTTTGCGTTCGTAAAGCCGCCCTTTCTGCCGCAATCGAACCTCTAAACCGTCACCGGCAGGGCCGGTAATCGAATTTCCGAACCAAAAGCGGATGTTCGACCCACCCACAGCTTGGTTGATGATCCCGATGGGCACACCCAGGTGCTCGTTGAGCTGCACTCCAAACCAAAACGCCGTGCCCGAAGGCATTTCTCCCCAACGCCGGTTCTTGAACGTCCGCACCAACGGGTAACTGGCCAGTTGGCTTTGCGTCGGTGGGCTAATCACCATGTTCGACTGCCCGCTGCACAACCACACTTCACCCACCAGAACCTCGTTGAGTTGGATCTGGTTCGTTCGGCCCTGAACGACCAACGTCCTCCCCGTGCTCGAGGCAGGCAGCGGATCCAGAATCACCTCCCAACGTCCTGTCTCGTCGGCCACCGTGGTTTTTGTTTGCCCCGCGAAGCTGACGGTGATCGACTCACCCCGCTCGGCCACGCCCCAAATCGGGTTCGGCATCCCTGCTTGCAGCACCATTCCGTGGGAGAACCGGTTATGGCTAAACTGCACGGTGCCTTGGGCTTGCGGGGCCCCTAAAGCCACCAAGGCAAGCGCCAACAGCCTCCACCATTGAGTAAAAACAGCTCCCCGAGCGACCGACACGACAAATTTTCGTTACCCCATAGTCGGACCAAACGCAATACGAAAAGGCTGGCGACCGCCCCCTTAGTTCGGCTGCGATGTGTGCCGGGTCCTGTGGGAGCAGAAGGCATCGACGTCAGGTGCTCCAGCTTCCGTGCCCGCAGTGGTTTCGCGAAAGCCGCGAGCTTCGTTTTTTCGACGGACCGTTGTACTACACCGAACGTGAGTCGAGGCGCATCCCATCGTTTTTGGGCACCGGCTGCGGGCTTGTCCACGCAACGTGGCGTGAAAGCCGCGGCCTTCACACTGCTCGTGGCCACGTTTTTCGCCTCGCGCGCGCTGCTTTTGCTGACTTCGAGCGCGACCAATCAAAATTGGGAGGAGCCGGTATTTCTGTTCAGCAGCCTGGAGCTGCAGCGGGAAGGGGTGCATCGGGTGTGGGATTACCAGGACGACCTCGATCATGGTGGTTCCGTGCCGCTGTTGCTGCTGGGTACGCTGTGGCTTCGTTGGTGGGAGCCTTCGGTTCTGGCGTTGAAGTGGCTGGAGTTGATGTGGTGGACGGCTGCCTTTGTTTGCTTTCTCTGGGCGATGGTCTCGCTCTTCTCTCTGCGTGCAGCAGTGGTGGGAGGATTTCTTTGGATCGGAGCTAGCCCGAATTTAGCGCGACTCCAAGTCACCTTGGTTGGCTCCCACCCCGAGTCCGTTTTGCCTGCACTGTGTGCCACGGCATTGCTCGCCCGCCAGAGTGGCAAGGGGCGAACCACGGGTTTTTCCTGCTTTGTGGTTGGCTGGCTTGCCACGGTGGCTGCGTGGATGTCGTACGCAACCGCGCTTTGGTCCGTGGCGATTCTGGCATGCTTGCTCACTCAGTTTTTTCGGCTGCGATGCCTTGGCGCCGCCATGGCAGGCGTGGGTATTGGCGTGCTGCCATGGCTCTATCAAAACATCTATCGCCGTCCGTACGGGTGGTTCGCTTGGACAGAACGGCTCTCTCTTCCGGAAACCATCTCGGGCAATGTGCAGCCACCCAATGCCTGGGGCAGCTTGAGCTACGTTGCCGACGCATGGGGTGCGGGCGACACCGGGGTGTGGCTCACCATCGCTTTCGTGTTGCTCGCCTTGGTTCTCGCCGTAGCCTTGGGTAGCTCCCGCCCCGCTCCGCCCCCTGTTCGTGCGCCACGGGTAATTTGGAGCTTGTTCGCTGCCGCCTTGCTTTCTGCAATGGCGTTGACGTTCAGCCGCATCGTCCCACTGCCGAACGAGGGTTACTACTTTGCGCGGTTTTTTGCGCCGTTGCAGGTGTTGCTCTTCACCCTTGCCGCCGGTGGTGTCGATGTCCTGGCGCAGGCGGGAGGGCGATGGTTGGCCGTGGTGGCCAATGTCGTGGCTGCTGCCCTGGGGGTCTACCAACTCGTGCCGCTGTACGGGCACGGAGTAGCCGAGACGAACTTTCGTCAAGAATGGTTGCGCGGCTGTTTGGTGTTTGGGGCAGCAGAGTTCACGCGTGCCTCGAGCCCGGAACGTGCTTACGAGCGCCTCGAACGCCTGGGCGATCCCGATTGCCGCGAACGGGCTTTCCACGGACTGGGTTGGAGCTTGGCCGACGAGTATCGCCGGCGGGGACTCACACCCCAAATCGAGCGGGTGCTCGGACACGCGAGCGATCCGAAGGTTCGCCGTGCGATTTGCGGTGGCCTGCACTTCGTGCTCACGCGTGCGCCTGGGGCCGAGCAGCCACGGGCGTTTCCCGCGGAACTGAAGCCGCTTTGTCCGCCGTGACGCAAAAAGTCAGTGCGGTGGTGGGCTTGGGTGGCCGTCGGTCGTGGCCAACTCGTGAGTCGCCAGTTGGCCGCAAGCGGCCGCAATGTGTTGACCCTGGGTGAGCCGCCGCTTGGCAAAAATGCCTTGCCCCCGCAGAATTCGGAGGAATTCGAGCACCGTGCTTTCCGCCGGAGGTTCGTAAAGCGCTGGGCGCTGCGGGTTGTACGGAATCAGGTTGACCACGCAGGGTAAATCCCGGCACCAAGTGGCGAGGCTCCGGGCATGAGCGGGGGAGTCGTTGATCCCTCGGAGTAAGACATATTGCACGAGGAACAACCCGCGCGGCGGTAAAGGGTAGTTCCGCAACAGTTCTTTCAGCTTCGCTAGAGGCACAGCGCGGTTCACGGGCACGAGGCGGCTGCGCAACTCGTCGTCGGCGGCATGAAGGGAAATGGCGAGCCGGAGCTTTTGCCGGCGCGGGTCTTGGCGTGCCCAGTTCGCGAGCTTCGTGAGGCCACTGGCCACGCCAACGGTGGAAACGGTCATGTGGGAGAAGGGGAATGCCAGTCCCGCTGGATCGGCCAGGATTTCGAGGGCGCGCACGAGTTCGTCGAAGTTATCGAGCGGCTCTCCCATGCCCATGAACACGATGTTCCGAATGCCATCGTGATCGAACCGATAGGGGCCTGCTTTGCACAGCCCGCGTTCGGCGAGAATGCGGCGTGCCACCAAGCGTTGGGCCACGATTTCCCGAGCTTCGAGGTGGCGCACCAACCCCATGCGCCCGGTTTCGCAAAACGTGCAGCCCATGCGGCAGCCTACTTGGGTGGACACACACAGCGTTCGCCACTGGGCCCCGCGGTAGCTCGCCATGGGGATGATGACGCTTTCGACGAACATTCCCACCCCCACCCGCATGGCAAACTTGACGAGGTCGCCATCGACGTACTGGCGTTCGGGCGAGGGCAGCTCTTCGGGCCGCAGAGCACGGAGCAGGGCCGCGTAGCGACGCCTGCCGGTTACCGGGTCGCCGCCAACTGCCCGCACAAACTCGTCGGCGGTTAAGGCCCAAGGCTCCGGCTGTCGCCCTGCTCCCTTCTGCGGAAAGTAACTAGAGCCGCTCGATAATCGTTCCGGTTCCGAGGCCACCGCCGCAACACATGGTAATGAGCGCGTACCGGCTGCCCGTGCGCTCGAGTTCGTGGAGTGCCGTCGTAATGAGCCGGGCGCCGGTGCATCCGGTCGGGTGGCCCAGCGCAATGGCACCCCCGTTAGGGTTCACCCGCTCGGGGTTGGGCTCGCACGCTTTCATCCATGCGAGCACCACCGAAGCGAACGCTTCGTTGACTTCGAAGACATCGATATCGTCCATGGTAAGGCCCGTCAGTCGCAAAAGCTTGCGGGTAGCCGGTATCGGGCCTTTGAGCATGGTCACAGGATCCACCCCCACCAGGGTGGTCGCGACGATTCTTGCACGGGGCTTCACTCCGAGCCGCTTTGCTCCCTCCGGTGAGGCCAGCAACACTGCAGCCGCACCGTCCGACACCTGCGACGAAGTGCCCGCGGTGTGGATGCCTCCGGGCTCCACCGGTTGCAGCGCGGCCAGCTTTTCCAACGAAGTTTCCCGCAGCCCTTCGTCGCGCTCGACCCGCCGCACTTCTCCCGTGGGGTTGCCGTTTTCATCCACCACCGGAGCCTCGATCGGTACCACCTCGCGGGCAAAGCGTCCCTCGTTCCAAGCTTGGTTAGCGAGACGCTGGCTCCTCAGGCCAAAGCGGTCGGTATCCTCCCGAGTGATGCCGAACTCCTTGGCGATCATTTCCGCACCCTGGAACTGGGTAGCGAACGCGTAGTGTTCGGCGTACGAAGGCGGAAACGGCGTGCCGCCACGCATGTTCGAGCCAAGGGGAACGCGGGTCATCATTTCCACGCCGCAAGCCAGCACCACGTCTTCGATCCCTGCCCCGATCAAACCAGCAGCAAGCGAAGTGGCTTGTTGGCTCGAGCCACACTGGCTGTCCACGGTCGTGGCCGGAACTTCCATGGGCAGTCCCTCCCCGAGCCAGGCAGTGCGCGCAATGTTGAACGATTGCTCTCCAACTTGCGACACACAGCCGCCCACCACTTGCCCCACTTGCCGCGGGTCTACCCCAGCCCGTTCCAACACGGCTCGCTGAATCTTCCCCAACAACGCAGCCGGGTGAAGCCCAGCCAGACCTCCTTTGCGGCGCCCGATAGGACTCCGCGCAGCTTCGAGAATGAGAACTTCCTGCATCGTTTTTGACCTCCCAGGGAACAGAAACAATGGGTTTCAAAGCAAAGGGATCGAGTTCCTTCCAGGGTTGCCGTCGCCTTCGGGGAAGTACCGAACGGTGACAAGGAACAAAGTCGTGGCCGGGTCTCGAGCCAAAGCCGGCGTTCCCCCTGGCCGGAGAAAACACCCCGCATGATTGGCCGCCGAAAACGCTGGGATCAGCCCCAAGCCCCCCGCCGTAGGCGCGCACGGCCGCGCACCCGCGTTTCCATCGCCGCCCACGTTTGCGATGGTAACCACAACGCCGCCCGCCGATGGTAGGGGCGCATGGCAATGCGCCCTTGTTTTCACCCGCACGCACGTTTCCGGTGGTAACCACAACGCCGCCCGCGGGTGGTAGGGGCGCATGGCCGTGTAGGGGCGCATGGCAATGCGCCCTTGTTTTCACCTGCACGGACGTTTCCGGTGGTAACGACAACGCCGCCGGCGGGTGGTAGGGGCGCATGGCAATGCGCCCTTGTTTCCGCCGACACCAACGTGCCCAGGGATTTGCCCCCGGCTACCCACGCGTAACCGGCTTCGTGTCACCGTGTCCGTTTTGGGGTGTGCAGATTTTGGAGTGCGGCAGCCATGCTGCCGCCTGCGGGCCAAAGGCCCGCAGGGAAACCACGGCGGGTGACCACGACACACGTGCTCGAACACGTTGCGGACGGGGACGTCCGCGCTGCCAGGGGGTGGTGTGGCATCCCGTCGGGATGCCCGCGAAAGCATGGCTTTCGCACTCCATATTCACACCGATTCTCCGGATCTGGACGGTGAGACGGGAAAGCTTGGTTGTGTTCAGCGGGTGCACGGGTGCTGGTGGAAACCACGGGCGCACGGCCCGTGCGCCCTTGTTTCCACCGGCACGGACGTTTCCGGTGGTAACCACAACGCCGCCCGCGGATGGTAGGGGCGCATGGCCGTGTAGGGGCGCATGGCAATGCGCCCTTGTTTCCGCCGACACCAACGTGCCCAGGGATTTGCCCCCGGCTACCCACGCGTAACCGGTTTCGTGTCACCGTGCCCGTTTTGGAATGCACGTGTTTTGGAGTGCGGCAGCCATGCTGCCGCGTGCGGGCCAAAGGCCCGCAGGGAAACCACGGCGGGTGACCACCACGCACGTGTTCGAACACGTTGCGGACGGGGACGTCCGCGCTGCCAGGGGGTGCGGTGGCATCCCTTCGGGATGCCCGCGAAAGCATGGCTTTCGCACTCCATATTTATTTCCCTTCTCCGGGGCTGGAGGTGAGACGGGAAAGCTTGGTTGTGTCCATCGGGTGCACGGGTGCTGGTGGAAACCACGGGCGCACGGCCGTGCGCCCTTGTTTCCACCGGCACGGACGTTTCCGGTGGTAACCACAACGCCGTCGGCGGATGGTAGGGGCGCATGGCAATGCGCCCTTGTTGCCGCTTCGTGCCACCGTGCCCGTTTTGGGATGCACATGTTTTGGAGTGCGGCAGCCATGCTGCCGCGTGCGGGCCGAAGGCCCGCAGGAAAACCTGGGCGGATGACCACGACACACGTGTTCGTCCGTTTTGCGGACGAGGACGTCGGGGCTGCCAGGGGGTGCTGTGGCATCCCTTCGGGATGCCCGCGAAAGCATGGCTTTCGCACTCCATATTTACTGCCCTTCTCCGGGGCTGGAGGGTGAGACGGGAAAGCTCGGTTGTGTTCACGGGGTGCACGGGTGCTGGTGGAAACCACGGGCGCACTGCCGTGCGCCCTTGTTTCCACCGGCACGGACGTTTCCGGTGGTAACCACAACGCCGCCCGCGGATGGTAGGGGCGCATGGCAATGCGCCCTTGTTTCCGCCGGCACCAACGTGCCCAAGGGTTTGCCCGCGGCCACACAGCCGTTACCGGTTTCGTGGCACCGTGCCCGTTTTGGGATGCACATGTTTTGGAGTGCGGCAGCCATGCTGCCGCGTGCGGGCCGGAGCCCGCAGGGGAACCAGCGTGGGTGACCACGACACACGTGTTCGTGCGTTTTGCGGACGAGGACGTCCGCGCTGCCAGGGGGTGCTGTGGCATCCCTTCGGGATGCCCGC
>BEIG01000054.1 GCA_002898795.1 bacterium HR30 | reverse complement strand
GCGCCGGGCTTCCTGGGAGTTGAGCCGGGCCGCGGGTTTCCCAGCCAGCTCTTGCAGGCGTAGCTCCTCGGCCCGGTGATCCCAGTAGGCGATCTCCTTGGTGAGTCGGTCCTTCACCGCCGCCCGGGTCTTCTCGATCCACTCCAGCCGCCGCCGCCGCACCTCCTCCAGGTGCTCCGGAACCACGTGAGCGACCGCGTACGCCTGCGCTCGGCTCTCCAGGTCGCGGGTGATCCAGGCGCACTCGGGGCGGGCCAGAATCTGCTCCGGCAATGGTTCGTCCGGTCGGAGAGGCCGGTAGTCCAGGTAAGGGGCGTAGCCTGCGTGGCGCGCTTTACCGTCGGCATCCAGCTCCACGTACAGCAGACGCCGTGAGACCACCCGGCGCTCGCCAGCGCGCGTGGTGCTCGCGTCCTGGATGGCGTGCTCCAGGTAGAACACCACGCGCGGCCCCTCGCTCGGGTCTCGGTCGTCCACCAGCACCGCCCCGCGGCGCAGCAGGTCCCGATGACGTTCCAGGGTTAGGTCAATGACGGCGTCCAGAAGCGGGTGGCCTGGGCAGACGAAGGCGGCCGGGGACTGCCCGGGGGGAGCAACGAGGTCTTTCTCGAAGGTGATGCGCTCGTACCGCGGGAGGATGGGCTCGCGGGTGCCGATGAGCCGGTCGCGGTGGCGGACCGCCGCCGGCACGTGGGTTACCTCGTACCGTCGCGGCTCCCGCTGGCGCACGCTACCGCCAAGCCGTTGGAGCGCCTCGAGGAAGAACGACTCGATGTAGTGCGGCTGAAGCCGCCGTGCCTCAGCGCGCTCCATATCCTCCCGGATGCGGCGGAGCCGCTCCGAATCGATGATCTCGTGCACAAGGGCGCGCTCCTCCACGAGACCCTGGATCCGGGCCACGTCCATTGCTTCGTCGATGACGCGGCTCAGCCTCGCTCTAACCTCGGGTTGCTCCCCGTACCGGATAGCCTCAACCAGCAGGTCGCGGAGCGGCCGCCCCTCGAACTGGAGCTTCCCCAAAACATCGAACACCTTGCCACCCAAAGCCCTACGAGCCTCTTCAAGTTTCCACAGCAGCGTGTGGTAGACGTCACCTTCGCGGGTCTCGATGGCCACCAGGTTCCAGAGGTGACAGGGTTCGGTCTGCCCGATGCGGTGGATGCGGCCGAAGCGCTGCTCGATGCGGTTCGGGTTCCACGGAAGATCGTAATTGATCATGAGGTGCGCCCGCTGGAGGTTGATGCCCTCGCCGGCGGCGTCGGTGGCTACCAAGACCTGGACTTCGGGGTCGTGGAGAAAAGCTTCCTGGGCCTTCTTGCGCTCTTCCCGGCCCATGCCCCCGTGGATCGAGACCACCGCCCGGGGCCGGCCGAGCAGGGTGGAGATGCGCTCCACGACGTAGTGCAGCGTGTCCCGGTGCTCGGTAAAAATCACGAGTTTTTGTCGGGGCGGTGCCACCGGTCTCGGCAGATCCGCCCCGTATCCGGGGGTCGCTTCCGCAATGCGACTGGTGACGGACGCCGGAGCGAAGAGTTCGGCGAGGAGGTTAGCGAGCTCCGTCCATTTCCGGTCCTCCCCGCTTTGCCGCACACGTTGCGCCAGCGTCTCTAGCCGCCTGAGCGTGGCGATCTCCGCCCGCAGCTCCTCGATGGTGCGGGCCGCTGTGGCCTGGTCGAGAACCTCTTCTTCTTTCTCAGCCACTTCGGCGTCTGGGGCGTCTTCCAGGTCCTCCAGGTCCTCGGGGTCCACCGTGGGGCCGAGGGCCGCCGGTACGGCTACCGCCCCGCCGCGCTGGAGGAGCTCCACCTCCCGCAGCCGGCTCTCCAGGCGCTCCCGTCGGCGCCGGAGAGACTGGTAGATGGCCTCGGGCGAGGACGCCAGGCGCCGCTGTAAGGTGGTGAGGGCAAACCCGACTGTTCCCGCGCGCTTTTCGTCCTCCAGGGTATCCGCACGGTTGAACTCCTGACGAACGTAGTCGGTGACTTCCTTATAAAGGTGCGCCTCCAGATCCGAGAGCCGGTAAGGCACGGTATGGGCAAACCGCTCCGGGAACAGCGGCCTCCCGTCGAACTTGACCAGCCTCTCTTTGATCATGCGGCGCATGAGGTCCGAGACGTCCACCTGGTGCACGCCGTCCCGGAACCGGCCTTCAAACCGGTCGCCGTCCAGCAGGGCCAGGAAAAGTTGAAAGTCTTCCTCCTTGCCGTTGTGGGGGGTGGCCGTCAGGAGAAGGAAGTGCCGGGTGAGCCCCGACAGAAGCTGGCCCAGCTTGTAGCGTTTGGTGTACCTCACCTCGCCCCCGAAGAAGGTGGCCGACATTTTGTGGGCTTCGTCTACCACCACCAGGTCCCACCGGCACTCCGGAGCTGCCAGCTTCGCCTGTACGGATTCGTCCCGGGCGGACTTGTCCAAGCGGGCGATCACCAGGTCGTTTTCTAGGAACCAGTTGCCAGTGCGCGCGGCCTCCAGCTTGTCGTTGGTGGCGATCTCGAAGCGGAGCTGGAAGCGCCGGTACAGCTCGTCCTGCCACTGCTCCACGAGGCTCCCGGGACACACCACCAGACACCGCTGGACATCCCCCCGGACGAGCAGCTCCTTGATCAGCAGCCCGGCCATGATGGTCTTACCCGCTCCGGGATCGTCGGCCAACAAAAAGCGCAGCGGCTGGCGCGGGAGCATGGCTTCGTAGACGCCCGTGATCTGGTGCGGCAGGGGATCGAGCAGCGAGGTGTGGATCGCAAGCAGGGGATCGAAGAGGTAGGCGAGACGAATCCGGTGGGCTTCCGAGACGAGCCGGAAAAGGGCCCCCTCGCCGTCGAAGCTCCACGGCCGCCCCTGCTCCACTAGCTCCAGCCGCGGCTCGTCGTCCCGGTACAGCAAGACGTTGGCCACCCGTCCGGTCGGGTCCTTGTAGGTCAGCTCCAGGGCGTCGGAGCCATACCACTCAACGCTGACGACGGTGACGGTGCTGTCAGGGACTATGCCCCGCACGACAGCGCGAGGCCGCAGGTCTTCGAGCTTCAACATAACGATCCGGTCTCCCCTATGCTGTTCCGTCCGAGGCCAGCGTGCGCCGATAGCGCGACATTAAGAAGCCGACGGCGCGGGCGCGTGGGTCGTCACCCTGGGCGGCGGCCTTGGCACTCTGTCGCTTCACGAAGCGGGTGATGTCGCGGTAGAGGAAGAACTCGTACGCGATCCCGAGCGAGTAGGCCTGCAGGCCAAGGCGAAGAAGGCGGCCGTCGCCGTCGTAGGTGTGGCGAGTACCCAGGATGGTGAGGCCTTCGAGGTCGCGCCGCGTGAGGGTGACCTTGCGGAATCGCTCGGACTGTGTGCCAACCAGGCCAACGACCCAGGTGTCGGGTCCATTGACCCGCACGGTCTCCACCCGCATCGGCTCGCTGAAGAGCGGGCCGGTGAGAATCTGCCCTTCGCGGACGAGCTGCTTGCTGCTGATTTCGCCGGTTTCTTCTTCCATGATCGCTTGTTCTTTGAATCCAGTTTTCCTTCCATTTCAACGAGCTGCGGTTCAAGGGATGGCCCCCGTTTTTTCCGGTAGGGGCGCCCCTGTGTGTGCGCCCCTGGCACCCATGTGTGCGCCGATCGGGTCATTGGGACCGGGGCAGACACGTGGGTCTGCCCCTACCGTGTGCGCCCCGTGGATCATGGGGATCATTGGGACCGGGGCAGACACGTAGGGGCGCACCTACGTGTGCGCCCCGTGTGTGCCCATGGTGCGCGCGTGTGCGCCCGGATTATTGCGGCAGACCGGTAGGGGCGCACCCATGTGTGCGCCCGCGTGTGCGCCCCGTGTGCGGCCATCGCACCGGCGTGTGCGCCCGGATTATTGCGGCACACCGGTAGGGGCGCACCCATGTGTGCGCCCCGTGGATCATTGGGACCGGGGCAGACACGTCGGTCTGCCCCTACCGCGTGTGCGCCCATGGTGCGCGCGTGTGCGCCCGGATTATTGCGGCAGACCGGTAGGGGCGCACCTACGTGTGCGCCCGCGTGTGCGCCCGCGTGTGCGCCCGGATTATTGCGGCACACCGGTAGGGGCGCACCTGTGTGTGCGCCCCTGGCACCCATGTGTGCGCCCCGTGGATCACGGGGATCGTGGCAGACACGTAGGGGCGCACCTGTGTGTGCGCCCATGTGCGCGCCCGGATTGTTGCGGCAGACCGGTAGGGGCGCACCGGCGTGTGCGCCCGCGTGTGCGCCCATGTGTGCGCGTGTGTGCGGCCGTCGGGTCGTGGGGACCGGGGCAGACACGTGGGTCTGCCCCTACCGTGTGCGCCCCGTGTGCGCCCCATGGTACCCATGTGTGCGCCGATCGGGTCATTGGGACCGGGGGCAGACACGTGGGTCTGCCCCTACCGTGTGCGGCCCGTGGATCACGGGGATCATGGGGACCGGGGCAGACACGTCGGTCTGCCCCTACCGTGTGCGGCCCGTGGATCACGGGGATCATGGGGACCGGGGCAGACACGTCGGTCTGCCCCTACCGTGTGTGCCCGTGGCACCGGCGTGCGCGCCCGTGGTACCCGTGTGTGCGGCCGTGGCATCGGCGTGTGCGCCCCGTGGATCATGGGGATCATGGGGACCGGGGCAGACACGTGGGTCTGCCCCTACCGGCCCTACCGTTGTACCAATTTTTGGGCGGCTTCGGCGAAGGCTTTGGCGGCTTCTTCGTTTTCTGGTTCGGTGAGGTTAGGCACGGATGCCGGGATTTGGACGCCCCGCTGGCAGGCGGGGCGGGCGGCCATGCGGTCCATCCAGCGGCGGAGGTGGTCCAACCCATCGATGGACACGCCGGACCATTTGTACGTTCGAACCCACGCCCAGTGGGCAATGTCGGCAATGGAGTAATCGTCGGCCAAGTACTCGCGGTCCGCCAAGCGGTTATTCAACACTTCGAACAAACGCCGGCACTCGTTCTGGTAACGCGCGATCACCGAAGGAATCTTCTCGGGGAAGTACCGGTAAAACACATTGGCTTGGCCCATCATCGGACCAATGCCGGCCATTTGAAACATCAGCCACTGGAGAACAACGGACCGTCCCTTCGGGTCTTGCGGCATGAGCCGGCCGGTTTTTTCCGCAAGGTAAACCAAAATGGCCCCCGACTCGAAAACGACGAAACCACCGTTGTCATGGTCCACGATGGTGGGAATGCGCCCGTTCGGATTGAGCCGCAGATACTCCGGTCGCTTTTGCTCGCCGGCCAACAGGTTCACCACGCGGACTTCATAGGGCAACCCCAACTCCTCCAACGCAATGGAGATCTTCCACCCATTGGGTGTGGGCGCCGTGTACAATTCGATCATGGGCGAGCTCCTCCTAACAACTAGAGGAGTGACCGTTTGTCACGTTACGGTCAACCGGAGTCCGGTTCCCGAACCCAACGAGTAACGGCCCCTGAAGTTCCCGCGATGGGGAGCCGAGGAGCCGTGAGTCCCCTCAATAATTCAAACTTCGCTTGCGAGCACGCAAATTGCGCCGGCTGCCCTTGGCCTTGAAGTTCCGCGGCTCGTCGCGGTACGGCATAGGCCCGCCGGCGGTCTGAGCCCAGCCGGGAGTGGGCGCACTGGTTGTCGAGCGCGGCGCTCCGTAAGAACGCTGCGGGCGATCCTGCGCGAGATTTACCCGAAGTTTCCGGCCGTCTAGCTCCTGGCCGTCGAACCGCTCGATTGCCTGCGCGGCCTCGTCACCCGAGCCGAATTCCACAAAGGCAAACCCACGGGGGCGCCCCGTTTCGCGATCCATGGGCATGTGGACACTGCGGACTTCGCCCACCACGGAAAAAGCTTGAGAAAGTTGTTCCTGCGTCGTGCGGAAATTCAAATTGCCGACAAAGACTTTGGTCGAAATGGCTTGACTCCTTCTGTTCGAGCTGACTTACCGTTCTTTCTTCTTCCGTAAACGAGCCAGCCCGATGCCGGCGCCACGCGAACAAGAAACAACGATGGAGCCGTCCATAGCAGGAGTTGGGCTGAAGTGTCTAGCCTCGTTGTTTCTTTTTCTGTCAGCGGCCGAAACTCGGCTGGAGCTCGCTTTAGTCGAGCCAACCCTTCGCCCGTGCCCCGCACGGATCGCCTTGCGATGGAAAGATGCGGCGCACCTGTTCCAGCGCTTTGCGCACCTCGGTTAGGTCTCCCCGCAGTTTGGCCAGCTCCCCGAGCGCGCACCACGCTTCCCATTCGCTCGGTTGTTGGCCGAGCAGCGAACGGTAGCCTTGCTCCGCCTCCGCTAGTTGCTGTCGCAAGCGCAACACCAACAGCTCGCTCAGTGCCCGCTCCTGCACGGGCAAGCGGTTGCTGAGTAACAGCGCATTCTGCCGCGCCTGAGCCGCACGTTCTTCATCGCCGAGGAGCCCGGCAATTTCGGCCAAGCGGTAGTAAGCAAGGGCGAACTGGGGATCGGCTTCGACCGCTCGATCCAAGGCCTCTTCGGCGGCTCCGAGTTGGCCCAGCTCCAAGTGCTCTTCGGCGGCAAAAAATGCCAGAAGCGCTGGCAACGAGTCGGACGTAACCGCGGCTACCCGCGCAATGCGCACTTGCTCGGGCCGAATCCGGCCCGCCTCGAGCTGCTCGGCCACACGGTCGACTACGGCCGTGAGCCCCCGCAACGCGCCTGTAGCTCGGGCTGTCGCTCGTGGCTCCGGATCGGAGAGATCGAACCACTGTGCTTCCACTTCGATTTGATTTTGCGCCAGTTGGACGTGACCGACAACAAACGCTGCTGCTCCAAGCTCCCGTGCCCGCATGCGCGCCGCCTCGATGGTCCACGCCCCTGCCTGACTGCCCCCGGCTCGCAAGCATTGTCCGGGGATGCGCCGCCAGGGGCCGTTGCCACTTAAACGGTGGGCCAACAGTCGCCCCACGCCCGAGGCAACGGATTCGCTTTCTTCGTTGGCGGCCGTCAAGGGAAACACGGCAACCGTGCGCACCGCTTCTGTGTGGGCGCCGCTAGCGGACTCACCCCTCCGCTCGCTGCTTTGCCGCCACCACACCGCCGTTGCGACAGCAGCAATCAGGAGAAGCAAAAGAATCAACCGTGCCGGCAGCGTTCGCATGGGTGAGAGCCCAAGCTTACGGATTCGTGGAGCTTAGCCGCAAGAAGACACGGCGATAGGGACCTCTACTGCTCCCGGTCTACTGTAGGGTCGCGGGCCGCGGCAAAGTGGATGGATCTCTCAGCCGCCGTAAAAGACTTTTTCTCCGAGTTCTTTGAGCCACAAAATCGTGTCGTCGGGCCGCGCCTCGATGGGTTGCCTTACGCCAGCAGCAATGACTTCGCCCACGACCACAGAATGGTCGCCTCGCTCGAGCAGCTCGACAACGCGCGACTCCACATACGCGGGACAGCGCACCAACAGCGGCGCCCCCGTCACCCCGCGTTCGAAGGGCTCGCCGGAAATGGTCTCGCCTTCTTTCACTGCGGGTTTGAAAAACGTGAACGCGAGCGATTGCTGGCCCTTGCCCAACATGTTGAGGGCAAAGGCGCGCGTTTCTTTGATGAGCGCGTGCGCGCTCGAGTCGGCTTTCACCCCCACCACCACCAGCGGCGGCTCGAATGCCGCTTGGGTGACCCAATTGACCGTGGCGGCGGCGATGTCACCGCGTTGGTTTTCGGCCGTGAGGATGTACAAGCCGTACGGGATCATGCGCAAGGCTGTTTTTTTGGCTGCTGGGTCCATGTGTTTCCTCCTTCTCTTGCATCACTGTTTGCACTGCGGAGAACGGACGCAGTGCGAAGCAACCCATCAAGCTGGCGACTGCGCTAGCGCAAGTCAACCGGCTGCCGCGCCACGGTGCCGTTTTGCGCCGGCTCGGGCGTAGGCAACGAGACTTCGTAGCGTTCCGCCCCACGCTGCACGCGCACGTGCCCTACCGCCCGAGTACCCGTGATCTCGAGGGCGACGTCGAGAAATCCCCGGGCCCGACCAGATAGCCGAACATCGGCGTCAATCCGGGCAGTGTCGGACGTTACCAAGTCGATGGCTAAGCGGCCGTCTAGCCTCTCGCCTGGGCGGACGGCCAGCCCATGCAGTTCCATGGTGAAACGGCCGGAGACGAGCGTGCCGTCCACTTTCAGCGTGGCTGCGCCGCCGAAGGGACCGGTCAGTTCCTCCTCGATCTTGTTCGGTCGCAGCGGCACCTCGGCTAGCGGCGGGGCCCAGGTCGGTTCCGGCGTGTTCAACGGCGGAAGCGGCGTTAGCGCGCGCCGCGAAGTGAACCGGGCGAGCCCGATGTGGGTGTCGCGAATGGTCGCACCCAGCACGGCACCCCACGCCACCAGCGTACCGTCGGGGTGCCAACGGACGCCGTCGCGCGTGGCCCAGCCGTCGTTGCCTTCGGCGCTCAAGCGCTGGCCGATGTAGTCCCCGCGGTCGCCCACTCGATCGAGCAGATAAGGTTCATGCGTTGCGAACAACGGCCCGGTCAACGTCATGTTCGTGATGGGCAACACTGCGGCAAAATCGATCAGCGGCGGCATGTGGAGCAACGAAAGCAACCGCAGCACCACGTGGGCTCGTGTGGATTCGAATGCGAGCCAACGCCCGTCGGGGGAAAACTCGGCCGTTTCATCCCATTCCGGGTGGTGGGTGACGCGCACCACGTTTCCCGAGGTTAAGTCGAGCAGGTAAATGTCGACGTTGGCTGCCTCGTCGCGCGTGGCCGAGAACACGAGCGTTCTTCCTTGGTCGGTAAACGATTTCGCCTCGTACCACGCATGCGCGAGTGACCACTGCTGCAAACTATCCTGCGAGTCCACCCTTGGCGGGTACAAGTGGCGCACGTTTTCCACGTGGTAGCCGCGGGGATCGCGCACAAGGTCGCCCATGACGATGTGGAACCCATCGAGCCGCACTTTGGTCCAAACGAGCTTCCTTCCATCGGGAGAAAGCACGGGGAAGCGGTCGTGCGTGAGCTCCGCCGTTTTGACCCCCTCGATGCGGTACAGCCGGTCGGGCGTTTCCGGCTCGAACACGAAGAAGTTGTCGGTAAAGATGCCAAAGTAGTACACGAGCAGTCGCTGACCATCGGGAAACCACAGGTGGGCGGCAGCCGACCGGGGAGCACCACAAGTGAGGCAACGAAATTCTCCTGTTTCGAGGGAAATCATCCCAACGTCGCGCCGTTCGGGATTGTCCTTGTGGGCAAAACCAAAGGAGAGCCACCGCCCGTCGGGTCGAAAACGCGGCGAGCCCCAACCGAGGACGTGCGCGGGACGCGTCAGGTAGCTCAGGGTTACCGGCTCGGGCACCGGATCGGAGTCTTGCCCACAACTGCTGGCAAGCACGGCCACGAGCCAAATGCCCATCCGCCAACGGCCGGCTCGCCGTTGCCCCCGTACGTGGAGCGGGCTTCGAACAACCTTTTGCCATACCTGCGCAGGCACCCGGAACATGGCAACGCTTCCCCTACAGCGCCAAACTTTGGCGCTTTGCAAGCGTGGCACGCGCTGTTTCTTCACCTCACGCGGTGCGAGAGCTGGACATGCACCTCCCGATTGCCTCCGCGCTAAACGGCTTGTTTCCCCGAGGTGAGTGGCGTCTTCCCCCGACTGCACCCACACGTTTGCGGCGAATCGCTGGCGCGAAGCTTTACAATCGCCCCCGCCACGGCGTACCTAAGCGTTGACCTTGCGCCCGGGTGCGCCAAGAAAAGGGGACGAACATGGACCCAGCACTTCAAGTTCTCGCTTGGTGGATTGCGTTTGGCGGAACCCACACGTTCTTGAGCCATCCTCCGATACGGGAACGCTTGATTCGCCACTTAGGGGAGCAGGGGTTTCGAGTTCTGTACTCGCTGGTGGCGTTTGCCACGTTCATCCCGCTGATGACCACCTTCTTCGTTCACCGCGTATCTCGGGGCGTGTGGCTACCGGCACTGGCGCTCGTTCCGGGAGTATGGTGGGCAACCATGGTGGTGAATTTGATTGCCATCGTGTTGCTTGTGTTGGGCTTTGCGAGCCCGAATCCAGTGTCCACCTTGACGGCGCGGCCCGGTGCGGGTGTGCGTGGGATCCTGCACGTCACACGCCACCCGGCATTCATGGGGTTCGCGTTGCTCGGTCTGGGGCATTTACTCGTGTTGCGAGCCCCAATCGACATGGCCTTCTTTGGGGGCTTGCTGGTTTACTCGGTCGTGGGCGCTTGGCACCAGGACTACCGGCGGCGTCGCAGTGGTCCGGAGCTAGCGGAGTTTTACCGGCAGACGTCGTTTTTCCCGTTCGTGGCAGTGTGGCAGGGCCGAACTCGTTTGGCCCTGAGCGAAATTCCCATTGGTGCACTGAGCGTAGCGGGTGGGGTGTTCGTGCTCGTCTTCCTCCTGCATCACCGCATATTCGGCTGACTGGGTGGAAATCCGCCAGCGGAAGGCACGGCCCGAGGCTCGATCGCCGCCCACGCTCCCTCGCCCGACGTAGCGGGCTTTCACGCACGACGCTCGGTTCGCTTTCCCCGGCGGCTGCGGAAGAAGTCCTGCACGATTGCGGCGCACTCTCTTGCCAGCAGCCCGCCCTCCACTTGCGTGTGGTGGTTGATGCGGGGCTCGTGAAGAACGTCGATCACGCTGCCGCAGGCTCCGGCCTTAGGGTCCGGGGCTCCGTACACGATGCGGGAAAGCCGAGCGTGAGCAATGGCGCCGGCACACATTGCGCAAGGCTCGATGGTGACGTAGAGCGTGCAGTCGGGCAAGCGGTAATTCCCCAAACGGCGCGCGGCCTTGCGCAAAGCTTCGATCTCGGCATGCGCCGTTGGGTCTCGTTTCGCGATTGGCCGATTGTAACCGCGTGCCACGACACGGCCTTGCCGAACGATTACTGCGCCAACCGGTACTTCTCCCGCGGCCGCAGCTTTGCGGGCGCCAGCTAAAGCCTGGCGCATGAAGTATTCGTCGTTCCCGAGCTGTGTTGTGGCTTGCTTGGCCATGGGTGGTGCCGAGCGCCTGAGCCTACGGGCATTTACTCCTGAAGTGCGAGGCGGCGCGTGACCACACTGTGGTGGATTTCCGCCATGGTGCTGGCCAGAGGCTCGTTGAGGTTATCTTCGATGTCGACGATGCCGATCAGTTGGTTTTCGCCGTCGCGCCGACCTTCCTTGGGTTGGTCTACCCACTGAAACCAGTGGGTGCCGACCACGAACGGCATCCGGAGGATTTGTTCCATATAGGCGCGAACGGCCGCGGCTTGGGCTGGCCCGTCGGGCACTTCGGGTAACACCGGTGGAAAGGAGCCTCCCGGACGCGCGCGCCGGTAAAACCACTCGGTGATCAGGATGGGTTTGCCTGTTAGCTGCCAGAACTCGCGAAGCCGTTGGAACGGATCGATGGCGGTGAACCCTAGAGCGCTCAGTCGTTCTTCGATGCCAGAGGGAAGGAACGACCTGGCATAAGCGGTAATGTCGTAGTTGTTCGTGGAAAACACATCGGTCGGTGCGGCCAGAGCACGAATCACCTCGTGAGCGAACGGGCCAACCACCACGCGCGGGCCGAGGTTCAGCACTTGCGTACCGAGTTCGTTCAACACTTGGTCGGCAATCTCGGCAACCCGTGCGGCTACGAGCGCTTCAAAGGCCACACGATCCGCGCGCCGCTCGGGCGGTTCGTCTAAGTAACAAAGATCGTCTTCGTATCCGAGCGAAGCCGGGCACGTGCCCAAAAACCTCAGTTGGGCGAACTCGGCGAAATCTCGCAGTTGGGTGGCCCACACGCGATTGAACGCCTCGATGTCGCCTCGGTAACGCTGGCGGAAAAACTCGGCGACGGCGGTTTTGCCTGGGCTTCCGGCAGGCTGCGCGAGATACACGTCGAGGTGGCCGCCGCCGGCGAGAATCGAGGGCAAGTACGGCACTTCGTTCTCCACGTACACGCCAATGCACCACGGGTCGCGCGCGCATCGCTCGGCAAGGCTTCCTGGGGCCGTAACCGAGCGGGCGCGCTCTAAGGCATCGGCAACGAACACATCGCGGCGAGTGCGGAGCGACGGCGGCCCGCCCCGCACCGGAGGGAAGGTGTTGTACACATCCACGTTCACCGTGTACGGAAAGCGCTCGGCAAACAGATCGAGATGCTCGGCGCCCATCCAGCCGCCGAGAACGCGGAAACCGAGGGCACAAAAGCGCTGGGTGGTCGCCTCGGCCCACGCTTGCACGGAACCATGGCGGCGCAGCACGTTAGCCAGGTAGGGCGAATCGTTCGTGTTTTGCACGTAGTCGCCCACGGGATCCACGCCGGTCACTCCCGTGGAGAACAAAGCGTGTCCTTCCGGGGTGACAAACCACCACACACCGCGGATGCGCTCCACGCGGAAGCGGCCCGTGCCTGGCACGCGGATTCCTTTCCAGCCGCCGTAGCGGTCGAAGCCGTAGCCGGCCACCGGGGGTGAGTGGCACACATCTTCCGAAGTTTGCAGGTTTAGCCCCGGTGTGGGTGCGGGTGGCTCGCCATCCGTCCCACAGCCGATGGCGATGGCCAGCAATGCCGGCACCGCATGAGCAAGGAGGATGCGGGCTAGAGCGGTGCGGACCACGGGGCTATGCCGCTTGCCGCACTCGTGCTGCGCCCGAAAGCGAGTGGTTTCCGGAGTAGCCAGCGGCACCGCTGCGAATCGGAGTGCGAAAACGCTTTGCGGCATCCTTCCGCTGACAGGTAGGAAGCCCAGCGACGAACCTAGCGTGCGCCGGCACTTGCAGCCAAAGGTACGGGCTTGGATTCCGCGGCTTCCACCGCTTCGGCAAGTGAGACGACCCGGTAGTCGGCCAGGTTCAAGTGGCGGGTCTTCCACCAATACCACAGGGTGGAGTAAGGCCAGTTGTTGGTGATGCGCCCGGCTTCGTCTTTGTACCAACTGTGGTCCACCCGTGCCCAGGCGGTGCGTTGCAATGCAGCTTGGATCTCACGGTTGAAGGCTTCGAACACGTCACGACGTACATCCAGGTAAGCGGCACCGTTGCGCAACACGCGCAGCGCCTCGAGGATGTACTGGAACTGGCATTCGAGCATGAACAGGATCGAGTTGTGCCCGAGGTTCGTGTTCGGGCCGTACAGCATGAAGAAGTTCGGGTAGCCCGGCACGGTGATTCCGTAATAAGCGCGGGCTCCTTCTGCCCAGTCACGCTCCAGGAGTTGCCCGTTCAGGCCTTCGATGCGCAAGCCAGCAAGGAAGGGATTCGTGCGAAAACCGGTGGCGAAAATCACGGCATCCACTTCCAGCCGTTCACCGGACTTGGTGACAATGGCGTTCTCTGTCATCGAGCCGACACCGTCGGTCACGATCCGCACTTGGGGTAAGTTCAGCGATTGGTAGTAGTCGTCGGAAATCAAGATTCGCTTGGCTCCCACCGGGTAGTCGGGCACCAAAATGCGGCGCAGCTCGGGGTCGCGCACGGTTTCTTCCAAGTACCGGAGAGCAATGCGCCGGTAGTAACGCATGGCCCAGGGCTTTTGCTGGATCACCGGGAGCAAGAAGAGTTCGAGCATGGCCCACAGGCGGGCCCGGTAAAGCTTGGCCAGGCCAGGCACGTGGGCAAAGGCCCAGCGTTCCCAGTCGCGATAGGGGCGGTCGCCCCGCGGAACCATCCAGTTGGCACTTCTTTGGAAGATGTACAGGCGTTCGGTTAACGGGGCGATTTGGGGGATGAACTGAATCGCACTAGCGGCATTGCCAATGACGGCCACTCGCTTACCACGAAAGTCGTAGTCGTGGTTCCAACGCGCCGAATGAAACTGGACTCCCTGAAACTTCTCCCTGCCCTCGATGGCCGGAATGTGCGGGTGATGCAACTGTCCGATGCCGACCACGAGCGCGTCAGCCCGGAACGTTTCACCCTGGCGGGTGGAAATTTCCCACGTGCCGCTGTTCTGGTCGAAACGCGCACCGGTAAACTCCACGCCAAAGCGAATGTGCGGGAGAATCCCAAAGGAATGGGCGATGTCTTCCATGTACGCTTGGATCTCGGCTTGCGGAGCCCACTTGCGACTCCAGTCCGTTTTCTGTGCGAAGGAAAAACAGTAGGACATCGACGGCACGTCGCACGCGGCGCCCGGATAAGTGTTGTCGCGCCAGGTGCCTCCGAGAGTCCTTTCTTTTTCGAGAATGGTGAAATCCTCGAACCCGGCTTTTCGCAAGCGAATGCCGAGGCCAATGCCGCCGAAACCACTACCGACGATCACGATGCGCAAGTGCCGTGGCCCATTCATGGGAACCTCTTTCATTGCAATATGTGCTCCGTTGCCGGCGTTGATGCAAGGTGTGCGGGAGTTCGGCGCCGCTTTGCGAGTTTAAGAAGTGGTGGTTGGGGTAAATTTCATGGCTGCCATGTCATTGCGGGGCCGATGGGAACGCGTGTTGCGTAGGAGGAGCGATGGCACTTGGTGCGGAATCGGCCGCGGCACCCGGTGCAAGTCGCTAGCTTGGCCGACTCGCTGCGCCGTGGGTGCCTAGGCGGAGAAGTTGGGTTCCTAGGGATGGGCAAGGCCCACCGCACGCCGCAGTGCACGAACTTCCTTGTCGGTCAGAAGTCGGCTTTCGCCTGGTTCGAGGCGACCAAGCTCGACCGGTCCGATGGCGACGCGTTTAAGTTTCTCCACATCGTGGCCCACGGCATCGCACAGGCGGCGAATTTCCCGGTTCCTCCCTTCGCAAAGGGCCATTTCCAGCCAAGTTTTGGTACCGCTCGACCGCAACACCCGTACCGACTCCACCTTGGCAATCCCTTCCTCTAAGCGAACACCCCGTTCCAGCTTCTCTAAGGCAGCACTGTCGGGCACGCCTTTAACTTTCACGTGGTACCGTTTGGCCACACCGTACCGCGGATGCGTGAGTCGCAGGGCCAACTCGCCATCGTTCGTAAAAAGCAGCAGGCCCGAAGAGTGATAGTCGAGTCGGCCAACGGGGTAGACGCGGGTCGGGAGTTTGGGAAGCAAATCGCGCACAGTGGGGCGGCCTTCGGGATCCGACATGGTGGTGACCACGCCGGTCGGCTTGTGCATGATCAGGTCGATCAGTTCGGGCCGGACCACCACGCGCCGCCCGTCGACGGTGATGCGGTCGCGAAGCGGATCAGCTTTGCTTCCAAGCTCCGTTACCACTTGGCCGTTCACCTGCACCCGGCCCTCGCGGATCCACTGTTCCGCTTGCCGGCGCGAGGTCAGGCCCGCGTGCGCCAGAATTTTCTGTAACCGTTGGAGTCGGTGGCTCGACTTGCTGGAGGGGTTCCTCGCCACTGAGGGGGAGGGCTGTTTGTTGGCCAATGTCATGAGTCGTGCTTTCTGCGATGTTCAAGCTTTCGAGGGCGCTCGTGAGTTCTTGCAGAGCGGGGAGATCGTGCAAGTCCTTGAGCCCGAATGTTTCCAGAAACTCATTGGTGGTGGCGTAAAGCAACGGCCGACCGACCGTGTCTTTGCGTCCGGCAATTTTGATCAGGCGCCGGCTGAGCAAGGTTTGCAGCGACCCGTCGCAATCCACGCCCCGAATGGCCTCGATTTCCGCCTTGGTGACCGGCTGCTTGTAGGCGACGATGGCCAGCGTTTCCAACGCCGCGCGTCCTAGTCTGGGCGGCTTTTCTTGCAGCAAAGCCCGCACCCATACCGCATGCTCCCGGGCCGTGCGGAGCTGGTAGCCGCCGGCAACTTCGACAAGCTGGATACCGCGTTTTCCGGGGGCATAGTCCTGGCGCAGCAGCTCCAGCGCCTCGCGCACTTCTGTCGCTGAGGGTCCGCCGAGAACCTCCACCAAACGACGGAAAGAAACCGGTGAACCGGCGGCAAACAGCAGACTCTCGATGATCGCGGCGAGCTGAGCTGGATTGAACTCTGGCGGCTCCTCGTCTGGCCGCAACGTCGAGGCGGGCTCGGCAGCCGGGGCTGCATGCGGCTCTTCGTTCGTTCGTTGCTTTGCGTCCATAGCTCCTAAACGTTCGCCTCTTCGTCCGTTGGCGGTTCCGGCTGCGTTTCGGCGAGCTCCCACTCCTCGAGCCAGTCCCAGTTCACCTCGTCCGTCAGCAGTTCGATCTCGATGGGAGCTTGCCAGTGCTCTTGCGTGGCAAGGAGCGCGCCGAGTCGGACCAGTTCCAGCAAGACCAAAAAGGTGGCGACGATTTCCAGCCGCGAACTCCCCTCATCGAAGAGTTCCTCGAACCGCACCCGGCGGTGCAGTGCCAAGCGCGAGAGCAGCCGCTCCCCGCAGGCGCGTACGGACACGGGTTCCAACTCGACCGTGTGCACTGGCGCCGGACTGCGCCGGGCGAGCAACTGCTGCAGGGCTTCAACCAGGTCCCACAGCTCCACCCGTAACGGCCCTGGCTCCGGTGCCAGCTCCGGGTCGCGCGGCCGTACGAACACATCGCGATGGAGAAGCGGTCGTTCGGCCAAGGCCAAAGCAGCTTCCCGGTAACGCTGGTACTCGAGAAGCTGTTGCACCAGCTCGCGGCGCGGATCGGCCTCCTCGCTGTCCTCTTCTTCCTCGTCGGCCGGTAACAGCATCCGCGACTTGATGAGCATCAGAGTGGCCGCCATGACCAAAAACTCTCCGGCCACGTCGAGCCTGAGCTCCCGCATGAGGTCGAGGTACTGGAGGTACTGCTCGGTGATGGCGGAGATGGGGATGTCCGTAATATCCACCTCGTTTTTTTTGATGAGGTGTAAAAGCAGGTCGAGAGGCCCCTCGAACACATCGAGCCGTACCCGGTACAGGGGGAGGGACAATTGTTTCGGCAGGGAACTCTCCGCGTGGTTCATGCCGGCAAACCCACGGCGCTGCGCACTTCTTTCATCGTGGATTCTGCCACGGTTTCCGCGCGTTCTCGCCCTCGTTGCAGAGTTTCCTGCACGCGCTCCGGCTCTGCCTCCAGTTGTCGGCGCCGTTCGGCAATGGGCGACAAGTCTTCCACGACGTGGCGGATCATGATTTTCTTGCACTCCAAGCAGCCAATGCCCGCTGTGCGGCAACCGCGCGTGACGTAATCAATTTCCTCTGGCGTGCAGTAAATGCGGTGCAGGCGAAACGCAGGGCAATCCTCCGGCTCGCCTGGATCGGTCCGCCGTACCCGGCGCGGATCGGTCATCATGCGCGATAGCTTCCGATCGACCTCTTCCGGCGGGTCGCGCAGCCACACGGCGTTGTTGAAGCTTTTGCTCATCTTCCGGCCGTCGAGACCGGGAACACGGGGAGCCTCGGTCACCAAGGTTTGTGGCTCGGGGAACACGGGGCCATAAAGATGGTTGAAGCGGCGGGCAATTTCTCGCGTGAGTTCAATGTGCGGCGCTTGATCCTCGCCCACGGGAACCGCGGTGGCCTTGTAAACCAGCACGTCGGCACTTTGCAAAACCGGATAGCCGAGAAGCCCATAGCTCAAGCTCAGGACCTCTTGCTCCGACTCGCCGCTGATGAGGCCCAAATCGCGTGCTTGCTCTTTGACGGTGGGGTTGCGGATGAGCCAGGGCGTGGGCGTAACCATCGACAGCAGCAAGTGCAGCTCTGCATGTTGCTTGACTGCAGACTGGCGAAAGATGACGACCTTGTCGGGGTCGAGCCCTACGGCCAACCAATCCGTGACCATTTCCACTGTGTTCTGCTCGATCGACTCCGTCGCCTCGGGTTTGGTCGTCAGCACATGCCAGTCGGCTACGAAGAAGAAGCAGCGATCGGCCTCGTGCTGCAGCTTGACCCAGTTGCGCAAGGCACCGTGCAAGTGCCCGAGGTGCAACCGCCCGGTAGGCCGCATACCACTGACCACGATCTTGGCTTTTTCGATTCCGCTCACAACAGTAACCCCAAGAGCCCGCGAATCACGGGTCGCATCACCACACTGGCTGCATTCGTGGCCACTAAAGCGACCACGATGAACATTCCGAACGGCTCGATCCGGGCAAGCAGCGATGCCAGCGGAGGCGGCACGAGTCCCGCAAGGACGCGGCCGCCATCCAGCGGCGGCACGGGTAAGAGGTTGAACACAGCCAGGGCCACGTTGATCAGCACACCTCGGAACGCGATCTCCGCCAGAAGCGGCTGCTGCGCTGGCGGCAAATGCGGGATCCACACCAGCGGCAGCAGCAACGCAAACGCCGTCGCTAACAGGAGGTTCGTGACCGGACCGGCTGCCGCCACCAGCACCATATCGCGCCGCGGATGGCGCAAGCGCGCGAAGTCGACCGGTACGGGCCGGGCATACCCGAACAGAAACGGCGACTGCATCACGATCAGCAGCAAGGGCAAGGCCAGGGTTCCGAACGGGTCGATGTGCGGCACCGGGTTCAACGTGATACGCCCCGCCTGCTTCGCTGTAGGGTCTCCCAAGAGGTAAGCAACGTAACCGTGGGCCACCTCGTGAAGAATGACCGCGAGCAGCACGGGAACTGCCCACACGATGATTTCCTGTACGAGCGTCGGAAACACGTTTGGCTCGCTAGCACAAAGCATTCGGACTGGCCAACGCGCCACGAACTTCCGGAGCCACCGGCGCACAACGCTGCGTTTATCGGCGACGACGGGGCTGGGCTTTGCTTTTACGGCGGGCAGAGCGGAGGCTGCGGACCCCTACCGACTCCTCCTCGCTCAGCACTGCCCGTGCAATGTAACGATCGAGATCGAAGAAATCCCGATACTCGGGGAGGTCCTTGAACGAGCGGTCGATGTACATGTGACATCCGTCGGTATTCACTTCCAACACGAGCGGCCCATCTTTCGAGGTGCGCACCAAATCCACGGCGGCGACCCGTGCACCAACCGCCCGGGCTGCACGGAACGCCACGTTTTTCGTTTCTTCGCTCACCGATAGGACAAAGCGATATTTCGCTCCGCGAGCGACGTTCAAAATCCAGTCGCCAGGGCGCCGATAACGCTCGCGGTAGCGCTCCGACCAAAATGGAATTTCCTCGTCTACCACGTAAGCTCGGAGAACCTGGCCAATCTCGAAGCCGTAGCGGGTAAATGTTCCCACGAGCCTCTGCACGTAGTACGGCGGTGGGTAGCGGAGCTCGCCATCCACGATTCGCGCGGGTGCAGGTGCACCGAGAACGACTCGGTGCACGGCGAAACCGTTGTCGGCCATGAGCGTGCCCGCCTCGAACCACAACACCCAGTGGCCTGCGCCGGCGCAACCGGCTGGTTCCTTGAGGATGGCGTAGGTGTGGTGCTTGACGAAACGCGCCACTTCGTCCGCGTCGTCGGTAATCAAGGTTTCCGGTGCGGCGATGCCTCGCTCGATCAGGCGCTTTTGGGTGGCGATCTTGTCCCAGCACAGGTCTTGCACTTCGAAGGGCACCAATGGGCGCGCATGGGGCAAGCGGCTGCGCACCAGTTCGGCAACGGATGTGTCGTTCGGGGCCAAGCAAGGCAGCACGTAAAGCCGTTCCACGTCTTCGCGCACTCGGTAGTACGGGAGGAGGTCATCCAAGACGATCGACTCGATTTCTCCCCCGAAGTCCTTTGCCGCTGCAGCTAGGTCGCGCACGATCGGGTCGACCCAAGGAGCGAACAAACGGCTGTGAATGGTAGCGGCCTTCATAGCGGCAACGAAGGCGCTCTCTTAGCAGGCGTTGGCCACGAAGGCAGGGAGGCGAGTCGCCGGCAGGCGTTCAGGCGAAGAACGCCTCCGCATCGCCCAATTCTAACGTGAGCGACACGATGGTGTTGCTGCGGTACACGCGCATCTGGATGCGCTCTCCGGGTTTGTGTTGCCAAATCAGGTTGTAAAGCGACCCGCGGTCGTGGATGCGCTCGTCGCCGACCATTAAGACGACGTCGCCGCTCTTGAGTCCGCCAGTGTCTGCGGGGCTACCCGGAACAACGCCACCGATGACCACGTGGTTGCTGACGGAATAGCAAAAGAGTCCAAGCCAGCCGCGCGGCGGTTGATCTCGGCGTTGGCGTTGCAGCAGCTCTTCGCGGTGTTGGGCGAGGTCGTCCAAGGGCACGGCCAACGTAAAGCGGCCAATCTCGGCTACCTCGAGCAGCACGAGGCCGCAAACCACTCCCTGCCGATCGATGAGCGCGCCTCCGCCAAAACCAGGATTCGGGGCGGTGGTGAACACGGCTTGGTCGGCGTGGTATTCCCAGTAAGCGTCGAACGGCTCGATGGCGGAGACCACGCCGTCGTGGACTCGGCGACTATTCTCCGGACCCGCAGCGAGCAGGAACACCGGGTCGCCCCCCTTGAGGGTTTCGACCTTACCCAAGGGCAGCGCAGGGAAGCGGGCGCTTTCTTGGATGGCAACGACGGCAAAGCCGCGACGGAAATCCTGCAGGATGGCACGGCCAGTCCACGTCCGCCCATCTACCGATTGCACCTGAATTCTACGCGCACCGAGGGTGACGTAGTTCGCGGTGACGACCAAACCGAGGTTGTCGAAGATAATCCCGCTGCCGTGACGGCGAGTGCCGAGCAGGGCGGCCGAGGGATGGGACTCCGGAGTGGCCACTTCCAAAGCCACGCTGGCAGTTACAGTCCGTTCGAGCAACGAAACTACGGCATTCATAAGTCAGTCGTCGCACGTTGCACCCGCACGGTGTGCTCGTTAGGCCATCGCAAAGCAGGAATTCTATGCCCACGCAAGCAGCATGGTCGCGCGTGATCGCAGCAGCGGGAGACTTGGTTCACCGATCTTCCGCGGCGCCCGCCTTGACCGTGCGATTGCAGGGCAGTGGTCGGCACTCTTGGGGCTGCGGCCTGGCTCTGCGGGCACGTGGGCCTGTGGCTCTACTGCGTGTAGAGGATTACGACCGTGGCCGGGTGGAAACGGCGGACGCGGTTGAGCTTTGGCACGGGGAGCCCTTTGTTTTGTTCGAGCGCTTTTGCCGAAAGGTGTTTGCCTCTCCGTTCGAGCGGACCCGTCATGTGGTTGTTGCCATTCAATACGATGCGGCACTGCCTTCGTTTGGGCTAGCGAAACGGCGCACGGGATCGCAGCCGTTGCTGATCGCGCTCGCCTACGAGGATCCCTGTGTCGAGCGGCCTGCTGACGTCGTTCCGTCGCCGATCCCTCCGGGTGCTCCTGCGGCCTGTAGAGCGAAGGTGAGCGCAGGGTGGAGTCGGGACCAGTACGAGGCGGCGTTTCACCGCGTCTTGGACTACATCGCGGCTGGCGACGTGTATCAGGTCAATCTCGCGTATCCGTTGCGCTGCGAACAACGAGTTGCAGGACTGCCGCTGTTCGAGGCCTTGCAGCGGCGCAACCCGGTGGCGTTTGGCGCCTATCTCCACGCGGGTGACTTCGAGTTGGTGTCCAATTCGCCGGAACTTTTCCTCTCTCGACGGGGATCGTGGCTCACCACGCGGCCGATCAAGGGCACGCGGCCGCGGGGTTGTGCGCCCGATGAGGATCGAGCCCGGATGGAAGAACTACGCCGGGACGCGAAGGAGCGAGCCGAGTTGACCATGATTGTAGACCTGGAGCGGAACGACTTGGGACGAATCTGCGAAATTGGTTCGGTCGAGGTGGTGGCGCATGAACGGGTGGAAACCTACGCCACACTCCACCATATGTACTCCGAAGTCCGCGGCCGGCTACGGAGCGGTGTGGGCTGGGACGAGATTTTGGGAGCGACCTTTCCCGGAGGTTCGGTCACCGGTGCGCCAAAGCGGCGCGCGATGCAAATCATTGACGAACTGGAGGTGGGCTCGCGGGGCTTTTACACCGGTGCGCTGGGCTGGCTTCGTGCCATCGATGAGGCGGACTTTGCCTTGCTCATTCGCACCGCCGTGGTGGACGCTGCGGGAGTGGAGTACTGGACCGGCGGGGGCCTTGTTGCCGACTCGGTGGCGGAGCGCGAATACGAAGAAACGCGGCTGAAAGCGCGCGCGTTCGAGGTGGCACTGGAGGAAGTGGGATGAGAGACACGGCGGAGCTAGCAGGTCGCGTTTGGCTAAACGGCCGGATCGTTCCGGCGGCTCGCGCGCGCATCAGCGCACTCGACCGTGGCTTTCTTTACGGTGACGGGTTGTTCGAGACCATTCGCTGTTACCAGGGTGTTCCGTTCCTTTTGAACGAACACTTGCAGCGGATGAGCCGATCGGCTGCGTTTCTCGGGCTGCCGCTTCCCGAGGTGGACTGGTCGCGCGTGATCCGAAGCTTGCTTGCGGCAAACTCTCTGCAGAACAGCGACGCCTCGGTCCGCATTACCGTGAGCCGAGGTCCGGCGCGCCCAGGATTGGTACCGCCGAGGAACGTGGCGCCCACAGCCCTAGCCTTTGCCTTGCCCGTTCCCAAAACCCTGGCTGCGGATCAAAGGCGCGGCGTGAAAGTGATCACCGTACCCTTGGCACGATTGGGTCCCCTCTCCGCGCACAAGCTCCTGGACTACGTGCCGGCCATCCTCGCGCGCACGGCTGCGGCCAAGCAAAAAGCCAAGGAGGCCCTTTACGTTCACGGCGGCTTCGTTTGCGAGGCCACGACGGCCAATGTCTTTGCCGTGTTCGATGGCGCCTTGGTGACGCCTCCGATCGACGAACTGCTGCCTGGGATAACGCGGGCGCTGGTGGTTTCCCTCGCCGAAAAGGCCGGGATACCTTTGGTCGAACGGCGCATCGCTGTGGAGGAGGTAGCTAAGGCGCAGGAGATTTTCCTGACCTCCGCGGTGGTGGAAGTGTTGCCCGTGGTCGAGGTGGACCACATCACCATTGCGGATGGTAAGCCCGGTACGGTGACGGTAAGGCTCCGGAGGGAGTATCGGCAACGGGTTAACCAATTGGTCGCCTGTGAGGGGAGAAAGTGACGGAATTCGTCCACTGCTGGTCCGCGTGAGTTTAATTTTTGGCTCTGGCTCTTTGGCAAGCGTCTTGCTGTGCGGTTGTTCCCGGCTCCGGAGGGAGGTAGAGATGGACACGCAAGACCTAACAGCCGCACGGACTCTGCAAGACTTGCTCGAGGCCGACGCCGTTTTGCCGGAGCAATTTTTTGCCCCGCGGGGTTCGACGCAAAGCTCCGGGGAGCGGGCGCTCATGTGGGCGGTGTTTGCTGATGGGATCGAGTGTTATCGGCGCTTTGCGTTTGCCACAACGACGGCGGGCCAGGTGGCGTTTCTGGAAGCGGAGAGCTGGATCTTCCAGAACGACTGGGACTGGCCGTTTTCCTTCGTGAACTTGTGCGCTGTCTTCGGGTTCGATCCCGCAGGTGTTCGGCGGGCGCTGTTGCGTTGGAGGCAGGCACATCGGCGGCCGGCGGTGCGGCGCCAGCGGTTTCGTCCTGCCACCCTCCGGGCTGCGTAGGGGAGAGCGCGCGCTCGGTCACCGCGGGGCGCTGCGGGCCGTATGCTCGGGGCGCTTTGGATCCATGGATCATCGCTGCCCGCCGTGCAGTGGCGGACCGCGTGTTCGCGCCTGGGCCCCGTCAGTTACGTTTTCTGTTTGGCATCGCTTAAAAATATTGGTGGCCGCGCTGCCTCAGGTTGGTGATCGGACGGACGTTCGCGGCTCTGCCTAAGGACGAATCGGGTAGCACCCGCTGCTGGAGCGTGGATCGCCTCTGCCGGTCGTCGCTTGTAGGAGGTCTACCATGATGACGAGCTACGATGCGTGGGGAGGCGCGGTGCGGGCGTGTGCTGTCTTGCATTTGGGGCGGTTGCGCGCCTGCTTCCGCGGCGCAGATGGGATGAAGGGGCTTCGGCGCTCCGCTCGGAAGCCGATGCATTCGTTGCGGCAAAACAGAAGTGGCAACCACGCGGGGAGGGCTGTGGTTTTGTTCTGGGGGCTGGTAGCGTTCTGCCCCGTGCCGTGGGCGGTCACACCCGCGGTGGCGGCAACGATCACGGTCAACGACACGTCCGGCGGGACGGGCGGGCCGGGGTGTAAACTTCGCGATGCCATCACTGCGGGGAACACCGATGGAGTCAGCGGCGGGTGTTCTGCGGGCAGCGGAGCGGACATCATCGTGCTGCCGACCAACGCCACCATCACGTTGACAGGAGCGGACAACTCTACAGATGGGGCGAATGGGCTTCCTTCCATCACCACCACCATCACGATTCAAGGCAATGGGGCGACGACGGCGGCGGTATCGCCAATAGGGGCACGGGCACGGTGATGGTCACTGGCAGCACCATGTCAGGCGCCCTCTGGCGGCGTGGCCGCGAGCTCGATGCAGCTCGGGACTAGCATTGCGGGCCGCTAGCGTCCGGGCACACGCCCCGTAGCGGCGCGTTTTGGAGTGCGGCAGCCATGCTGCCGCGTGCGGGCCGCAGGCCCGCAGGAAAAGGCCGGGCGGCCGAGCCACGACACACGTGTTGGCGCGTTTCGCGGACGAGGACGTCCGTGCTCCCAGTGGGCGTCGTTTGTTCCGCCCTGCTCCGGGGGCCGGAGAATCGGGCCGTCCGCGCTCCCAGGGGGTGGCGCGTACGGCATCGCTGACGCGATGCCCGCGAAAGCATGGCTTTCGCACTCCATATTCACTGCCCTGGTTCGCAGCCACACGACGACGTGGGTGAACCGGTGGTCTTAGCCGGGCGCATTGGTGCGGATGGAAACACGGGCGCACGGCAGTGCGCTGCCGCGTAAATTCGGTGTCATCAGTGTCGCTCGCCGCCCGCAGCGATTGCGCTTGACCTTGGGGGGCCAACGGTGATAGCCGCGGGCGCACGAAGCTTCGACCGAGCAGAAGCTTATCTCTTCTTGATCATCGTTGGGCAACACACCTGCTGCTCGAGCAGGGATGGCCTCTGTC
>BEIG01000053.1 GCA_002898795.1 bacterium HR30 | reverse complement strand
ACCAGGGTACCGTTCCCCACTTCCCAGATTTCATCCGGTAGCTGGTCCAGGAAATACCGGTCGTGTGCCACGAAGACGAGCGTGCCTTCGTAGTCGCGCAGGGCATCCAGAAGCACCTCTTTCGCACCGAGATCCAGATGGTTTGTCGGTTCGTCAAGTAACAAGCAGTTCGTCGGGCGTAACAAAAGCAAGGCGAGCGCGAGCCGACTACGCTCGCCGCCGCTCAGAACTCCAACGCGTTTGTACACCGCATCCCCACTAAACAAAAAGGCCCCGAGCAGGGTACGTACGTGAGGAACCAAGCTGGCCGGGGCCTGTTCCGTAACAACCTCGAGCACCGTTTTGTCCCCGCCGAGGCTCGCCCCCCGATCCTGTGCGAAGTAGCTAAGAGCAACATTGTGGCCAACGTATCGTTGGCCTTGGTCGGCCATTTCGACACCAGCCAAGATTTTTATGAGCGTCGACTTCCCTGCCCCGTTAGGGCCCACCACAGCCACTTTCCGCCCCCGCTCCAAGCTGATGTCGATTCCGGCGTACACCACTTTCGAGCCGTAGCGTTTCACTACGCCTTTAAGCTCGAGAACAGTCCTGCCACTCCGGGGAGGTTGGGGAAAGCGGAAGCGCACGGTCCGCACGCCCTCGGGTGGTTCGATTCGCTTCATCTTCTCGAGTTGTTTGAGGCGACTTTGTACCAAAGCGGCCTTGGAAGCTTGGTAGCGGAAACGGTTAACGAACGCCTGGATTCGTGCAATTTCCTCTTGTTGCAGGCGGTACGCTTCTTCCTGCTGCCGTAGTCTCTCCTCCCGCTGCACCAAGTAGTCGCTGTAGTTGCTCGGGTAATCCGATAGCTTTCCGCGGGAGACTTCGGTCACTTGCGTACAGCAGGCGTCCAAAAAGAAGCGGTCGTGCGCCACTAAGACAAAACTGTGCGGATAACTACTTAGAAAATCTTCCAGCCAGTTGCGCGCTTCGAGGTCCAGGTGGTTGGTCGGCTCGTCCAACAGCAACAACTCCGGTTGCTGGAGCAAGAGCTTCGCGAGCGCAATGCGCATCTGCCACCCACCAGAAAACTCGCTACATCGCCTCGAAAAATCTTCCGGACCAAAGCCTAGCCCGCGGAGAACAGCACGGGCGCGCGCTTCTGTATCGTAGCTAGCCCGTGCGTCCCATTCCTCGCGGGCGCGACTGTACTCCTCGAGCAACTGTCCATAACTTGGAGCTTGAGGATCTGTTGAGGAAAGTTGCCACTCCAGTTGGCGGCAGCGCTGCTCCAGATGACACAGGTCCGAGAAAGTCGTCATGACTTCCTCGAGCAGCGGGCGGTCACCGAGGCCGAACAGCTCCTGTTCCAGGTAACCGACCCGGACCCCTTTGGCGAAGGAAACGCGGCCCGAATCCGGCTCCAACTTGCCTGCGAGAATCCGCAGCAAGGTGGATTTTCCCGACCCATTAGCCCCCACCAGGGCGATTCGCGCCCCGTTTGGGATAAACCAGTCCACTGCGTCGAGGACTGCTTGAGGCCCGAAGTGCTTGGACAAACCAGTCACGGTCACCACAAGACTCGACCGTGTAGCCACAACGAAAAACCACAACAAGCGTTCGGCTACCTCGTTGCGAGTTGCTGCTTGCAGGACCAAGAACCAGTTAGTGTAGTTGTTAGAAGACTTGAGAACGGTTTCTCGTCGGAGGATGTTCCGTTGCCGCCTTCAGCGACCCGGCACGGTTTTCGCCTCTGCTCGCATGCAACGGATCCTCCTAGACGAGCGGCCTCCCATGGCGGTTGGAAACCTCACTGGAAGCATGGCGTTTCGGTTCGGGTGGTTTGCCGGTCTGCTTCTTCTCGGCACCGCAGCTTTTGCCAGCGACGTGGCTCCGGGGGACATCATCACCCGCGAAAACGTGGACAAACTTCGCGAACTTGTGTCTCCCGGCATACGCTGGTGCGTAGAGCATGGCCTCAAGATCAAAGTGATTCCTTACCGGAAGATCGAATGGAATCGAGAGTACCGCGAGGCAACCGAGCGGTATGCGGAACAAGTGCGTCTTTCAGCGGACGGGCGGCACTTAGAAAATTACGTGGCCGGTTTACCTTTTCCTAAGCTCGATCCAAACGACCCTCAAATCGCTCTCAAGATCATGTGGAACTACGATTACAAGCCGTTCGTGACCGACGACAGCGACCTGCGGAACTTCGACGCCGACACTGGCCCGCTGAACAAGGACAGCGGGATGACGGTGGAACGGCACTATCTCTTGGACCACTTTCGCACCCTTTTCTACAATGGCCGAGTGATCGTGGATCCGAAGCCTGAGCTGCCCAATCCCGACCGCGTGCGATACAAGGCGTCCATGCACCCCATCCTCGAGCCCTTCGACCTCAAGGGAGTGGGCGTGACCAGCATCCGCTACCTAGACCCAGATCGCCAAGACGACACTTGGCTGTACATGCCTTCGCTACGAAGGGTTCGTCGCCTTTCCAGTGCCCAGCGGTCGGACGCGCTTTTCGGGCAGGATACGGACATCGACAGTTACGGTGGGTATGCTGGGCAGATTCCTTGGTTCGAGTGGAAATTCCTCGGCGAGAAGGAGATCCTCGCCTCGTTTCACTCAGAGAATTTCCCGGTTCGGTACTGCGATGGCCCAGGGGATTTCGCCTTCTGTGACGCTTGGGAAAAACGCAAAGCCTGGGTGATCGAAGGTAAACCCCGGCTACCGCAATATGCTTATGGAAAACGAGTGCTGTTTATCGACCAGGAAACGTTCCTCATCGCCTACACCGATATCTTCGACCGTTCCGGCCAGCTTTGGAAGGTGTGGATCAACCAGTACGCGTTCCGCCGACAAGCCGTGCCCAACGGCATCGAGTATGCTGACGAAATGCCGTTCAGCCCAAGCATTACCATGGTGGATCTCCAACTGAACCACGCCACCCGCGCTGCCCTACCCAGTCACAAGTACGCGGGGGAGCAAGGTTGGTATTTCAATCAAGGCGAGAAGACCGGCCTTACTGAGGAGTTTTTCACCATCGCCCATATGATCGAATCCGCCCACTAACCGCCATCGCACCAGAAGCGTGGCTCGCGACGAGAGGCGATTGGGGACAGCCTTCCGGCGTCAGCCAACCTGTGTAACGCACAGAACCCTGAAGGCGTTGATTGGGCGGTATCAGATCCCTGGAACCCATGCTCCATGAAAGCCATACGGTACACGGTGGGGCAGCTCGACAACTGCCAGCGGTTCGTCCAAGAACCCTTCCACCGACAACACGTGCAACTCGCTGGTATCCCGCAGTTCGTCGTAAATCAGGGCAAGCAAGTAACCATCACCCTCCCTAACCGTGGCACCCCTTGGCACGAAAACCGCCTCACCCACTCCCACGTGGGGACCAAAGTCCCGCAACTCCGTACGGCCGGTTTGCCAATCGCACTTCGCCAAGGCGGTGAATTTGGGCAAGCCCTCTGTGGCAGGAGCGTTGGGACTTCGAGCTACCATAAACCCATAACGATACCGTTGACCTGTCATCCGCTCATCGATGCGCGGAAACTCGCAGCTCACAGATGCGTGCTTCTCGCCCCACACTCGGCCTATTTTCGTTTCCAGCGTAAAACGCCAGAGCGTCGCGGCATTGTCTGCAAGCTCCTCCGCGCGTTGTTCCAACTGCTCCAACTCCATGTAGGGGTAACGCACGACATCGACCACGATGGTGTTGCCGCGCTCGTATGCGTTCATGGCGTGGAAGATGAAGCAGGGCTCGCACTCCAACCACTGGATTTGGTCACCCCCGCTGTTGCGTGGTAGCACACCCCAAAGCATTCCTTGGCTAGGCTCCCAAGAAAATACGGGTCGTTCAGAGCCCATGTTTTCCAAACGGAACATTAAAGGACAAACAAAGAACACTGCATAATGTTCCGTGATGGCAAAGTCGTGGACCATCGCGGGCATCCTCCCAGGGATGGCCTCGGTCGATACGAGGTTCCCTTTGGGGTCGGCCCGGTAGAACGTCAGGAACGGGGCTACGGGAGAGTAGCCGAAAAAAAGAAGTTCTCCGCTGCGAGGGTCTATTTTGGGGTGCGCCGTCATCGGGCCACGAAGCCTGCCTCCAAAGTCGTACTCCCGAAGCGTTACCAAGGTGACCGGATCTAACTCCGTGGGCAATCCTGCTTCCATCAAGGCGAAAAAGCGGGAAGCGTGAAACAATACGTTTGTGTTGGCGGTGTTTTTATAGCCACCCTCCGATCGGCCGAGTTCGAGCAGCCCGTAATACAAAGCACGGCCGGCACGAAATTCTTCGAGCAAACCTTTGCTTCGCACCCACCGATTCGAATATGCAGCTCGTCCCGCCCCGATACGCACGGCGTGCACCATTCCATCCCCGTCGAACCAGTGGTAGCGTCCAATGGGATCGAAGGCTGGGTTGGGGCCATTGCGGTAATAGGTTCCCTGCAACTCCGCCGGCAGGCGCCCGCGAACCGGCAGGTTCTGGAAATCGCCCTCGTCACGCCACGGGGCAAAATTCCCCTCGAGAAAGGGGTTCCTCCTCGCCACGCGCATCTCTGCCATGAACCAACTCTGGACCAAGGTTAAAAGGGAAACAATAGCCGAACGGAACTTGCGAGAGCTTACGGTTGCCGAAGGAATCGCATCGCCACTTTTGGTGCCGCTACGCTCAAGTGGATTTGCCGCGGTGGGGGCTCTCCCGGGCACATCCGACCCCAAAACAAGCTTCTCACCAGCGGTAAGCAAAGCAAGACAATCACAATCGTCCAAAGCACCGGTGCAAGTTGGCTCGTCATGTCGATGACCATGATCAACACCTCCAGGCTGGCACCAGACGACGCAAGTGTTGTGCCGGGCTCTCTCGCTGGAAGTAAGGGCAAATGTCTGCCCGCCAAACAAAGCACCTCGCTCGCCAGTGTCTCCATTCGGGCACACCGTGACTAAAGGGAACCTATCGAATGTAGAGAGATCAACCTGGCCCAGGGCTCACGGAGAGTCCCGGCCGGCAGCGAAAACTCGCGTGATGTTGGGCCCACGCGCATGGCAGCCAACAGTTTTTAAGAGCATCGCGTCAACGAGACGCTCGTTTGACTCACGAGTCGGGCGGAGTAGCGACCAAACCGCCGCACGCCCACCACCCTCCCTTTGCACTCAGGACCCGAGAAAAACCAACCGCAAACTCCTCTCGATCTGGGCTATAGAGAGTCTTATCCCCACAGGCCTGGTACGCTCTCACATCCTACCGCTGCTGGCTGGCGAGGATCTTATCCAACTGCGTCTCATATACCTGCAGGTCGTTTTTCGTGAACAAGACGAACCGAACCAACTTGATGCCTGGGAACCGAGGCAACTGATTCATCACGGTTTCGAGGGCAATGCGCGATGCTTCCTCAATTGGGTAGCCGTAAGCACCTGTACTGATGGAAGGGAACGCGATCGAGGTAACGTTATGAGCAGCTGCTTCCTCCAAGGAGCGTCGGTAAGCACTCGCCAACAACTCTGCCTCACCGTGTTTTCCCCCACGATAAATGGGCCCCACGGCATGGATTACATACTTTGCCTTCAGCCGGCCACCACTCGTGGTTTTCGCATCACCCGTTTCGCACCCACCGAGCTTTTTGCATTCCTCTAAAATCTGCGGCCCCCCGGCGCGATGGATCGCGCCATCCACCCCTCCTCCACCCCGCAGTGAGCGGTTCGCGGCATTGACAATGGCCTCCGTGTCCTGTTGCGTGATGTCCCCTTGCACGAGCTGGATCACCGCTGTGCCGATCCTTGCCTCACGCATCGTTCAAATCCCCCTACGTTGCGACCGTATCGCAGTGTGGAAGCTACGCCTGGCAGGCCCAGAACGCAACGTCCTCGGTACGGGCATGAGGCATTCCCACGCGTGCAAGCCTCAATCAGCCGCGGCCTGAGCCGCGTGACCAGACGCGCGCAAACGCGCGAGATAGAGATCTGCAGGAGGGGGCGGGGACCAGCCGTGCTCCTTGCGAAATCTTTCGCCTCGCCCCATGACCCACAAGGTACGTGCAACAACCTCTGGCCGAAGAAATGCTTCTTCGGGTGTTTCGAACATGTTGATCATGCGCAAGAAGGCCCGATACACCACCGGGTCAGTGCGCATTGCGACGGCAACCCCATCACGAAAGAAGGTTTCCAACATTCGCGCGCTAAGCCCCGTGGCCGCCTGACCTGCGGCCCTACGCATCGCGTCGCGATCTGCCAGGATCGACGCGCGATAAAATGGTTCTATGTCGCGGCGAGCCCTCTCGTCCAGCAACAACGCAGCCAAGCGAAAATCCCCACGACTTTCTAGCAACGCCTGCGTCAGTTGGTGCGCGTGGAGAAACGCTTGAGTGCAACCTCGGCCATACAAAGGGTTGGTACAGTAAGCAGCGTCGCCAATGCAAAATAACCGGAGCACGATCGGCTCCCGACCACGAACAAGGCGCCGGCGCCGGTTCAGCAGCCCGCCCATGGCTTCTACTGGATGGGGGGCGGTTCTTAACGGTTCGGCAACCTTCGGGTCTACCCAATCGCGCAGACCGGGAATAGCACGGGCCATGCGATCGAACGCAGGAGCACGCGCGAGGACCTTCAACTCCTTTTTTGCCAGCGGGACCGCAAAGGTGAGAGAAAAGACCCCATCTTCCGCAGGGAACACCGCAAATTTGATCCAATCCCAGTCGCCCACCCACGGGTCGTGACCCGGATCCGGCGCCCTTCCGGTCGGCAACACGCGGTAAAACCTCGTGTAATAAGCGATCCCAGAATCCTCGCGGCTTTCGGTCAGGGTGTTGCAGCCAATCGAGGCAAGCCACCGGCTCACAACGGAATGCCGCCCACTCGCGTCGACCACGAAATGGGCACGGAAAAGGCACTTCCGGCCTCGTGGTTGTGTCACCCAAACCCCGCACACCTGCGGGGGAGAGGTTGGAGCGCCAAGCAGGCCGGTGACCGTCGTTCCGGAGTAAATCTCCACTCTAGGATGCTGCTCGACCAAACGCCGTAGAACCCATTCGAATGTTACCCGGCGTCCAGCCAGAGCCACCAAGTCTTCGTCGCCCGGCTCTGGCACCAACCTTCCTCGCAGGGCTGGTGGAGGATGATCGAGTGGCCGCATTTCTTTGATTCCTGCTAACAGCAGTGCTTCGAGCACTTCTGGGTAGGAATCTCGCAAAAGAGCCCTTAACCGGCCGAGAAATACGTGGGAATGCCGAATCTGCGTGGCACCCCCGCGCTTCCAGGTAGCGAAGGCGGCCTCGACGTCATCCGGGGGCGGAGGGTCTCGCTCGAAAACCAACACTTCCGCCCCATGCCGCGCCAGCATATACGCGCTCGCGAGGCCACCGATCCCTGCTCCAACAACCGCTACTCGATACCCGGCGAGAGACATCGCGCCACCTTGTTTTGCGGCCTCATGCGGGCTGAATCGTGTGCACTCCCAGCCCGCGGGGCGAGCTTGCAAGCGGCCTTCCGCCGCCCCCAACTGGGCAACGGCTTAGCTTGCCAATGGTAGTTGGTGACGCGCCTCGAATCGGTCGCCCCACAAGATTCCAGCTTTACGGTATTTCTCCTCAGTGCGCTCCGTTATCAAGCCGAGACGCCACAGATTGGGAATGACGGTGTGCATGTACACTTCGCTGTTCAACTGCGCCCACTGCGGCATGGCATGGAGTGACTGAACGACGGCCTCGGGATCGAGCCCGTACTTTGGAGCTGCCTGGCGAAGGAAATCCAATTGCTGATTGGCGTTCAGGGTCTCCAGAATCGCAAAGGCAAAATCTTCCATCTCGGCCATTTCTTCTTCCGTGGCCTCCTGAACCACTTTTCTCATCGTCAACACACCAAACGCGGCGTGGCGTGCTTCGTCGATTTGGACACGCCGGAGGATGTCCTTGATCAGAGGATTCGTCGCAGCGCGCACGATTTGGTCGAAAATCGCTACTGCCATGCCTTCGAACAGCGTCTGCATTCCAAGCGTTTTTAGTTTCCACGTTGGCGCTTCGAGCAAACGATCCAGCAGCACTTTCAGTGTCGGATCGATGGGATAAATCATTCCCAATTTGCGCTCGATGAACTTTGCCAACACCTCGACGTGGCGAGCTTCGTCCGCCACTTGCGAGGCCGCGTAGAACTTCTGGTCGATCGTCGGGCAGGCGTTCGTGAGCTGCCCACACAACTGCAGCGCGGCTTGCTCGCCATGCAGCAGCTGCGAGATCAAGTGCGCGAACTCATCGAACGCAGCCTGGCGGCACGTTTCTTCGTCAACACCCATCATCGTTAGCAGGGTGGGTAACAAGAGTGCGTTCTCCCGCGGAACAAACCATTCGTCCCGGGGGAAGGGGATGCTCCAGTCGATGTCGGTCTCGGCATTCCATTGCCCGCGTTTACCTCGCTCATAGAGCGCACGCAGCTCTTCGATCTCGGAGCCATATTCCCAACTCCAGTGCAATTCGAGCGGCACAGGAACGTCAAGCTTCTCTCGCAGGGCCGCAATCTCTTGCTCGTCGACGAACTCGACAACCTCAAAGTCTCCGAGTTGGCGCCGATGGTCTGCGAGTAGCTTTTCCATAAACCTCCCTCCTTCTTCGTTCAAATCCGTGAGCTTACCCGGCCTCGATCGGGCAGGGTCAACATCCCCGAGTACAGCAGGGCTTTGACTTCTTCTTTGCGCTTCTTCACCGCCGCGGGCGAGAAGAGCGATTGCCGCAGTAGTGTTTCCCCAAATTCCCCTGAAGCAAAATGATAAACCAGAAGCCCCACAAGGCTCTGTAACAAGTGAGGGATGCTTGCCATCCGAAAGAGCCCATGATCCATCCCCTCACGAAGCAAACGAGCCACGCTCCCGAACAAACGCTGGATGATCTCGTCAACCTCTTTTTCTTCTGCACTCTCGCCGGCAAGCTCATCGTCCTCGAACAGCGACCGTAAGAGCAGCCGAGCGCGAGTGGGCCGTTCGGCAAGGGTGTCGATCATCGCGTCCAACCATCGGTCGAACCGCACCAACGCATCTCCGGAGGAGCCCAAAGCCTCGGTAGTGCGCTCCTCGAAGGCTTTGAGGATTCGCCCGGCAACCGCAGCATAGAGTTCCACCTTGCTTCGGAAGTGGTGAAAGAGGGACGACTTACTCAGCCCCACTGCCTCCGCCACCTCACGCATCCCCACACCCGCGAACCCTCGCCGCGCAAACAGGTTCTCGGCAGCATCCAAGATTTTCTCGCGAGAGGAAATCTCGGCAACGACGTTGGCAACTTGCATTGCTCGAACATCCATTTCAGGCAGCTCTCGATCGACCGATCGGTCGGCTTGTACCGAGACCCATACTGCTTGTCAAGGCAGAACCTTCGCTCCTTGACCGTCGCGAAGCCGTGTGTTTAATGCGCCAAATTCCGTGCCGTGCCGTGTTGCGTCGCCACTCAATGAGGCACGTGCTTGGTGAATTCGCGTGCGGTGTTGAGTCTTCGCTATGGAAGTCCGAACTAAGTCCGGAGAACAAGCCGACAGTGCGCTGCGGCGCAGCGACTACGAATTTTTTCTTCCGCCCGAACTGATTGCTCAGGAGCCCGTGGATCAAAGGGACCGTGCCCGGCTCATGGTTCTGGACCGGAGGACACGCACGGTCACCCACGCTCACGTTGCCGACCTGCCCAAGTTCCTGGCTGCGGGAGACCTGCTCGTCGTCAACGATACGCGCGTGATTCCGGCCCGGGTAACGACGACTACTGCGGGGGGCGGTCGTGTCGAGCTTCTTTTTATCCGTCCGCTCCCTACGCCAAGTAACACTGCGCCGATGTGGGTGTGCATGGGCAAGCCGGCAAGGCATTTCCGTCCAGGCCGGCGCATTTTACTACCTGGAGACGTCGGAGTTCAGGTCATCGACCGGCAAGCACCGGGAAGATACATCGTTCAGTGGCACGGCTCGCTCGATGTGTTCACGTATCTCGAACGCCACGGTCAAGCCCCTCTACCGCCCTACATCCGGAGACCTCACGGACCCTCACCCCGGGACCGTGAGCGTTATCAAACCATCTTCGCACGGGTTCCCGGTTCGATCGCTGCACCCACCGCCGGCCTCCATTTCACACCCGCACTGCTTGAAGCGTTGCAGCAAGCCGGAGTGGCAATTGCGTCGGTCACACTCCACGTTGGTCCCGGCACGTTCCAACCGGTTCGAGTGGAGGATGTACGGCTTCATCGTATGGAGCCAGAATGGTGTCAAATTCCGCCGGAAACGGCCGCGGCGATTCGTGCAGCAAAGTCCCGAGGCAAGCGGGTCATTGCCGTAGGAACCACGACAACGCGAGCGCTAGAGTCGTCGGCCGCCGCGGACGGGCAAACCGTGATGCCCGGAGCCCGGTGGGCCGATCAATTCATCCTTCCTGGGTATCGGTTTCGCGTGATCGATGCCCTCGTGACAAATTTTCACCTGCCCGGATCCACATTGTTGTTACTCGTTGCCGCGCTAGTGGGCCGAACGTGGCTCCTCGAGTGCTATGCGGAGGCGGTAAGGCGTCGCTATCGGTTCTACAGTTATGGTGACGCCATGCTGATTTTATGATGCAAGTGAGCCCTTCGAAGATCGGGATTCCCGAATCGACGGATCATTTTCAGATTCGGGGGGAGGATGGCGGTGCGCGCTGTGGTGTGATGACCACTGCTCATGGCCAGGTGGTTACACCCGCGTTCATGCCAGTTGCCACGCAGGGCAGCGTCAAGGGCTTGACTCCGCGAGACCTCCGCGGCCTAGGCACGCAAATTCTCTTAGCCAACACGTACCACCTCACGCTGCGCCCGGGAGTGGACGTGATTCAAGATCTGGGCGGCCTACACCGGTTCATGGGTTGGGACGGGCCAATTCTCACCGACAGCGGCGGATATCAAGTGTACAGCTTGGCGCCACTACGAAAAATTACCGATGAAGGCGTACTGTTTCGCAGCCACATCGACGGCCAGACAGTGTTTTTCACCCCCGAGTCCGTCATCCAGATCCAAAAGGCCTTGGGGGTAGACATCGCCATGGTACTCGACGAATGCCCTCCCGCCGGAGCCCCACGGAACCAGGTGGAGACCGCAACGCGCCGATCCCTAAGCTGGGCCGTGCGTAGCCGGGCTCTGAGCGATTCCAGCGGCACCCTAGTTTTCGGGATCGTCCAAGGTGGCACCTTTACGGACTTGCGCAGGTGGCATTGCCGGGAGCTTGTCGCGCTCGATTTCCCCGGCTATGCCGTCGGCGGCTTGAGTGTGGGGGAGGAACGAGGTGTGACACTAGAGGTCGCAGCAGTAACCGCGGAGGAATTGCCGCGCGACCGGCCCCGGTACCTAATGGGCGTAGGCTATCCGGAGGACCTCATTCGCTTTGTCGCCATGGGATACGACCTATTCGATTGCGTGCTGCCCACGCGCAACGCCCGCAATGGCTTGCTGTTCACCTCCAATGGTCGGCTCAACATCCGCCTTGCTCGGTTCCAGCGAGACGAGAACCCACCCGACCCATTGTGTAGCTGCTACACGTGCTCGAACTTCAGTCGGGCTTACTTGCGACATCTCTCGCTGGCAAAAGAAATTTCGGCAGCCATCTTGGCAACCACCCACAATCTTTACTTTTACCAGCGGCTGATGCGCGACATGCAAACCGCAATCATAAGACACAGTTTCGCACCGTGGGCTGAAGCCACGATTGCGCGACTGGAGCAGGAGTGCCAGCCGTGAACGGCACGGTCTGGGCACAAGCGGGGCCAGCCGCCGGCCCCTCGCTGCTGGCAAGCCTCGTCCCCCTACTTTTGATTTTTCTCGTTTTTTACTTCCTGCTCATCCGCCCGCAGCAGCAAAAACAGCGAGAACACCAAAAGATGCTCGCGTCCCTAAAAGTCAATGACGAGGTCGTCACCAGTGGCGGTTTGATTGGTCGTATCGTGCAGGTGAGCGATCGTATCCTCACCTTGGAAATTGCGCCAAACGTGCGGGTGCGGGTGGAGCGATCGTACGTCGCTGCCCTCGCGCGGACGAATCCTCCGGAAAAGTCAAAAGATAAACCCAAAGAGAAGGACGGTCCGAAGTGAAAGCGAGTCTGTGGTATCGCATCGTAGGTGTCATCGTTTTGCTCGCCGCAGCGTTTGTGTACCTGTTTCCGTCGCTTACCAGCGACCTACCAGAGTGGTGGAAACGTTTTTTGCCCTCCAACAAAATCCGTCTTGGGTTGGACCTCCAAGGGGGTACGCACCTTGTTCTGACGGTTGACGTGGACAAAGCGCTGGAGAACGTTCTCGAGCGAACTGCGGATGAGTTACGACGTGAGGCAGGAGAAAAGCAGCTTGCCCTCGCTCAGGTTCAAAGAGTGGATAAAAGTATTGAAGTTAAAATCGAGTCCCCCGAAGTGCGCAGCGCTTTCGAAGATTTTCTGCGTGACAACTTCCCGAATCTTGCCGTCGCCGACTCCCAGACCCGCAACGGTGTGGCTGTGTTTTCCCTGAAACTGACTAACATCGAGGAGCGGCGCTTGCGCGAGTTCACTGTGGAGCAGGCGTTGGAGACCATTCGGAATCGAATCGATCAGTTCGGCGTGACCGAACCGATCATTCAGCGCCAGGGCTCGCAAGACATCGTGGTGCAGCTTCCTGGAATCCAAGACCCCCAGCGTGCCAAAGCGTTGATTGGGCGCACGGCGCTGTTGGAATTCAAGCTCTTGGCTGAGCTTCCCGACGCAGAAGCGTACCTCAGCGGGCAAAAACCGCTGCCGCCGGGGATCGAGATTTTGACTGGCTATGGCGGCGAGCGCGTGGGGCGTAGGGTCGAAAAAACCAAGTACCTCGTGGAGTCGAAGGTGTTGCTCACGGGCGACGCCATCGCCGACGCCCAAGTTCGGCCTGGGTCACAGCTCGAAGGACCCTACGTGGCCTTGGAGCTTACCCCTCGGGGTGCAAAGCAATTCGAGGAAATCACGGCGGCCAACGTGAAAAGGCGGTTAGCCATCATTCTCGACAACACCGTCTACTCGGCTCCTGTGATCCAGGAACGAATCCCCGGCGGGCGGGCTTCAATCACAGGCAACTTCGATATCAAGGAGGCGAGAGATTTGGCCATCGTCCTGCGCGCGGGTGCTCTGCCAGCACCGGTACACATTGCGGAGGAGCGGACAGTTGGTCCCTCTCTTGGTCGCGACTCGATCCGCCAGGGTCTCATTTCCGTTATCGTAGGCGGATCCTTGGTCGTGGCCTTTATGGTGGTTTACTACAAATTTGCCGGGGTCCTGGCGGACCTCGCTCTCATCCTGAACATCATCTTCCTCATGGCCGCCCTTTCCGCCTTGCAAGCAACCCTGACTTTGCCCGGCATTGCAGGAATTGTCTTAACGCTTGGCATGGCCGTGGATGCAAACGTACTCATCAATGAACGCATCCGAGAGGAACTACGGTTGGGCCGAACTGCTCGCGCGGCAATCGAAGCAGGCTACGAGCGTGCTCTCCCCGCAATTCTGGATTCCAACATCACGACCTTTCTTTCTGGGCTCATTTTGTTCCAGTTCGGCGCCGGCCCAATCAAGGGCTTCGCCGTAACGCTCTGCATCGGCATTGTGACTTCCGTCTTCACGGCCGTGGTGGGCACACGCATCGTTTACGATTGGCTACTGGCTTACCGAAAAATGGAACGAGTGAGCATCTGAGGGAGGTCCGGACTGTGGAGCTGATCAAGCCTGGAACGAACTTTAACTTTGTCGGGAACTTCCGTCGCGCCTTAGTTTTTTCTGGACTCTTGATTGTGGTAGGCGCCCTATCGTTGACTCTTCGTGGCCCAAACTACGGGATCGATTTCGCCGGGGGAACCTTAGTACAAGTGCGCTTCAAGCAGCCAACCCCGATCGACGAAGTGAGGAAAGCCCTTGCAGGTCTCGAACTGGGTGAAGCATCCATTCAGGACTTCGGCGGCAATACGAATGGAGGATCCGAGTTCTTGATTCGCGTACCTGTCAAAGGTGACCATCTGAGTGACTTCAGTGCCCAAGTGACTTCGGCACTCGAATCGCGCTTCGGCAAGGACTCTTGGGAAATTCAGCGGATCGAGACAGTCGGTCCCCGAGTCGGCGGCGAGCTCCGGTGGCGGGCCATTTTGGCCGTCATTGCGGCCACCCTGATGATGGGCATTTACATTTGGATCCGCTTCGAGCTGCGGTTCGGTATTGGGGCAGCAGCAGCTCTGTTCCACGACGTTCTGATCACCGTGGGCGCCCTGTCCCTGGCGAATTACGAGTTCGACCTCACCATCGTTGCCGCGCTTCTCACGGTGGTCGGTTTCTCCGTCAACGACACGGTGATTGTCTCCGATCGGATTCGCGAAAACCTCCGCAAAAGTCGCCGTGACCCGTTAGAGAAAATCATCAATCGCAGCATCAATGAAACCCTAAGCCGAACTATTCTGACGACGGGTACCGCTGTGCTAGTCCTCCTGGCGCTCTTCTTTCTGGGCGGCAACGTGATCAACGGATTCGCCTTCACCTTGCTGGTGGGCTTCATCATCGGAACGTACTCTTCGATCTTCATTGCCAGCCCAATCGTCCTCTTTTTGCAAGGTACCGCCTTTGCCCGCGCACGGTAACCGCAGTAAATTCCTCCGGGATGAGCGAGCGGTGGTGTTTGCGTCGGGGGGATGAAAAGCAGGAACAATTGCTGCAAAGGGAACTAGGAGTCTCGCCGCTATTGGCGCGGCTCCTAGTTGTCCGCGGTTACACGACGCCGGAACTCGCGAGCACCTTCCTCAATCCGCGCCTACGCGACGGGCTGCGCTCGCCATTTTTGTTTCGCGACATGGAGAAGGCGGTGGAGCGCGTCGTTGGCGCGATTGCCCGAGGGGAACCGATCGGGCTTTTCGGCGATTACGACGTAGACGGCCTGAGTGGCACCGCTCTGCTCTACTGTTTTCTCCGCGGCCTTGGCGTCAGTCCCATCGTGTACCTCCCCGAGCGATTGCGCGAGGGCTATGGGCTGAATGCCGCTGCAGTTCGAAGGCTAGGAGCTCAAGGCGTGCGCGTGCTGATTACTATCGACTGCGGTGGGGCAAGTGCTGAAGAAATCCGTCTGGCTCGATCTTTGGGAATCGACACCATTGTTTGCGACCATCATCAGGTAGCGCCTGCTCCACTGCCAGCGATCGCCACTCTCAACCCAGCTTCGCCCGATTCCGGCTTTCCCTTTCCCGGACTTTGCGGAGCCGGTACAGCATTTTACCTCGCCTGGGGAATCTCTGCTCGCCTCGGCCGCGAGAACAAGGGGGCCCTGCCGCAACTGCGAGATCTACTCGATCTGGTGAGCTTAGGAACCATCGCAGATCTCGTGCCGCTCGAGCAAGAAAACCGTGTGCTCGTCCGACATGGGCTTTCAGCCCTTTCGCAGGGGAAACGGCTTGGCATCGCCGCGCTGAAAAGCGTGGCCAAGGTAGAGCACGTGACCAGTGGTACCGTAGCTTTCCGCTTGGCACCGAGACTCAACGCCTCAGGACGGATCTCGTCGGCCTCGCTTGCGTTCGAACTACTGACAACCGAGGATCCCCAGCGAGCGATCGAGCTCGCCGAAAACCTGCATGAAACCAACCGCGAGCGACAGTTGCTCGAAGCGGCGGCGTTCAACGAGGCGCTCGCGCTTTGCCGCAACGACCGCCACTGGCCCGATCGTGTTACAGTTGTCTTGGCAAGTGCCAACTGGCACCCCGGTGTTGTTGGAATTGTGGCTGCTCGGCTCGCTCAGAAGTTCAATCGCCCAACCGCCATCATCGCACTTGACCCAGACAGCGAAACCGGTCGCGGTTCGGTACGGGGAGTCCCCGGTGTGCACTGTTACCGCGCCTTGCTCCAGTGTGGTCAGCACCTGCTCGGCTTTGGCGGGCACCCGATGGCCGCTGGGTTCACGATTGCCGCATCCGAGATCGAAGCCTTTGCCCACGCATTTGACCATGCCGTCCGGCAGCAGCGACCCAGAGCCGAGCAGCGCGAAGTCTGGGTCGACGGCGAGTTGCACCTCGATGGATCGAACCTAGAAGACACCGCACAAGCTCTTATGGCCCTCGAGCCTTTTGGCCCCGGTAATCCTGAGCCCATCTTTTTTAGCCGGAATGTACGCCTGCATGCTGGGCAGGCATTTGGATCGGGCCACTTGCGCTTATTCGTGGAGCAAAACGGACGGGCACTGCCTGCACACTGGTTTCAGTGGGGTGACGCGCCATTACCTACGCCCGAACAGACGTACGACATCCTGTTCTCCGTGGAAGCTGCACCGCAACGTCGGGAAGCGCCGGTACGTTTGCGGCTAGTCAGCGTGAGACCCGCGAAGCCACGATGAGGCAACCGCCTCTCGCGGCGAGTGGAGGAATGCTAGGGGCCGTGCGAGCCAGGGAGGCCGGCCACCAATAGTCCAGTCTTATCATGGGGGAGAAAACCGTAACCAATTGATCTTACGAGGCTTTTTCAGCTCCAAGTCAATTTGGAGACGGGTTTGCTTGACTGGCCTATAACCCCGTGTTAGCCGATTCCCGCTAATTGACTCGGAACGAAACCTTCTCTGTCCCCGGGGGTTCGGATCATGGAAAGAGACGACGCGATCTTGACTAGCAAAGAAGTTGCGCGGATTCTGGATATGAGTCCAGACACGGTCAACGAATTTGCTCGGAAGAGTATCCTTCCAGCCTTTAAAAAAGGGCGCCAATGGCGTTTCCGAAAGCGCGACGTTGCAGCTTTCCTGAAAAGCGAGGTCCGAGGTAATACGGCGGCATGAGTCGCTCGTAACGCCACCAACGAGTTAGGATTGCCCTTATGCCGCCCTTCGAAGGCACCCAAGCCCACGAGAGTAAGCTCTACGCAGAGTTATCGTATCTTTACGATTTGATCTTTACCCGGATCTTCGCGCCACGGATTCATCGAGTTATTCAGTCCTTGCAAATTCCGCCTGGAGCGCGCGTCCTCGAAGTCGGTGTCGGAACAGGCATCTCGCTCGACGCCTACCCGCCCCACGCGGAGGTGGTTGGCGTCGATCTCGCCCCTGAGATGTTGGACAAGGCCGAAGAGAAGATGCGGCAACACGGGTGGCGCCACATCAGGCTTCTGGAGATGGACGCGCTCAACCTCAAATTCGACGACAACTCTTTCGACTTCGTCACTGCATTTCACGTCATTAGCGTGGTTCCGGATGCCCAGCGCTTGATGAGTGAGATGTTGCGGGTACTCCGCCCACATGGGACGCTAGCGGTGGTCAACCACTTTCGCAGCACCAACCGCTTTTTCGCTGCGCTCGACAGGATGATTGAACCCATTACGTTGCGGCTCGGGTGGCACACTTTGGATTTGAGAGAGGTTCTCGAGGGATTTCCCCTCGAGGTGCTCGAGCTTTACAAAACCAGCCGTCGCTCCCTGTTCACCATCCTCGTGGCCCGCAATGCCAAAGAAAGAGCCGCCGAGGCTTTCGCGCCTAGTGCGTCGTCTTCTTGGTCGGAGCAAAGGGAATCAGCCCCTGTTTCATGAGCCACTGTGCGTCGTGCTCACTGCGCGTATAGAGCCAGCGAGTGTACACGCGGAGGGCGTGCTCATCTCCAGGGAACAGGTCTCGGAGGCTAATTTCCGCCAGGACCCGGACCAGTTCAGGAAAGCGATCTGCGAGCTCCGCAAAGAGGTCTCGGACGGGTGCCGCGCCACTCCCTGTGCCTAGTCGTGCCAACTGCGAGTACGCTGTACGACCAAGCTCGGTGTAGTAGTCGGAGCTGACGATTTTTCGGTGCAGCGCTTCAAGGAAAAGGCCGGCCATGAAAAGAGCTGTGTCGCCGACATGCTTCAATTTGCCATAACGGTGGGGTAAGGGCATATGAAACGACTCGAGGTAATCCAAAGCCAGGGGTCGGTCGTCGAACCTTCGCGGTGGGTGGGCAAAGGACTCGAGCAATTTCACTAAATAAAATTCCACGTCCTCGCTCGATCGCACAGCCTGCGCCTGCATGGCAGACCGCAGGAGCTCGCGGAAGAATTCGGTGAGGTTACGGTGAAAAAGTCGTGATTGCTGTGTCATAACAGCTTCTCAGTTTAGCGAGAGAACCGTTCAGACCAAACTCCTTTTTTCAACACGAGTAACGACGCCAACTAGCGGTTGCGGGGAACACACCGCAGCCATCTACTCTGGCAGCATGCCCTCACAGCTCAGCGACTCACTGAGCCGTCCATGGCACCACGATGGGGTCCGGACTGGGGAGCCACATTGACTGTCCGTCACGGCAAAATGCACCGCGGAAATAGAAACTTCCGCCGAGAACTCCGAAATTGTACCCTGGGCACAGTTCCGTTATAACGGCAGCGAAATTGTTCCAGCAGAAAGGTCGGTCACGTCCATGAAACGGCACACCGGTTGGTTTAGGACGCTCGTTTGGGGGATCATCATCGGATCCGCAATTTGGCTGGGCAGCTATACCGCTAGCCGTGTGGCCGCCGTTGCAAAGGATGCCTACGACAGTATCGAGGTCTTCACCAACGTCCTCACCCTCGTGCAGCGCAACTATGTCGACCCGGTCACCACGAGGCAGTTAATCGAGGGGGCGATCACGGGAATGCTCGCTGCGCTCGATCCACACAGCGCCTATTTGCCGCCCGAATCTTATAAAGAACTGCAGGTGGATACTCGGGGAACCTTCGGCGGGCTCGGCATCGAGATCACCCTCCGCAATAACGTGCTCACCGTGGTCTCTCCCATCGAGGATACGCCCGCCTATCGGGCTGGCATCAAACCCGGAGATCAGATCATCAAGATCGACGAGGAGTTCACCAAAGACATGCCCCTCACCGAGGCCGTGCGCCGGATGCGAGGCGCCCCCGGCACAAAGGTGCGACTGACCATTCGGCGCGAAGGCTCGATGAAGCCGATTGAGCTTACCCTCACGCGCGAGATCATCAAGATTCAAAGCGTGAAGGCGCGGCTTTTGGAAAAGGGCTACGCTTACGTCCGCATTACTCAGTTCCAAGAACGTACGGACGACGATTTACAAAAAGCCTTGGCGAAGCTGGAACAAGACAACGGGGCGCCTTTGTCCGGCCTCATCCTCGACCTGCGGAACAACCCGGGGGGCTTGCTCACTCAAGCCATCAAGGTTGCCGACGAGTTCATCGATTCGGGGCTGGTCGTCTATACGGACGGCCGTTTGGAGTCCCAGAAGCAAAAGTACTTTGCCCACAAGCAGGGCTCGCACACCGATTTTCCCATGATCGTGCTGGTCAATAGCGGCAGTGCCAGTGCATCCGAAATTGTGGCGGGGGCGCTGCAGGACCATCGGCGCGCTCTGGTTTTAGGGACCCAAACCTTCGGCAAAGGCTCTGTTCAAACAATCCTACCGTTGGAAGAAAATTCCGCGATTCGGCTCACCACCGCGCGCTACTACACTCCCAATGGTCGGTCGATCCAAGCCACTGGTATCACCCCCGATATAGTCCTCGAAAATCCCCCAACCCTGGCAGCAGCGGGCGGGCCCGCGGCTCCTCGAATTCGGGAGGAAAACCTCCCCCGGCATTTGCGTGCCCCTCGGGAGCGACCGGAAACCAACATCGAGGAGGAAGAAGGGACGGAAGAACAACCATCGCTTCCCGAGGCAATCCAAGTTCGGGAGGGTGAATTGGGCCGCGATCCACAACTCGACCGGGCACTCGAGCTCCTGAAGAGTTGGAATGTTTTCAAGACTGTCGTTGCCGGCCGTACGCAGTAGTCGAAGTGGCTCCCGCAGGGTGGGGCCAGTCTGAAACGTTCCTGTTCCACTCCAGTGCGCCCCTCGCCTCGACTGTTGCACGCTTCGAGCCCTTTCCGCTGGCTCTTGATGTTTCTCGTGGGGCTCGTCGTTTACGCCGACTTGAGCCTCCTAGCACGGTCTGCGACGACTTTTCGGCCTGCCGAGGCGCGCCCCAAACCACGGGACGGACCGACACCGGCGATCAACCAGGAAGAGCTTGTTGGCGAGGCAGCGCGCATCACCGTGCGACTTCACGAGCTCGCTTTGCCGATTCCCCTACCGACCCCCGTAGAGGAACCACTGGGCGAAGCTGAGCTTGCATGGACCCACCGGATTTACGAACTCTCTCTTCCTCGTCAAACGGACATCTCTTCGATCACTGGGCCCATTGCAGGGCTACAAAAGGAATTCGCCTACTTGACGGTCCATACAGAAGATCGGCCTCAGTCACTTGAGGTCCGAGTAGGCGTCGGCGGGCTTAGAACTCACACGCTTCGATTCCACTGGGTGGACGGGCCACCCCGCGTCGCATTGGTGATCGCTCACCTCGGAGGGGACATCCACCTAGTCCGACAGCTCTTATCTTTGGGAGTTCCGCTGACGTACGCGGTGCGGCCATCCGAGGTTTTTTCCGACATTGTGGGAGAACAGCTTCGGCTTGCCAATGCACCCATGTTGGTCGAGCTTGACCTACCTGCTGCGGAGACTGCCCGATCGCTCGGGGCGCAAGCCCTATCCGTAGCCGGAGAGGCCTCTGAGCCCAACGTTCCTGCTCTCACTCAAGGCCTCAATGCCTCGCAACCGCTTTTTCACCAGGCTTCAGGCCTCTTGCTGTTCAGCCCCGGCCCCACGTTCGCCGAAGCCAACCGGTCGCCTGTTCTCCAACAAGTCCTCCCTGCACCACATCTAGTGGTGTGGGTTAACTCGGCCACAGGTACCACCACCCTGTGCGTTCTCAAGGAGGCAAAAAAGCCAAGGTGCCGGCTGGTGGCGGAGGGAATTGCGGCGGCGAGGGGCGAGCGAGCTTCAGTCCAAGAGCGACTTCTACTGGCGCTGGCAAAGGCCAAGTCCAGGGGCGAGGCAATCGAAGTCCTGCCAGGAACTGCGGACTGCCTCCATGCGTTACGCCAAGAACTACCGCGTTACAAGGAAGCGGGGATCGAACTGAGCACCGTACCCTCTCTAGAGACCCTTGGTCTGTCCGAAGAAGCCCGGTTTTGATAGGTAACGGCTGATGAGCATGGTCAATTCTTCGCCGCCGGTGTCGGCTCCGTTCCTAAGCGTGACCGAGCTCACGCAACTGATCCGCCAGACACTGGAAGCCCATATCGACACGGTATGGGTCGTCGGCGAAATCTCCAACTTCCGCGTTCCTTCCTCTGGTCACTTCTACTTCATTCTGAAAGACGAGGGAGCCCAAATTGCGGCGGTGATGTTCAAAGGGGCCAATCGGGGTTTAGCCTTTACGCCCCACGATGGTTTGAGAGTATTGGTGCGTGGCCACATCAGCCTTTACGAACCGCGGGGCAACCTCCAGTTGTACGTGGATTTCATGGAACCCATGGGGGTCGGAAGCATCCAGCTCGCCTTGGAACAACTCAAGCAGCGTTTGCAAGCGGAAGGCTTGTTCGCAGCCGAACGGAAGCGGCCCTTACCTTCTCTGCCGCGCTGTATCGGCATTGTCACGGCATTGAGCGGAGCTGCGATTCGCGACATTCTCACCGTGTTGCAACGCCGCTTTCCTTACGTACGCGTTGTCGTTCGGCCCGTGCGGGTTCAAGGGAAAGAAGCGCCCTTGGAAATCGTGGCTGCGCTAGAAGATCTCCAGCAGCTCCCAGACATTGACGTTGTCATCGTTGGCCGTGGCGGAGGATCGAAAGAAGATCTCTGGGCCTTTAACGACGAACGCGTCGCTCGCGCCATCTCGGGCTGCCGGGTGCCAGTCGTTTCCGCAGTGGGCCACGAGATCGACTTGACCATTGCGGACCTGGCCGCAGACGTTCGGGCTCCCACGCCGACGGCGGCAGCAACTCTAGTAGTACCAGAGTTGGCAGAAGTACTGAACCGGATTGAGCAACAACGACGCCTCCTGGTAACGGCGTTCACTCGCGTCGTAGAACTGTATCGGCAGCGACTCAAACAGCTTGCGCAGCGCCTGCGGGATCCGCGACATACGGTGGAAAATCTCCGCTTACGTCTCGACGAACTCGCTGAACGCGCTCAACTTGCCATGGCGCGTAGGCTGGAATACGGGCGGCAACGGCTGCGAGCACTTGCGGACCGACTCACAGCGTTAAGCCCCCTTGCCGTATTGGATCGCGGATATGCAATCGTCAAACATCGGCCCTCGGGACAAATCATCCGCGACGCCCGTGGGCTCGCGGCAGGAGACATCGTTGAGATGCAGTTCGCGCGCGGTCGTGCCGCAGCTCTTGTCCGGGAGACGGAAGATCCATGAAAGAGGAAGCCAATATGCACGCCGGCACGTTGCAATCGTTTGAAGACTCCATGCGGGCGCTCGAGGAGCTCGTACGCCGCCTCGAACGGGGAGAGCTGTCCCTGGAAGAAGCGCTGGCAGCCTTCGAGGAAGGGATTCGCTTGGTCAGGGCGTTGAACGAGCGATTGACCGAAGTGGAAGCGCGCGTCGAAGTACTCACCCGAGGCGACAACGGCGAACTCAAAGTTGATCCTCTCGCAAGCCCGGGCAAGGAGTGAGCGGTTGCGGCTCGACCAGTATCTGGAAAAGAAAAGAAAACTCGTTGACCGTGCCCTTGATCGCTACCTACCGGCGGGCAACGTCCCCGACCGGCTCGTCGAGGCCATGCGTTACAGCCTCCTCGGGGGCGGCAAGCGATTCCGGCCCATTCTCGCCCTAGCTTCCTGCGAAGCCGTAGGGGGCAGTATCGACGCCGTACTGCCGTTTGCCTGTGCCATCGAGATGATTCACACGTACTCGTTGATTCACGACGATTTGCCGGCGATGGACAATGATGAATTGCGTCGGGGCAGGCCAACCAATCACATCGTTTTCGGGGAGGCCCTGGCGATTTTAGCTGGTGACGCCTTGCTGACCGAGGCATTCCGGATCATGGGAGAGGCTGCACTCGCGGCCGGAGTGCGCCAACGTCGCGCCCTACAGGTTCTCACGGAGATCGCTGCCGCAGTAGGGCCCCGCGGAATGGTTGGGGGCCAGGCAGCAGACATTGCTGCAGAACACTCCCAGGCCGACTTACCTCTCGTTGAGTTTATCCACGTGCGGAAAACTGGGGAACTCATCCGGGTCTCCGTGCGCACCGGCGCAATCTTGGGGGGAGCCCGCCCTGGACAACTCCGGCAGCTTTCTCGCTACGCAGAATTTCTTGGCCTTGCCTTCCAGATTGCCGACGATATCCTCGACGAAGAAGGCTCTGTACAGACGACGGGGAAGCTCGCCGGCAGCGACCGTCGGCACCACAAGGCCACCTTCCCCTCGGTACTTGGCTTGCCCGCCTCCAAGCAAAGGTTAAGAGAACTCCTCGATCAAGCCCTGGAAGAACTGAGTTCTTTCAACAAGTCGGCCGAACCGCTACGGCAAATTGCGAAGCTTATCGTTGCTAGAGCCTGCGTGGCTTAACAGCTCATCCCCCATGCGCATTCGGATCGACAAACTTCTGGTTGACCGTGGGCTTGCCCCAAGCCGAGAACGGGCACAGCGCCTCGTGCTCGCAGGGGTCGTATTTGCGAACGGTCGACCGGTCACCAAAGCAGGCTCTCTGGTGGACCCCGAGGCCCCTATCGAGGTCAAGGGCGACGACATGCCGTACGTAAGCCGAGGTGGCCTCAAACTCGCCGCTGCCCTAGATCGATTTGGGGTGGAGGTTCGAAACCGGGTTTGTTTGGATGTCGGTGCCTCGACTGGCGGTTTCACGGATTGTCTGCTGCAACGAGGAGCCGCCCACGTTTACGCCGTAGACGTTGGCTATGGGCAATTCGCATGGAAACTCCGGACCGACCCTCGGGTAACCCTCTTCGAGCGCACGAATTTCCGCTCTTTCTCTCCAGATCTACTTTCCCCGCAGCCTAACGTTGCAACCGTTGACGTTTCCTTCATTTCCCTTCGCCTGCTGTTGCCGAATTTGCGCCGCTGCGTCGCAGTAGACAGTGACGTCCTCTTACTGGTCAAACCGCAGTTCGAAGTGGGCCGAAGCCAGGTTGGCTCTGGAGGTGTGGTCCGAGATCCTGAGCTTCACCGTGCCGCGATCGACGCCGTCAAAGAGGCGGCGCAAACCTTGAGCTTCAGCGTGCTCGGTGAATGCCCGTCTCCGCTTCTCGGACCGAAAGGGAACCGGGAGTTTTTCTTGCACCTGCGGGGCCCGCAGAACCACCCTCTGCACGCGGAACGAGCCAACCTTGGGCAATAGCGTAAAGCACGCCGCCACCCAGTACTCCCAAAACTCCTAAGACAAACGTCGGCCGGGTAAATAGCTCCGAAGTCGGCAAGGCCCGGGCTAAGTGGGCAAACGCCGAAGAAGCAGCAACCACCACCCCAGTAGCCGTAGCAACAACCCCAGCCACCCGGCACACTTGGCGCAAGCCAACAACTTCGCCCCGCAGGCGCTCGTACAGTTGGGCTTTTTCACAAGCGACCGCCACGTCCGCAGCCACGGTTTCTAAGAACTCTAGGTCACTCGCCGTGAGAAACTCCGGAGAGGGGTTGACCACTTCGATAACGCCGATATTCCCGGTACGCGTGCGCAGGGGAGCACACAGCAAGGCGCGAGTGGTCATCTGCGTCTGCGCGTCAATGCCGCCGAAAAAGCGGGGATCCTGAGAAGTATCTGGAACGAGCTCCGCACGGTCGTGCCGCAGTACCCAACCCGCAATCCCTCGATCGGCCGGGAAGCGGATTTCCGCTAGCCGAGCCTCGGATCGAATGTCCGTATCGCTGGCGACGGGGAAATAGAACTCGTTG
>BEIG01000052.1 GCA_002898795.1 bacterium HR30 | reverse complement strand
CGAGGGCGGCATTCAGCTTCTGCAAACGCGCCAAAGCAGGGCTTCCTGCAAACGGCATCCCCCAAGGGATGGAAACGGACAAGGGCTGCTCTAGGCACGCTTCAATCCGCTGCGATACCAAAGGAACATAGGGCAGCGGCCGCGGAACGAGAATCCACCAAGGTTTCGGCGTGCGCTTGCGAACTTGCTGACGAAGCCACTGCAAAGCGGCATACGCAGATTGCGTGACGGTCATACAGGGCCCGAACCGGGGATGGCTCAAATCTAAAAATCGGGGTCGAAGTTGGAGATGACAATACTGCGCACGCGCTCGTTCAAAGCGTCACGCTCCTCAATGCTCATGCCCGCTGTTTCAATTGGCGCAGCCAGGACAAGCTTGACACGTCCCCCAGGACGAATGAGCAGGGCATTTTTGGGAAGCAGTTTGGAGGTACCGCTGATAGACAGGGGGACGATTGGCAACTGGGTTCGCAATGCCAGCGTGACGCCGCCTTTTTTAAAAGCGTGAACCTGTCCATCAGGACTGCGCGTACCTTCGGCAAAAAACAATATGCAGAACGGTTTTCCTGCTCGAGCTTGCGCTGCCACGCGTTCGTTGATCCGGGCCACAGCGTCGTCAGGCTTCGAGCGGTCGATCACGATGTGGTCGCTCATCCGCAACGCTGTGCCAAAAAAAGGAATCCGGAGTAATTCCTCTTTAGCCACGAAGCGCAGCCGCAAAGGGAGAGCCGCCAAAGTAACCCAGATGTCAAAGTTGCTCAGGTGGTTGGAGATGATCACGTAAGACCGTTTCGGGTCGATCCGCTCCAAACCCTGTACTTCCACGCGCACGCCACAAACAAACAGGACCAGGCGGCTCCAAATGGGGGCCAAAAAGTCGATGGCCCAGGTACGGCGTGTTACCGCCGTGATCAGGATCGCGGGTATTGCAAGCACAATGGTAATCGCAGCCACCGTGGCATCGGCAACGATCCCCCACACCAACTGCCATACTGGGAGTGACAACCACCGGTCTTTGAAAGCTGCTGCACCCATACCTTACCCTGTCGTTGGGCCGACGACCCCTTTGGCCTCTAGCCCAGTCGATCCCCAGCAGACCATCGCCTCGGGTCGCGCACAACCACTTGTCATCCACGCCACAGGCATGGCCGGAGTATTATGAGCCACTCCAAAACGGCCAAACCGATCCACCAGAATGAGGCCGGCGTCTCCACGGAGGCGGCGCGAAAACTCAGTAAGCGCCATTTGCGCAACGATAGCCGGTGAAACTCCCCGTTCCAATTGCAACACGGCATATCGTGCCAAGCCAAAGCGCAAGATCGCCTCGCCTTCACCCGTTGCGGAGGCCGCCCCACCGCGATTATCCGCATACGTGCCTGCCCCGATAATCGGCGAATCCCCAACGCGACCAACGCGCTTCCCCTTACGTCCCCCAGTCGACGTTGCCGCCGCGACATTCCCATACGCATCGCTGGCTACAGCTCCCACCGTGCCTACACCAGCCGGTGGGGCACCCTGTCGATCGCGCGCGGCTTGGATCAGTTCCTCCTCTGAAACCGTTTCCAAGCCCAGGGTACGGGCCCACCGTTCGGCGGCCTCGCCCGCAAGTAAGACCTCGCGACCAGCCTTGGCTACCTCGAACGCCAACCGCACTGGGTTTCGGACAGAACGGATCAGCGCAACCGCACCGGCAGCGAGTTCCCGCCCGTTCATCACCGAGGCGTCCATTTCCACGGTCCCATCTTCCGTCAGCACCGACCCAACTCCAGCATTGAACACCGGGTTATTTTCCAAGACAACCACAGCCTCGACCACAGCCGTGAGCGCATCGCCCCCGCTTTGCAAGACATGCCAGCCCGCATGCACTGCCGCACGGCAGCCCTCCAAGGCTTTTTCCTGGGCGCTGACTTGCCAGGAACCCGCGCCTCCATGCACTACACACGTTGGTCGATACATGCCGTCCCTACGGTGACCGAAATCACCCTCAAACGCAATTTGTGAGGAACACATCCCAAGTGTATAAGCGTTCCGGTGGAACTTGGTCGGGATCACGATCGCGGTCAGGATCAGGCCCAAGACGCCTTCGAGGCGGATGCCCAACGGCGGATTGCCGAGCGTTTGCCACTGGCTGGGATCGCGTTTGCGTTAGTCATTGGCCTCGCCTGGATTTTTGAACATCACTATTTCCCCGAACGGGACCGCGTTTACGCCATTTTCTATTCCCTCGAACTCCTGGTGATTGGCGCCACCGGATGGCTGGTTCGCACGCCACCGTTTCGCGCGCGTGCCCGTACCTTGGCTTCGCTTTGCACCGTGACCTTAGTTTTCTTGGTCATCGGGTATCACGTAGTTGTGAGATCCACGGGAGACGTTCTCGCTCTCGCGCTCCTCTACATCCTGGTCGGTGCCATGGTTGCAATTCCGTGGGGGTGGCAAGCGCAGGTACCGGTTGCCGTGGCAGCGATTGCTGGATTTCTACTGACGATTGGGCTTGGCGCTCAGCCGCTTGTCCCGGTGGCGATGCATGTTCTCGGGTTATCCGCGATGGGAGCCCTGACCATTTTGGGAGCTTGGTTTCTCGAGCGACAGCGCTGGACCCTGTTTCAACAGGCCCGCGAGTTGCAGCGCTCCAACCAAGCGCTTCTTCGGGCCAACCGGGAATTAGAGCGCGCCAATCGAATCAAGAATGAGTTCCTCGCCAGTGTATCTCACGAACTCCGTACACCGCTCAATATCATCATGGGGTACGTGGACCTGTTGGCCGAAGGGGCCTTCGGAACCATCCCAAAGGAAGCAGCGGAGATCATCGAGCGGCTGAGCCGCACCTCGCGCAACTTGGTTTTCCTGGTGGGTGATTTGCTGGATCTCTCCCGGATCGAGGCTGGCCGTCTCACCGTGGAACTGACCAAAGTTGACCTAGGGCCCGTTCTCAAGGAAGCGCAGGAGTACGTCGTTCCGCGGCTTCAAGGTAAGCCTGTCGAGTTCACCTGCGAGGTGCCGTCCAACCTCGCGGTCGTCGCAGATCGGAACCGAGTGCAACAAATCCTGGTGAATTTGTTGTCTAATGCAACGAAGTTTACGCATCGCGGCTCGATTCGCCTCTTTGCAGCCGCAACGGGCGACGGTTGGGTCGACGTGCACGTCGAAGACACTGGCGTAGGTATACCACAAGAGGAGTTAGCAAAGCTGTTCGAGCCGTTCGGACAAAGTCAGGCCGGGAGAGAGGCCGGAGGTGTAGGCATTGGCCTGGCCCTATCGAAACGCCTAGCCATGGCCATGGGCGGGGAAATCCTCGTCCAAAGCGAATTACACAAAGGCTCGCGGTTCACCCTGCGACTGCGCCGGGCAAACTGAGCAGCCGCCGGTTGGTTCTGTTTCCCTAGCCGACGAGGGGTCAGGGGCACCTTTCCTACTTCAGGAGAGCGCAGCTCCCTACTTGAGAGCGAGGACTGTTTTCTGCCCCTCGGTGCGGATCTGCAACTTATCCTCCCGCGCCAACCAACCGACTGCGGCGTAAAACACGTCGCTGCCCATTTTCAGCTTGCGCTTCATGGTCTCCGCTGCTGTAGGCCCGTTCGCATCGAGATAACGCCACACGTCGCCGGCAGCGGAACCGATATCACTCAAAGTCCCAGGCATGTTTCCTCCTCATAGCACGTTCGCAGCAGAACCCGCCAGTTGATCGGGTCTGTTTGGCCGTTTTGCCAACGTCTTACCATTATACGCGGGGTGCCTCGGCATACGGTTCCGCCTCGGGAGCGGAATTTTTCCCAGAGCCGGCTTCGAAACTCTGCATAAAGGCGAACAAAAGATCGCGCCGGGTAATGATCCCCACGAGTCTACTTCCCTCCACTACGGGCAAGCAGCCAATTCGTTCCCGCCGTAACAAGTGGGCAGCGTACAAAATTGAATCGTCGGGTTGTACCGTGAGCACGTGCGGAGTCATAACCGCGTCAACGGTGAGTTGGCCAAATGGGCCCGCGCCCGGACTTCGTCCGGCTACCTCGCACACCGACTCGAAGGCGTTTTGCAAGTCCCGCAGGGTCAAGAGTCCGACGAGCTTGCCCTCTACCACTACGGGTAGCTGGTCAATCCGATGTTCTTCGAGCAGGTGCCGAGCGCGCGAGAGTGAATCCTGGGGGCCGATGGTGACCACACTGCGGGTCATCCACTTCCGAACCTGCATTGCACTGTCCTCCATTGGAATGGGTAGCCCGCAAGAATTTTGCCAACCCGGTGGTCCTAACCCTCACCGAAGTTGAAGTTTCGGCAACCTTCCAACCCTGCGAAAATCAGGGCACGGCTGTGGTCCGGATTCAGCACGGAGAAAATTCCTTCCCTTCAAGCCTTTAGTGATTCTGGGAAACTGGAAAGAGGCGTCTTTCCGGCGTGCGACACCGGTGGATCCACATCCGAGCAGGGTAAAACCTCAGCACCCATCATGCCCCATGCAGAATCTGCGTGACAAGAGCGTAGGAACCGCGTACGCTAAAACCAAGCTAGGAGGTTGTTCTATGAAAGGCCTCTTGCGCTCAGTGTGCGCACGAGTTTTCGCGATCGCGCTTGGCTGGAGTAGTGGGCCTTTGCTGGGAGTAGCCGGGGCAGCCGAACAAAATCCGCAACTCGAGGTGGGCCACGTTCGCCCCGCACAGGAACTCGGCGTTACCTTAGCGGCAACGCTTGTAAACAGCGTCTACGTACCCTTACGCTTTGCTCTCACCACGACGGCTGCCGTGGTCGGCGGGGCTGTCGGTCTTCTCAACGGCGGCGAGCCAGACGCCGCGGCTGCGATCTGGGAAAACGCTGATGGTGATGCCTTTGTTACGCCTTCCATGATTGAGCAGCGTCGGTGGCCGCGGCTGGGGCGACGCCGTTGAGAACCAGCCGTCTCGCCAATCTTGAGCTTTGGTAGCCTTGCTTTTCCCTCGTCCCCTTGCATACGAAGCTTTTGAGCCTGCGCCAGCCCTCGGCGCCGGTTATGAGGATTGGGTGTGGTCGAGGAGGGAAACGTAATCATGGCGGACACAAGCCGGTGCGATGGCCAGCGAGACATTCTTGCAGCCGTTGCCGACCTAGAGGATCGTCTCCCAGAGCCGCTCCGCGAACTAGCTTGGCTGGCGATGAACTATCGCTGGTCTTGGCATCCGGAAGGACCGGCTCTGTTCCGCTCGATCGACCCGGAGCTTTGGGAAGCTCTGAAAGAAAACCCGCGCGATTTGCTTTGCCTCGCTCCTCGCGCCAGGCTTAAAAGCCTTGCGGCAGATCCCGCGTTTGTGCGGCAGGTTCAGAACATCGCCGGGACCTGTCGCGACGACCTCCACCGCCCACCGTTTCCTGGAATCGACCCGAGCAAACCCGTGGCGTATTTTTGCGCAGAGTTTGGTTTTCACCCTTCGGTTCCGATCTATAGCGGAGGGCTCGGGGTTCTCGCCGGGGACATTCTAAAAGCAGCTTCCGACCTAGGGCTACCACTAGTTGGTGTCGGTCTCTTTTACCGCCAGGGGTACTTTCACCAGCGGCTCGATAGTTGGGGATGGCAACATGAGTATTGGGTAGACCTCAGCTTTCGGCGGCTACCGGCGGTGTTGGTCACGAACGGCGACGGTAAACCCCTCATGGTGCCAGTGCCGATCAACAGTAGAACCGTTTCCGCGCGAATATGGCGAATCGACGTGGGTCGCACGCCCCTTTACCTGCTCGATACCGATCACGAAGCTAACGAACCAATCGACCGCTGGATCACTGCGCGGCTTTATGTCGCAGACCGGGCGCTACGTTTGGCCCAGTACGCGATCCTGGGCGTCGGCGGTGTCCGCGCACTGAGCGCCATGGGAATCACTCCCGGCGTCATCCACTTGAACGAAGGACATGCAGCTCTGGCAACCTTCGAACGCCTTCGGCAACGGCTCAGTCGAGGCAAGCCACTCGATGCCGCTCTAGCGGAGGTGCGAAGCGAGGCCGTTTTTACGACGCACACGCCCGTACCGGCCGGAAACGAAGGCTACCACGAACAGGAGTGGGCAGCGGTGCTGGGGAGTTACTTAGACCAACTGGGAATTCCCCGTTCCATGTTCTTCGATTTCGGGCGCATAACGCCGGGGAACCCGCACGAGGCGGTGAACATTACCCCGTTAGCGCTGCGCACCACGAAGCTGGCCATCGGAGTGTCGCGGAAACATGGCGGCGTCTCCCGTGCCCTGTGGCATCCACTGTGGCCCAACCGACCAGTCGAGGAGGTGCCTATCCGCCATGTCACCAATGGGGTTCATGTGCCTTCTTGGATGGGCCCCGAAATGCAGAACTTGTTCTGCAAGTATTTGGGGCCTGACTGGCTGATGCGCCTCCACGAGCCCGACTGCCTGGACGCTATCGAGACGATTCCCGATGAGGAGCTGTGGCGTGTGCGCAACGTGCAGCGCCAACTGCTCGTCGACTACGTACGCGCGAAATCGGTGCGCGACCGTTTGAGTCGGGGCGAAGAAGCAACCTACGTCCGTGCTGCTTGGGAAACGTTTTCGCACGACACGCTGACCATCGGTTTTGCCCGACGCGTGGCCGCTTACAAACGGCTATACCTCCTCGCCCGGCTCACGGAAAACGGGATCCTCGAAGGGCTGGACCGCAGCCCCACTCCATTCCAGCTCGTTCTAGCGGGGAAAGCGCACCCAGCCGATCACGAAGCCAAAGAGGACCTTCGCAATCGCTTTCAACTCAAGCATTCTCCGGAAATCAGCAAGCGCGTGGTGTTCCTCGAGGATTACGACCTGGCCGTTGCCCGAATCCTGACCTGGGGGGTCGATCTATGGCTCAATCTGCCCCGTCCTCCCTTAGAGGCCAGCGGGACGAGTGGCATGAAGGTGGCTTTGAACGGCGGGTTGAACTTGAGCGTCCTCGACGGATGGTGGGACGAGGCGTTCACCGGCACAAATGGCTGGGGCATCCGCTCGCCCGAGGCTGATCCACACACGCAAGACGAGCATGACGCGCAAGCGCTCGCGGAATTGTTGCGAAACGAAGTGATCCCGCTGTTTTATGAGCGCGACGCCGCGGGAATCCCGCGTGGCTGGTTAGCCAAGGTGAAAGCTTCGCTGCGGACATTGGTAGGCCAGTTCAGCGCCACTCGCATGCTGCGCGAGTATGTCGCCTTGCTTTACACGTAACACGCCGTCACCGCAGCGAGCCTTTTCGCCTTGCTCAACCTTGCGTGGATTCACGAACCACTCTCCCAAGGTCGGTGCAGAGCCGTCGTAACTCGTCCCTGTCGAGACCGTGGTAGTATCCGCGAATGTTCAACTGGCGGTCGACTAGCACGAATCGCTCGCTGTGAACGATCGGTTCTTCGGCTCGACCAGCTTCCTCGTGAACGGCCAGGCGGAAACCCTGCGTAATCAGCGCGTAAAGGTCATCGCGTTGCCCTGTCACGAATGTCCATCGCGGATCGATCGCGCCTCGCTCGCGGGCGTACTGCCGCAGTGCCTCTGGGGTATCGTGGCGCGGGTCGACGCTAAACGACACCAGGCGGACCTGCTTCGCCTCGTCGCAGCGAGCGGCGAAAGCGCGCATGTGTTCCGTAAGCGCAGGGCACACGCCCCGGCAACGCGTAAAGATAAAGTTGGCCACCCACGGGCGGCCACGCAGGTCGGAGGTGCCAAAGGATTGCCCTTCCTCGCTCACGAGCGAAAACTCGGGTAAACGACCGAGAACCGGCAACGGCGGCCGCATCCACTCAGCAATCCGCCACACAGCGGCAGCCACCGGCACGAGCACGGAAACCAAGAAAAACGTCAGGGCGAGAACCCGCTGGGAAACAGAAAACTTCACGACACTTCAGAGCAAACCAAAGCCGCCACTCGCCTTGAGCCTGCCGAACAACTGATCGAAGGAGTTCCGGTGAACACTGGTCACTGCAGCATCTGCCACCGATCGAACGCCATCACACCTAATACCAGGGGAAGGTAAATTAGGGAGGCGAACAACAAAGCCCGCGCGCGAGCTGCTGAGGGCTGCCGCGCAAACGCCACGCTCGTGGCAAGAAAGCCAACGCCGGTAACGACCGCCGTTACCAAATACAACGCCCCGGCGATTCCCAGTGGTACCGGCAAGAGAGCCACGAACACAAGAGCAATGGTGTGGATGAGGGTTTGTCGCCCGGTTACGCCTGCACCTTCAGGCACTGAAGGTAATACTTTCAAACCGGCAGCGCTGTATTCCTCGTGGTAAAGTTGCGCAATCGCCAGCGAGTGCGGGAGCTGCCACAAGAACAGCATGGTAAACAACACAGCCGCTTCCACCCCGATCGTACCCGATGCAGCCGCCCATCCAGTGACCGGGGGCAATGCACCGGGCACAGCCCCGACGATCGTGCACAGCGGAGAACGCCGCTTGAGAGGCGTGTAGAGGAACAGGTACGTCGCGATGGTTACAGCGGTAATGAAGGCCGGCAACCAACCCACGGTGAACCATAGCCAAGCAATTCCAGCAACGCTCAATAGGGCTCCGTACGCCGCAGCCTCACGCACTGTCAGCCGCCCATCCGGAAGAGGCCGTTGGCATGTGCGCAGCATCAGTGCGTCGGTGTCGCGTTCCATCACTTGATTCAGCGCTAACGACCCTGTAGCGGCAAGCGCCGTGCCCAAAATCGTCGGCCACAGAAGGGCAAGGTCGCTCGATCGCTCTGCTCCCAAGTAAAAGCCAACCGCAGTCGTGACCAAGACCAACAACATCAAGCGTGGCTTACCGAGCTCGACGTAGTCGAGCAGCCGGCGGGCGAGTCGAATACTAACCATCTCCGCTGTACGCGGGGGAGGACTCAGGTCCATGCCTTGCTGGCCTCCTTCACGGACCAACCCGCGCCCTCAGACCGAAAAAGCGCACGCGCTAGGCGCAGGGCAAACACCAAGCTAGTCCCCCAAACAAGCGTGCCAGTCATACGGTGGGCCGCCAGTACCATGAGCCCCACCTGGTACGGCAACCGCAAATGTAAATTCGTAAAGTGCCAGAGGTATGCCAAAAAACCAAGGCTGAGCTGAAGGGCCACCAAACCTGCCAACGCAAAGACGGGTGTTCGCAGCGCAGCCGTTTCGGGTGAAGCACGCATAACCCACGCGAGCGCAACCACGACCAAGCCCGCCACCAGTGCAGCACCAGCTACGTGTTCCCACAGCGCTTGCCCACGATGCGTGAGGAAAGCACCTAACACGATCTGGGTGTACACTGCCGCCGGTAGCACCAGCGCAAGAGAGCCAGCCAACCGCGAACCCTGTAAGGTAGCCGAACTCTCTCCCAGGCGATCCCAACTTGGAGCCGTCACTACCCACAACACAACAAGCAGCCCAAAGAATGCTTGCGCGAAACTCCCATGCACCATCGCTAGGTCATGCCGTAGCAACACGACCCGCATGCCACCCAATACCCCCTGAGCGATCACTGCGATTAAGGCAACGAACGTGAGCCACCGGACCCACGATCGCTCCTCCCAAAACCAAGCAGCGGCCAATAGGGCGATCGTTAGAAGCCCCACCAAGCTGCCCAGTAAACGATGGGTGTGTTCGTACAGCACGCCTCCTACCCATTGCGACGGGGGATACGTGAACATGTTATAGCCGAACGTGGTTGGCCAATCGGGTACGGCCAGGGCGGAACCCGTGTTCGTCACCAGGCCACCAGCCATAACGAGCGCCAAGGTAGCGCCAACCGTTGCGGTGCATACGTGGTGCAACCGCCGGCGGACCGACGCTTTGTTTCTTTCTTGCTCCACAGCTTGCCTCCTCGAAGACACGCGACCGAAACCATCGCAAAACAACGAGACAAAGAAAACCCTCCGGATGGCAGGGTGCCTTGCAACAATCGTGCGCCCCGTGCTGAGTTCAAAAAAAGATGCGAAGCTTTCTCGGTTTTCCCGAACTTGCAATCCCTGACCGTAGGAGCCTGGACGGCTGCAAGGGCCCTCGCGGGAGGGCTCAGGCCGGGCCACGTACCACTTTTCTCGCTCACATCGGCATCCTGCCCCGCATACTCCCTGGCGCGACTAAGACAATTTGTCCGGCACACGTGCCCTCATTCGCACCCATGCAGCTCCCGGGGGCTCCTTCGGGGCACATAAACGAACACCTAAGCCCGCTCATCAAGCTTCGCAGGTGTCGGTGTTGGCTGCAGGTGGCGGGGCGAGTGGCTCGTGGGGGAGTCACTTTCTGAGCAATCCGCCGAGGCTTTACTGCTGTGCTGGGCAACTGCTCGGTCGCTACGGTGCAGGCAATAGGGCACGACTCGCGTAGTCGTACTCAGCAATCATCCAGCTCTTGACGTCGAGGCGGGAACTTCTCCCGGTCTCGGGAAACGGGCTACGGTACGGGCGTTCTCACTTGTGCTTGTACCCTGCTAGGAAGCTATTTGCCTACACGGCGGCCGTACACCTCGGTCAAATTGGCCAATCGATCCCACACTGCTTGAGTCATTTGCCCCGGCAGAAGTTGCCATCGCCAGTTGCCATGCGGTTTGCCGGGGTAATTCATGCGCGCCTCGGAGCCTAAGGAGAGCAAATCTTGTGCGGGCACGATGAACGTATCGGCAACGGAAGCCATACCGAGGCGAATCAAGTCCCATGCGATGTCGGTCCCTCGTCGGCCCAAGTATTCTCGTGCATAGCGGCGCTCGGCAGCCGACGCTGTGCGAAACCACCCCGCAGTGGTGTCGTTGTCGTGAGTTCCCGTGTAGGCCACGAAATTGCGTGTATAGTTATGGGGCAAAAAGCGGTTCGTGGCATCGGACGAAAAAGCAAACTGCAGCACTTTCATGCCCGGGAGCTGGAACTGGTCTCGAAGGGCATCCACCTCGGGAGTGACTGCCCCAAGGTCCTCGGCGACAAGGGGAAGACCGCCCAAAGCCTTTTCCAAAGCGGCCAAGAAATCGGCCCCTGGCCCTGGCACGTACCGACCGGTTACCGCTGTTGGCGCGCCGGCAGGGATTTCCCAGTAACGCACGAACCCAATGAAGTGATCGATGCGTACCAAATCCACCAGATCGAGTGTCCAGCGCACCCGCTCGATCCACCAACGGTAGCCATCTTCTGCCATGCGCTGCCACCGATACAAGGGATTACCCCAAAGCTGACCCGTGGCACTGAAATAGTCTGGCGGCACGCCTGCAACGACGGTTGGCTTGCCCGCAGCGTCGAGGAAAAACATTTCGGGGTGTACCCAGACGTCGGCGCTGTCGTAAGCCACGAAGATGGGCACGTCGCCAAAGATCTTCACTTGGCGGGCATGCGCGTATTCTCTCAAGGCACTCCACTGGTGGAAAAAGAAAAACTGCCAGGCCGCATAGGTGTCAACTTCCAGGGCCAATCGCTCTCGCCACTTGCGGAGGGCTTGCGGATCACGGCGAACAAGATCCGCATCCCAGTCGCTCCACACCTTGCCCCCGAAGGTATCCTTCAATGCAGAGAACAAGGCGTAATCCTCAAGCCAGCCTGCTGCCCTTTGGCGAAACTCCTCGTAACGCGCCGTTAACGTCGCGGACACGCCTTTGCGCAATCGCTCCGCGCTACGCTGGAGCCACGACCGTTTCCACGGAATGAGCTGGCCGAAATCCACGCGTCCCGAAGGGAACGTTGGCAGCGGCTCGAGGTCGGCCAGCTCGAGCAGCCCCTCCGCGATTAAGTCCTCTGGCGAGATGAGCCAGGGATTCCCTGCGAAAGCGGAAAAGCATTGGTAGGGCGAGTCGCCAAAACCGGTAGGACCAAGTGGCAAGACCTGCCACCATTGTTGGCCTGCAGTTGCAAGCTGGTCGATCCATTGGCGAGCAGTCGGACCCAAGTCTCCGATTCCGAACTTCGAAGGCAAACTCGTTGGGTGCAACAACACCCCGCTAGCCCGAGGCAACCGCATTCTACCTCCTATCGCACAAAATCGAGGCGTTCGAGTGCACCGCTAACGTGGCAAATAGTTCGCAGCGACGGAACGGAACTCTTCCACCTGTCGTTGTACCCACGCCTCGTCGCGCCCAAGCTCCTTCGCCATCAAGCGCGCAACTGCTTGCGCCATGGCGATGGCGGCACGAGCGTTCAGAAAAGTGGCGCGCAGGCGGCGCGATAATACGTCCTCGAGCGTGCGGGCAAACTCGTGCCGCACTGCCCAGACCACTTGCACGGCTCGATAAGGCAAAGAGGGGTGTAAAATCTCCCCAAGTTCAGGAGCGGCATGCATGAATCGTTGGAGAACGATGGCATCGGAGCCGTACGCCGCCAACTCACCAAATCGCTCCGCGTTGGGGTGGAAGCCATGCAAGTTGAGCACGCGGGTTCGACACGGCCTCTCCTCTAGCTCCGCCAGCATGGCGGCGTGGTTGACACAATCCTCTGCCATGTTGCGATAAGTCGTCCACTTCCCGCCAGTGATCGTCAGCAGGCCGTTTTGGTCGACGTGGATGGTGTGATCTCGCGACAGAGCGGCCGTCGACTTCCCGTTACTGGAACGCACGAGCGGCCGAATTCCGGCAAACATGCTAAGCACGTCCGCCCGAGTCGGCGCCTTGTGCAAGTACAACGCAGCCGTGCGCAAGATGAAATCGATTTCTGCCTCTAACGGGCGCGGTTCGGCAATTACTTCTTGGATGGGTGTGTCCGTGGTGCCAATCAAGGTGTGACCGCACCAGGGAATGGCAAACATCACTCGCCCATCGCTCGTGTGGGGCACCATGATGGCCACATCGGAGGGTAAGAACGAGCGGTCGAACACGAGATGAATCCCTTGGCTCGGCGCAACCAATGGGGGTAAACTCGGGTCGGCTAGGCGCCGGACCTGATCGACAAAGGGGCCGGCAGCATTCACCACGACTTTGGCGCTGACGTCAAATTCTTCGCCTGTTTCCATATCGCGAGCCACCACGCCACGAATGACTCCGTCGGCTCCGGACCGTAAAGCGACGACGCTGCAGTAATTCAGGGCCACAGCACCCTGCTCTAGAGCGGTTTGCACCAGGGCGATAAGAAAACGGGTGTCGTCGAACTGCCCGTCGTAGTACAGGACTCCACCGCGTAGCCCCTCTCGACGGATCGTAGGGAGGTACTCCAGCGTTTTCTCCTTCGAGAGGTTGCGCGACTTTCCAAAGCCGTACCGCCCCGCCAACAAATTGTACACCCTCAAACCTGCTCCATAAAACGGTCCTTCCCACCAGGCATATGTGGGAACGACAAAGGCCAGGTCGTTCACCAGGTGAGGGGCGTTTTGCCGCATCAACCCGCGCTCGCGCAAAGCTTCCATGACCAAGGGCACGTCGCCCCGCTCGAGATAGCGCACGCCCCCGTGAACCAACTTCGTGCTACGACTCGACGTGCCCTGGCCGAAGTCCGCGCGCTCGAACAGCACAACCTCGTATCCACGAGCGGCGGCATCCAAAGCCACCCCTACCCCTGTGGCCCCACCTCCAATGACCACAATGTCCCAGGGTCGCTTGCGCAACCGAACACTCTCGAGCAACTCTTCGCGAGTAGGTAGACGGTACATGGGAACTCACCTTATTGTCTAATCAAAAGGTGCCCTCGCGTCACAGGTTCATCCTTCCGACTTAGGCTCAACGGTCGGAGACCCGGTGCTAGCGCGCTCAAGAGGCTCCGCGCCACCGTTTGGCGCCTTCACAGCACAACACCCTACCAGAGCATGCGGATGCCTACACGGGCTGCAGAAAAATCCCGCTCCTTGCCATGCCGCCAGGGGAAAAAGCGACGTCCGCATGTACCCCGCCCCCGGTAGGGATGAAATCGATCCCCTGCAGCGATCGCGCCTACCGTGAGAGCTGGCTCGCTGCCGCTCGGTCAAGAAACCAAACCAGCTCACCGCTGACAGGGCACACCCCGCGTGCAGGAGCGTCATCTACACGCGTGTACGGATCGAACACGCGGGCCACTGCAGCCGCCTTGTCTTCGCCTGTGGCTAAAAACACGACACAACGAGCAGCGTTCAGGACGGGATAGGTCAGGGTAAGCCGCGTAACCCCGAGCTGCGGGATGACGTTCGCCACGACCCAACGTTTGGTTTCCGCAAGCGCCGCAGTGTGGGGAAAAAGCGATGCCGTGTGTCCATCGGCACCTAAGCCCAACAAGACCAAGTCGAACTGTGGTACGGTAATACCCGCCACGATGCCGAACTCCCGCGCAATCGCATCCTCGTACTCGCGCGCTGCGGCATCGAGATCGTTCGCCTCGCCCCGCATGCGGCAAACGTGCTCGTCTCCGAGACCTAAGGGCCCAAGAAGGAGTTCCCACGCCAAGCGGAAGTTCGACTCTGGATGCGTGGGCGGCACTGGCCGCTCGTCGCTCCAAAAGAAGCGGACTCGTCGCCAGTCGACTCGATCGCGCCAGTAGGGCTCGGTGAGCAACTGAAAGAGGCGAGTCGGAGTCTTGCCTCCGGATAGCACCACTCGGACCACCTTCTGGCGGGAAGGTGGTCCGACGTGGCGGACGAACTCTTCTGCCGCCTCCCTGCTCGCGGCTTCATGATCGGCCGACACCACAACGCGCGCAGCAGTCATGCCTCCTAATCCGTTTCACCAGCCTCTGGCCCTCCATCGGAATGCAAGGCACGCCAGCGGTGACCCTGCCGAGCCAGCAGAGCGTTGGCCTCGGGCGGTCCCTCGCTCCCGGCTGGGTAGTACACCAGGGGCACTAACCCCTGCTGCCACGCGGCCTCGATGGGATCAATAATTTGCCATTGCGCCTCGACCTCATCAGCCCGTGTGAACAGGGTCGCATCGCCGCGCATGGCATCGAGAACAAGAACCACATATGCATCTGGCAGCCTGACCCCGAAGGCTCGCTGATAATCGAACTCCATGAGCACGGTGTCGGTCCGCATTTCTGGCCCAGGTCGCTTTGCCCCGAAAGCAATGGCAATTCCCTCTTGCGGTTGAAGCCGGAGTACAACCGTATTCGGCTCGATAAAGTCCCGTGGCGTGCGAGCAAATAACGCCTGCGGTGTTCGCTTAAAGTGCACAGCAATTTCGGTCAGCGCCGACGCCAACCGCTTTCCCGTCCGCAAGTAGAAAGGCACCCCCGCCCAGCGCCAGTTCTCGATACGAAGCTCGAGCGCGGCATAGGTTTCCACCAGCGAGTTCGGCGCTACGTTTGGCTCTTCCCGGTAGCCGGGAACCTCCTGACCGTGGACACGCCCACGGATGTACTGCCCGCGGACCGAACGTTGACGGACATCGTCTGGTGACCACGGTGGAATTGCTTGCAGCACCTGCACCTTCTGGTTGCGCACTGCGTTGGCCTCGAAGGCCACGGGAGGCTCCATGGCCGCCAACGCGAGGAGTTGCAACATGTGGTTGGCAACCATGTCGCGCAGCGCTCCCGCTTCTTCGTAGTACCCCGCACGCGTGCCAACGCCCGAGGTCTCGGCGGCAGTGATGGAAACGTAGTCGACGTAATTGCGGTTCCAAACCGGTTCGAACAACGTGTTTCCAAAACGGAACACGAGGATGTTTTGGACCGTATCCTTCCCGAGGTAGTGATCGATGCGAAACACCTGCTCTTCGCGGAAAACACGCGCCACCTGTGCGTTGAGCGACCGAGCCTCAGCCAAACTGCGCCCAAACGGTTTCTCCAGCACAATACGGCTCCAGCCCCGTTCCTCGTGAGCCATGCCATGATCCCCCAATTGATTCACGATGGGCATGGCCAGCGATGGGGGCACCGAACAATAGTACAGCCGGTTCCGAGGCCGTTGCCGCCGCCGTTCGATCTCTTCGAGACGTTGAGCCAGTCGAACGTAGGTGTTGGGGTCACTCAGGTCGCCGGCGACAAAATGGAGGGAAGAGGCAAAGCGTTGCCACTCCTCCGCAGAAACGCTCGGCACCGCCTGTCGCATTTGTTCGCGGTATGTCGCGTCATCGAAGCTTCGCCGGGCGACCCCTACAACGTCGAACCCCTGACTCAGACAACCCTCGTTCGCCAGCGTCATCAAAGCGGGGATCAGTTTGCGCCGCGCCAAATCCCCCACCGCACCGAAGATGATGACTGTGCACGGATCGGCTGGTGGTAAATGGAATTCGGGGCACGGCTCTACCGCACCGCGAACGACAATGCTCACTGCTTGCCCCCCTGAACCGGCTCCTTGTGCGCGCCAAATCCAAAGCGGAGTGCAGAAAGAATCCTGTTCGAAAAGTCCGCCGCACCACGCGACGCAAACCGCGCAAACAGTGCGGAAGCTAAAACCGGCACCGGCACGCCTTGGCGTACTGCGGTCTCGATGGTCCAACGGCCTTCCCCCGAATCGCCCACCACGCCTGTGAACTCCTTCAAGTCCGGATCACGGGCGAAACTCATCGCTGCTAGGTCCAACAACCAAGAGCCGATCACACTCCCACGGCGCCAAAGCTCGGCGATGTCGGCCAAGTTGAACTGAAACCGATACTCTTCGTGCCCAGGTTCGACCATCGCAGTCGCACCTTCTGCTGCGCCGCGGCTGACATGTGCTTGTCGCAGCAAGTTGAAGCCTTCTGCGTACGCGGCCATCAGGCCATACTCGATCCCATTGTGCACCATTTTGACGAAATGTCCCGCCCCGTGGGGTCCGCAGTGCAAGTAGCCGGAGTCGGCCGTGCTCGGGTGCTTTCGTTCGGGATTTGCCGGAGCGGCTGCCTCGCCAGGGGCCAAGGCGGCGAAAATTGGTTCGAGTCTTCGTACCACTGCTTCTTCACCACCGATCATCAAACAGTACCCTCGTTCCAACCCCCACACGCCCCCGCTCACCCCGCAGTCAACGTAATGGATTCCGCGAGAACGAAGCCGCCGGGCACGCTGGATGTCGAGTTCGAAGTAACTGTTTCCACCGTCCACGATGACGTCGTCTCGCTCGAGCTCAGGCAAAAGGGCGTCGATCGTAGGGTCGACGGCGTCAACTGGCAGCATGATCCATACAGCTCGTGGCGGGCTCAGCTTCTGCACGAGCTCTCGAAGTGAGAACGCTCCAACTGCACCTTCTTGAACCAAGGTTTCCACTGGCCCTGGGCTGCGGTTATACACGACACACCGATGTCCTTTGCGCAGCAAGCGCCGCACCATGTTGGCCCCCATTCGCCCGAGACCAATCATTCCCAGCTCCATGGTTGCCTCCTTGCACCCGCAATTGCGATTCCGCAGCGCTCTAGTGCGCTCGCGGGGGGATTTTCTCTCCGCGGCGTTCTCGGGCACGGCGTTCGCGGTAGTAGAGGATCCACTGGGTTGTGGAAGCGTCGTGCTGCACGTCTTGGTCTGTGCAAAGTTCCGGCGCGATTCGCTCGGCAAGTTCCTTTCCGAGCTCCACTCCCCACTGATCGAACGAGTTGATGTTCCAGATTGCGCCTTGAGTGAACACCGCGTGCTCGTACAACGCAATCAAAGCACCAAGGCTGCGGGGGGTGAGCTTTGGCGCCATCAAAATGGTAGAGGGTCGATTACCCAGGAAGGTGCGGTGAGGAACTAGCCCAGGCGCAACACCTCGCGCGGCAACCTCCTCGGCGCTGCGCCCAAAAGCCAGGGCTTCGGCCTGGGCCAACATGTTGGCAATCAACAGGTCGTGATGATGCAGCAAGTCGGATTGCGGTTCGCAAAAACCAATAAAATCGCACGGCACCAGCACGGTACCTTGATGCAAGAGCTGAAAAAACGAGTGCTGGCCATTGGTGCCCGGCTCGCCCCACACCACGGGGGCTGTAGCGTAAGAAACGGCTTCGCCTTGTAAGGTGACAGATTTGCCGTTGCTCTCCATCACTAGCTGCTGCAGGTACGCAGGCAGACGCCGCAGGCAGTGGTCGTACGGAACCACCGCCCACGTTTGACAGCCGAAAAAGTTCACGTACCACACGCCCAGAAGGCCCAACAAAACCGGCACATTCCGGTGCAAGGGAGTGCTGCGAAAGTGCTCGTCCATGGCATGAAAGCCAGCAAGAAACTCCCGGAACGCCTCTGGGCCAATCGCGATCATCACCGACAGCCCAATGGCCGAATCCACCGAGTAGCGGCCCCCCACCCAATCCCAGAACACGAACATGTTCTCCGGGGCAATTCCGAACTCGCGCACGGCCGCTTCGTTCGTGGACACAGCGACGAAATGCCGCGCAATGGCGCGCTCGCTCCCCAATTTGGAAATCAGCCAGGCGCGCGCGCTTCGCGCGTTGGTCATCGTTTCCAGTGTGGTGAAGGTTTTCGAACACACCACGAACAAAGTGGCAGCCGGGTCGAGGTCTCGAAGTGCCAAGGTCAAATCCGAGCCGTCGACGTTAGAGACGAAGCGAACCCGTAAATTCGGGTCGGCGTAAAATTGCAAGGCTTCGTGGACCATCGCTGGACCTAAGTCCGAGCCACCGATACCAATGTTCACGACGTTGCGAATGCGCTCGCCGGTAAATCCCTTCCACGCACCTAAGCGCACGCGCGTTGCAAAGTCCGCCATCCGATCGAGCACCTGGTGAACCTGCGGAACGACGTCCTGGTCGCCCACGATGAGCGAACGCGATCGAGGAAGCCGCAGCGCAATGTGCAACACAGGTCGGTACTCTGTCGTGTTAATGCGCTCACCGCGAAACATAGCTTCGCGCCGAGCAACCAATCCGCTCTCCTCGGCCAGTTGGATCAAAAGCCCAATCGTCTCGCGGGTAATTCGATGTTTTGAGATATCTACACGCCAGCCGGCAGCTTCGAAGGTCAGATCGCGCGCTCTTTGGGGATCGGTGGAAAACAACTCACGCAAATGCCGAGCGGACACCTCCCGGTAATGCTCGCGAAGCAATGCCCAGGCCGGCAGGTCCGGCGGTACGCGCGTCGCCATAAGATCTTCCCGTGTTCCGATCTTTCAAACTGCGGCGCGCAACTCGGCTTGGCGAACGCTCAAACGATCCAGCAAAGCGCGCCACGACTGCTGAAAAGCCTGAGCCCCCTCTTTCTGCAAGCGCTCGGCAAGAGCAGTCACATCGATACCAACGGCGGCGAATTCGGATAGTAGTTCTTCGGCACCGTGACCGTCGGCTGGGAGCGGGTCGCCCACCTTGCCGTGATCCACAAATGCCAACAAGGTTTCCTCGGGCATGGTATTGATCGTCTGCGGAGCTGCAAGAAGCTCGACGTACAATACGTCGGATGCGGCAGGATCCTTGGTCCCCGTGCTTGCCCACAGCAACTTCTGCGGGCGGGCACCTTTTGCCGCCAAGCGTTGCCAGCGATCGCTCGATAAGAGTTCGTTGTAAGCGCGGTACGTTTGCAAGGCCACAGCGTATCCAAGGCGGTTGCGCAACCGTTCCGGCACTTTGCCCAGAACTGCTTTATCCCACCGGCTGACAAACAACGACGCCACCGAACCTACACAAGGGTCCAGCCCTGCCTCGATACGCCGCTCGATCCCGCGCATATATGCATTTGCCGCCGCCAAGTAATGTTCTCGAGAAAACAGCAAGGTCACATTCACAGGGACGCCCCGAAAGATACTCTCCTCGATGGCGGGTAATCCCGGTGGCGTTCCTGGGATCTTGATGAACAAGTTCGGCCGTGCAGCCTCGTGCCAAAGCGCCTCTGCCGCCTGGATCGTCGCTTCGGTGTCGTAAGCAAGCTCCGGAGAGACTTCCAGGGAAACCCAGCCGTCCGCGCCGTTGGTTGCTTCGAATGTCGGCCGAAACAAGTCGGCCGCGTCACGCAAGTCCTCGATGGCCAAGGAAAGAAACAAGCGCTCTCCACTCAGACCCTGCCGCACCCCTTCGGCGATGGAAGCATCGTAGTCGTGAGAGTTCTTGATCGCGTTATCGAAAATCGTTGGATTGGAGGTAAGGCCAGTGACCCCGTACTGTTCCATGTACTTGCGCAATGTCCCTTTACGGACCAGGGTACGTGTGATTTGGTCCAGCCACACACTTTGTCCGAGTGAACGGAGATGATGGGTCGCGAGCATCGCTGCTTCCTCCTTTCGCCTCGAGGCAACTTACCGCTTTGCTGTACCTCCCCACAAGACCGCGGTTGCACGTTGCCAAAGCCCAGGATCCCGGCAAGGGTTTCCTCCGTGCTTTCGCTCGTCCTGCGTACTGCTGCGATGCTGCTGGCAATGGCCGGCGTCATTTCCCCGCAAGCTCGGGCCGCTAGCCGCCCGCACGTTGTGTGGATTGTGGTCGACTCCTGGCGGTGGGACCACGTCGACGTCTACCGCCCAGGTGTTGCGCTCATGCCCAACCTTGCGCAGCGGGCGCAAAATGCCTGTGTGTTCTGGCGCGCGTATGCGGCCTCATCGTGGACCGTCCCTTCAGTGGCCTCGCTGTTCACCGGTGCTTACCCGTCTTTTCATGGAGCTACCATGTTTGGCTCGACCCTTCGCGCCGAACAAATCCTCGCTCCGCGCCTTTTCTCCGAAGCGGGCTACAGTACGGTGGCTTTCTCGGCCAACGCTTTTCTTTCGAAAGGATCGAGCTTCGCTCGTGGCTTTGCAGAGTTTATCGATGGAAACACTCTCCTGGGTCCCGGCCGTAAGGGGAAAGCTCGGGCTGCCAGCGTGGTCAAAGCCCTAGACGAGTGGCTGGGCAAGCGACGCGAGATTCGTGGCACACCCGTGTTTGTCTACGTTCATCTCATGGATCCTCACTGGCCGTATGGGCCGGCCGATGAGTTTCTCTCACAGGTCTTGCCACGGTTCGGCGACCCGAGCGAACTTCGCCGACTTATTGGGGAGTTGTACTTTGGCCCGTTGCGCTTGGAAGGTGAGGTGGCGCCCGACCTTCAGAGCGCAGTGCGTGCCCTGTACGCAGGAGAAGTTCTGGCAACCGATCGTGCACTCGAAGAGCTCTTTACGGTACTGGAGCGCCACGAACTTACGCGCAACGCCCTGATTGTTCTTACTGCCGATCACGGAGAGGAACTCTTCGATCATAACCACCTTGGGCACGGCCGGACCTTATACGAAGAAGTCATTCGGGTTCCGCTGCTCGTGTGGTTTCCCGGTCAGCGAAAACGGATCGACATCCACGACGTCGTATCGCTGATGGACCTCTTTCCCACTTCTCTCGAGCTCGCTGGCGTGCAGCTCAAGGGCGACAAGGCGCTGCACGGAGGGCGTTCGCTCGCCGCCTGCGCCCCGACAAGCTCGTGGGCCACCCGATTCCAGCGCTGGCTCAGGCGAAAGAAATGCGAGGACCCATCGCGGACCGTCATTGCCGAACTTTTTCCTTTAAAACCACAAGCCGCAACCCCACCGCCGCACCGGGCGGCGGTGATCCGAAATAGCCTGAAGTTGCTTGTGGCCAGCGACGGCACGCTCCAACATTACGATCTGATGGCCGATCCGCGGGAGCTCGGCCGGGTCGAGTTACCCAGCCAGGGCTTCAAAGAGCTAGAAGCTGCGTGGACCGAGTTCCGCAAAAGTCTGGCGAGCGCAGCGCCACCGGCGGCACGAATCACGCCAGACGCCGCTACCCGCGAGCAATTGCGCGCGCTGGGTTACGGGGACTGAGCTAGGCCTTCCACGTTGCTCGCCACCCGTTCCGGTTCTAGAAGCGCGCGAATGGGTGCCTCAGTGGGTTTCGGTCGGTACGATATCGCCGTCATCGGTGCTGGAATCGTAGGCTTGGCGGTAGCTCGGGCGCTGCAGAAACTGCGGCCGCACGACCGCATCGGTGTCTTCGACAAAGAGAGCACTGTTGCCGCCCACCAAACCGGGCACAACAGCGGAGTGATTCACGCTGGGATTTATTACAAGCCGGGCTCGCTGAAAGCACGTTTGTGCGTGCAGGGGGTGCGGCAAATGAAAGCGTTTTGTGCGGAGCACGGGATCCCGGTGGACGAATGCGGAAAGGTCATTGTTGCGACGCACGAAAGCGAAGTGCCCCGGCTCCACCTCTTGCTTCAGCGGGGCAACGAAAACGGGGTACCGGGGCTTCGGCTGATTACTTCCGAAGAACTCCGCGAGATCGAACCGCACGCCTCCGGCATACAAGCAATTCACTCGCCTGGGACGGCCATTGTCAATTTTGCGGCCGTGGCCGCTGCCCTGGCAAACGACCTACGAGCCGCTGGTGTCGAATTGCAGCTTGGTGCAGGACTGATTGGGGGAAAGGAAGAAGGGGGAGAAGTTGTTCTTGAAACCACCCGAGGCACGAGTCGCGCGAAGCTGGTGGTCACGTGCGCAGGTCTTTACGCAGATCGCGTGGCACGCCTTCTGGGCGAGCAACCCCCGGTGCAGATCGTTCCTTTCCGCGGAGAGTATTACCAACTGCGGCCAGGTCAAAACCTCGTCCGCACTTTGATTTACCCCGTGCCCGATCCACGATTTCCATTTCTCGGTGTACATTTCACCAAGCGCATCTCCGGAGAATACGAGGCTGGGCCCAACGCGGTACTGGCTTTCGCTCGCGAGGGCTACCGCCTGACGCAGGTGCACATCGGGGAACTTGCCGAAGCACTTCGGTTTTCGGGTTTTCGCCGCCTCTTGATTCGCCACTGGAGGACCGCCTTGGGCGAACTCTATCGCTCTCTCAGCAAGCGAGCGTTTTGTCGAGCCCTGCAGAAGCTCGTTCCAGAGATTCAACCCGAGGACCTGCTACCCGGAGGCTCCGGCGTGAGGGCCCAAGCTGTGGCCAAAGATGGCTCCTTAGTGGACGATTTTCTTCTCCTCCTCCGCCCACGGATCGTACACGTTCTCAATGCGCCATCTCCGGCGGCAACCGCATCTCTTGCCATCGGGGAATACATCGCCGCTCAAATTGCTGCACAACAAGGTTGGCCCTCGAGCACGCTCACTACGGCGGGGTAAGTGGCTTCGAATTTGGCTCCCTGCTGCTGAGCCGACACTGCGCCTGCGAGCCGGCGGCGCGAACCGTGCAATGGGGCTATACGCCGCGGCAAAAAAGCTCTCGAACCCTGTCACACTCAGCGCTCGGCAGAGAATCGCTGAAAGGTTCCATGGCGGCTCGCCGCTGCGCCCCCGCGCCTCTCGCCCTGAGCACTCAAAGCCACGCGAGCAGCCGGAACGCCCCGTTCATGTGCCCTTTTGGGCGGCCGCCAGTGCCTCCGCCCTGTTCCACCAACCTCTTGAGCGCTCGCGGTACTTCCATCACTTAGCGACCGGAAGACCCAAAAACTGGCATCACAGTAGATCGTACCAAGTTCGCAGAGCGAAGCTTCTCCCGCCGCTTCACAAAAGGCCACAAACCCAACGCCGCAGCCGATAGCGTTTCCTCGAGTTCAGGCTCGACGCCAAGAAAACTCCGCAGCGGCCGAGACTTCCAGAACAGGCGTTATCGACGATCGAGGTCCGGGACGGCTGGGGCAGAGCGTCGCGGAAACGAAGCAGCTAGTCTTCAAGGGGGACTCAGTGCCGTACTCTCCTCCTTCGGGACAAGCGAGGCTTGCACGACAGAGGGCACCAACTCGTAGCAAGCACCACTCGACAGGTCGACCAACATTCCCGGCAGTCCCCCGACCAGCACGTTCCAATACACGTGATTGTTGATCCTACGGGCAATCTCTCTTTGGGTCGGCTCATAGCCCTGTTTTTCGAAAGTTACCCGATAAGACGCGTTGCGGCGCAGCTCCAGCGTAGCCGGCGTGGTAACCTCGCGCCCAGCTACCTTCGCTACAGCCCCGGGCGGGTCAGAAACAATCTGCACTTTTTGCGTTGGGCCGTTAATCAGCGTGGCGCAACCGGCCAGCACACCACCAGCAAAACTCACCGTAAGAGCTCGATATCCCTTGTGCATCGTTCAACCTCCTTCGTCAGTTGCCTTGCGCGCCACGGGGGCGTCCGGAATTGGTACCGAAGCAAAAGCTGTTGCCAGTTTATTGGCAGTGTCGCGCAAGGCGGCACTTACAATCGGAGCAAAGTCGTCAGCCCCTGGTACATTCCACGCCCCCGCAGGAGCACCCGGCCCGGCATAGGTACCGACAACGTTTCTCCTCACAAGAAGCCGCCCACCACAATCGACGGCCGCTAGTCTCAAGGGAAATTCCACATGCCCCCGAGCCCCTTCCTGAAAGCCCGAGTCCCATGTGACGAAAACAGTTGGTGCCCCAGCCCATTCTACCCGAATGAGTAGCTGCGACCCTTGGCTGCACGTTTCCCCCTCGTGAACCGTGGCAAAAGAGCTAAGTGCCGCCCGTCGGATTGTTTGGGTTAAGTCGGGCCCGTAGGGTACAAAAACCCGAATAAGCCCTACCGTCGCGTACTGGAATTGTGTGCTCGCCTCGGCCTGAGTAATCTGCGGGTCGACCCAAAGGGTGGCCGCGACAGGCCGTATCGGCGCGGCCGGAGTGACTTCGACCGATGGCACAGCTACACGCAACTGCTTCGCGCAGCCAGCAAAGGCCACAGCCGCCAACAACCCAGCAAGCCGGGCCAATCTCTGTTGCAGCTTACACCAACCAATGCCAGGCAGCGGGATTCTGCGCCCCGTTGGCTTCGGCGATGCCCTCTGATCCATCGCAACCTCCTTCCCACGGGGCGGCAAACCAAAACCTTTGCCAAACAGTAGCCTCGTGAAATTCCAAATCGTGACGGCGATCGATCTGGAGGAGCCAATCAGTCTGAGTGCTTAGGTTAATCAGCTTGATTAGGGGGAGGGACCAAACAGCGGGCCGGAAAGTAAATAGCTGCCCCGGCGGGATTGTGGCGGGCATTCCTATGCCCGCGGGCACGCTTCCGCTGTGGGCAGGGTGATTCTCTGTGTGCGTTAGGCTGGTCGCAGGAAGGGGTTATCTCGATGCCCGATCGGTGCCCATCTTCGGGGGCTCGCCATCTGCTTTAAGATGGGTGAAGTCTGGACCATGAAGCTTTATCTCTTGGACGCCACGTACGAGTTGTTTCGCGCTTACTATGCTGCACCGAAGCGCAAAGCTCGCGGTGGGGTCAAAGAAGCGGGAGCTGTGTATGTCATGCTGGCCTCCCTGCTGCCTTGGTTGGCCAAATTACGAGGGGAGGCGCTTGGGGCGGCTTTCGACCATGTAATCGAGTCGTTCCGCAACGAGCTCTACCCTGGATACAAGTCCAGCGTCGGCGTTCCCCCGGACCTTCTCGAACAAATTCCGCTCGCCGAAGATGCTCTTTCGGCCCTCGGACTGGCGGTTTGGCCCATGGTGAATTTCGAGGCTGACGACGCCATCGCAACCGCGGCTGCGCGTTTTGGCGGCAGTGCGGAACGCGTGTTTCTCGTCTCGCCTGACAAGGACTTCG
>BEIG01000051.1 GCA_002898795.1 bacterium HR30 | reverse complement strand
CCAATTCCTTTAATGGACATAAGTTCGGCCATCGAGGCGGTATTGACATTGACGGGTTTGGTTTCCGCTGCCCAAGCGGGCAGGGTAAACCAGAAGAGAAACGAGAGAACCGATAGCGCCTTCTTGAGGCGTAAAGACGTTGCATGTTTCATAAGCATCTCCTCCTTTGCTGCACGATTCCTCGCTCGCGCCCGACCATCTGTGCTTGACTGTATACTATACAAAATTATTGGTCAAGCAACATCATAGAATCATCACCAGGCATAGGCTTCAGGTGCTGGTCCTCCGGGCCCTGGCCAGATCTCGTCGAGTTGGCTGAGTTGAGCAGCATCGAGTTGTACCCTCAAAGCGTCCACAGCATCCAAGAGTTGATCCATGGTGCGGGGGCCAATGATGGGTGCAGTGACGCCCGGACGGTGTAAGAGCCAAGCCAAAGCAACTTTTGCTGGCGTCACCCCAATCGCATTGCAAAACGCCTCGTAACGCGCCAACGCGGCCTGATGCTTTTGCGCCGCCTCGCGGATGCGGTCGCTCGCTCGGCGCGCGAGTCCTTGTGAGTCGTGGGTGCCGGCGAGCAAACCGCCTGCAAGGGGACTCCAGGGAATCACAGCAATTCCGAGTGCCTGGCATGCCGGTAGCACTTCCAGTTCGACTGTTCGCTCTGCGAGATTGTAGAGGCTTTGTTCGCTGACGATACCGAGGAGGTTGCGCTCCTTTGCCAAAGCGTTCGCTTGCACGATGTGCCAAGCAGCAAAGTTGCTGCTGCCGACGTAAAGCACCTTGCCTTGGCGGATCAGCAGCTCCATTGCCTGCCAAATTTCCTCCCAGGGAGTGTCACGATCGACGTGGTGCATTTGATACAAGTCGATGTAGTCTGTTTGCAGGCGGCGTAAGCTGTCTTCACAAGCTTGAACGATATGGCGTGCGGAGAGTCCACGATCGTTTGGCCCTGTCCCCATGCGGCCAAACACTTTCGTGGCCAGCACGACCTGCCGGCGGCTCCCCTTGCGCTGGGAGAACCAGCGCCCGATGATTTGCTCCGTTACACCCTCGCCAGTTTTCCACCCGTAGACGTTGGCCGTGTCGAAGAACTGAATGCCTAGATCCAACGCTCGGTCCATGATTGCGAAGCTTTCTTGCTCTGGTGTCACCGGACCAAAGTTCATCGTGCCGAGACAAAGCCGGCTAACACGCAGACCGGTTCGGCCGAGTCGAACGTATTCCATAAGCCATCCTCCTTCCCACGTGGATAACGACTGACTCGTTACTGTGCGGGTTTCCTAGGCGAAAGCGCCCTTGCTGGCGAGGATGCCGGATTCTTCTGGAACCTAACGCCGCTCTTGTCGTGGCTGCTAAACTGCGGCCATGAACCGCCGAACTACCGCCTTAGGAGCGTGGCTACTCACCGCTGCGCTCGTGCCGGCGACAACCGTTGGTGCTGTTGCATCGGACGAGGTACCGAGTCACACGCCGCCGCGACTGGCTCTGCTGGAGGGAGATGTGTCGTTTTGGAGAGCCTCGATTGGGGACTGGCAGAAAGCCCCGGTAAATCTTCCGCTTGCAGAGGGCGATGTGTTGGCAACGGGGGAGCGCAGCCGCGCGGAGTTGCAGTTGCGCCGCGGCCTTTACTTGCGCCTTGGATCGCAAAGCGAGCTTCAGCTTGCCGAGCAAGCAAACTCTCAGTATCGCTTCGCTCTGAGCAAGGGCGTGGTAGCGCTCGACGTGCAAGCACCTCTGGGCGACGACCGCATCCAAATTGCTGCAGGGGACGTCGAGCTAAGGCCCTTGAGGGAGGGGTATTACCGCATCGAACTCGGAGAGCAGCAGGTCCGTGTCGTTACCCGTCGAGGGGCACGAGCGTGGATATCGCGGGGCCCTGCGGAGCGGGAACTCGCCACGGATTTGGAGCTCCGGCTCGAACGTTCCGTGCCGGGTGGGTTGCCAGTTGCTACTTTGGCGCCTCCTTCGGACGAGTGGGACCAGTGGAATTTTCGGCGGTCTGCCCAGTTGCTGCGGGCACGGGGACGGCTTTCCTCGGTCGATCTTGCGGGCATAGAGGAGCTCGATGCCTATGGGGAGTGGCGGAGTGTGCCGGCGTACGGACTCGTTTGGTTCCCGCGCGTGCCCCGAGTGTGGGTGCCGTACAGCACAGGGCGATGGATTTGGGACCCAGTGTATGGCTGGACTTGGGTGGACTTCGCACCTTGGGGTTGGGTCCCGTTTCATTACGGCCGCTGGGTTTGGGTCGACGGTTGGTGGGGTTGGGCGCTGGGGCCACCAACCCCTAGGCTCGTGTATGCTCCCGCGCTGGTTGTGTTCTTCGTGGGCAAGGGACTATCCGTGAGTGTAGCTGCCGGCCCCCCAACCCTTGCTTGGGTCCCACTCGGGTGGGGTGAGCCATGTGTTCCTTGGTGGGGACCGGCTTGGTTTGTTGGTAGGCCGTGGTGGGGCGGGTGGCATGGTCCACGCCGCCCACTGGTTGGCGGCCGCTTCCAGGGGGGTGGTGTGCTTCATGCAGACGATTTCGAGCACGCACGCGAACGCCGCGGGCTTCTAGGTGTGAGGTCGGACCGCTTTGGTTTGTTCCCCGTGACGACGGCCCGGACGGAGCGCGTGGAAATTGAGCGCCTCGCGCTACCGGGCCGCGACATACCCCGCCGCCCGAGCACGGGTGGTCCGGCCGAGGCGAAGTTGCGGACACTTCCAGACGGGCGCACGGTTTCTGACCGGCGGCTCGCGCCAAGGTGGGCAGCTCCGCCAGGATCCACTGCGGAGGTGGAATCTGCGGGTACCGGTGGCGAGCAAAAAACCGACGGTCGGCGGCAGCCGCGCCGCCCTCGGCCCTCGTCGGGCGGCACCGTGGCGGGACGTCCGCTTAGGCCGGAACTGCCAGTGCCGCCTGCGCACGACCGGTGGGGCCCATTTGCTCCAGAGATCAAGCAGGGTGGCGTTCCGGCAGCGATGGACGAACCCCGAGGGTTCGAAGCCAATCGGGTGAATCCACGGCCGTTCGTCCGCGACCGCTTCGCGTTCCCACGGGGTGTGTCCGGCGGTGAGCGCGAGGCAGCTCGGCCGGTACGGCGCCTTCCAAGTGATTGGCCTCCCGCAAGCCCAAATGACCAAACGGTTCCAGCGCCAATGCCTGAACGCCGGATTGGCCGGGCCCGAGAAGGTTGGGGGCCAGAGACTGGCGGCCGACCTCATCCGTCAACCCGATTCGTTCCCGCTGTGCGGGATCCCTTTGGGGGAAGAGATTTCAGCAATTTGCCTCCCCGTCGCCCTTCATCGTTGAACCGCGCTGAGGCAGTGCAGCCACGCGGCGACCTTGGTGTGTCAACAGGAGGTTATGATTCCTTCTCACCAGCTCCGGAACGGCGGCGTAGTGCTCCGGTACATGGCGAAGGTCGTACGATACGGCGAGGCCATTAGCGGCTGAGTGTGGGGGATCGAGGCACCGGGCGCGCAAGAGCTCCGCAGGAGCGGTTGCAGGTTTCGGTGGGTGGCCCGCCCAGGTCGGGTGCCCTGTTCGTTCCTTCGCTCTGTGGTGGGGCTGGCTTTCTGAAGCTACTTGGGTGGCCGTGGTTTGGTGTATTCAATTGGAAAAGTTTTGGGAAAAGCAGGTAGGTAGTAGTGGGTCGTGCCTGACAAGACGAGCGAGATAGCGGGAGAAGAGATGGCATCAAGCGGAGAGCTACGTGCGATTTGGCCTTGTTGTGGGCTCATTTTTGCGCTGATCTTGCCGTTGGCTTCGGGGCTGGGGCAGCAGCAAACCGCAACGCCGGAGATTGATCGGAGTCCGGGTAGCACCGCTGTCGCAACCCCCGTTAGAACCCCGAGCCCGGAGTCGGTCACCCAAGCCTTTGGGGCAATTCCTGAGGACCTCGCCGGCCTGTGGTTGATGGTTACGCAGGCGCAAGTCGCTCCGAACAAGGTGCGTAACAACTTTCAGTTCTACCGAATCCAGCACGTGGAGAACCGTTGGACCTTCCAGCGGTTAGAAAAACCGAAGCATATAGAAAGTCTGGCGCCGCTTATCGCCGCGCAGGCGGAGTCCACTCCGTTTTGGCCGACGGAACGGCAGTTAAAGAAGCTCAGGGCCGATCGGGAGCAGCTTGTTACCCTTCCGGCCTATCCAGAGAGCGCGACTTTCCAGGTCGTGCATCTGCGAAGCAAGGAGGAGATTCCTTCGCAGCCACCGCCACCTCCTGCAGCCGCGGGCGCCAAGTTAGCTATCGAATTTCTCGAGCGCACCGAGTCTTCGACCAGCTTGTCGGCAGTGTCGTTTTACGTGAAGAAAATGGAGAAAGACCGGATGGAAGGCGACATCCACGCGTTGACCCTGGTGGCCGGTATGGGAGTTGTTCCGATCATCACGCCAGGGAAATTCGTGATGTACCGGATCGAATGACCACGCGCCTAGTACTGGCTGCGTGCCGCGAGAAAAGATGTTGCGTGGTGCATAAACTGACGCTATACGTCGTACCACAGCCACTGATCCCGGGCGGTGGGGCGGTGGAATCCGGAGGTCGGGTAGTGGGAGGCCGCAAAGCCGGTTCTCTCCATCAGCAGGCTGCGCCGCATGAACCGACAACTCAAGCACCAGGTAGAAAGAGCAGCCGTCGCGGCCAAGCTCCGCCGGATGGGTTTCGATGTGCAGGAAGTACCCCGCAACGGGAAGTACGACTTGTTGGTGGATGGGCATATTCGGGTGGCGTTACGCGTAGCCTTCCCGGGGCGATATGCACACACAGTTACGGTGAACGGCCGGCGTTACGCCTATGATTACAAAAGTTGTAACTTCAACTTCCATCGTCATGGGCGCTGGGATCGTCGTTACTGCGACGTCTTCGTGTGCATAGCGAAGCAGCGTCGCGCCGAAGACGAGGTGTTTATCATCCCCGCCGAGGCTGTGTCAGGCCCCACCTTTAGCCTGCATGGGGCTAGTAAGCCCTATCGTGGGCGGTACGCCCAGTTCCGTAACCGGTGGAGCATCTTTTCCTCGTGGCCGCGGCAAGGACAGGGTTCTAGTTCGCCGGTCGCTGAGGTGGCTTGAGAGCCGACGAGATCGTGCGACTCTAGCCTAGCCTGGGACGTGATCGATGCCGTGCTCTCGTGCAGGTCGTATGTGCGACGGGCCGGGCAGCGTCGCATGCTGAGCGCGACGTGCGTGAATATAGTGCTCGGTCGTGCGCGGGGTGGAAAGGCACGACGGCGCGCTTGCCGGCTCGGTGCGATAGCCACCGCTGGTCACCAAAAGGGGCCGGTGGCAGCTTGAAAAGCTCCGAGCGGTTCGAGGGAGCTCATCTTCTATTGCATCGGGAGACTGGCGCTGGCCAAGATGGCGGGCGACGTAAACAGATGAGATTTTCGGTCAGTGGATCGCGCGCCCGCTATTTCGTTCATCACGCGTGGGCGTAAAGGCCGCTTGTCTAGCCGGTCTTCCTGCGACCCTGCTCACAACGAGCTGCGCTGGCCAACAGGTGGTCAGCCGAGCCTCCCGACGCAATTACGTTGCCATCTATAGCTAAATCTCGATCCGGGACCCCGAAGTCTCTGGCGATAGAAAGCCTGTTTGGTGCTCTGCACCCGCACCTATGGGTGGCCCCACGTGAGTTCCTTCCAGGCCACCGGTGCCTGGAGACACGTCGCTGTTTTGCCGTGATGCGTCCCTGGTTCGTTTGCCGAGGGCGTGATTTTGACCAGGGTTTTCAAATGCTTGGGTCTTTGCGGTGAATTTTCTGTTGACTGGACGATCCCATGTAAAGTATAAGGTATCGTCATATTGTGCGGGGGTGTGGGGTTGGGCTTCGGTAAGTAGAAAGGTGGAGTATGTCGAGTACATTCATGTGTCGCGGTTTCTCGCTCATTAAGCGGCGGCCTAGTGCGGCCGCTTTCGACCAGTTTAAGTCAGCAGACGGTACCTACAAGCCGCAACCTCAGTTGGGATGCCGGCGGTCAGAAACACTGCGGGGGGGAATTAAGCAAGAGGATCTCGCCAGCGTAAGGCCGAGGATGCAGGCAACTTGCGATTCTTTGCGCTTGGGTCATGTGGTCAAACCGGAGCGGACCTGGTGGTGCCGCATCGCGGGGGAGGTTTTTGTAGCACTGTTTTCTGTCACTGTGCTTCTCGGGCGAGTGGCTGCTTTGGACCTGCCTCCAGCCACGCCGAATATCGAGACAATCCCGGCAAACTCGCTGGTCATCCCGATGGATAGCGATAAGCAAAGCATTGGTGAGGAATTCAATCTCAAGGCATACGGGCTGGTGCAACGTCTCTTGAAGGCCCAGATTCCGGTCAAGTGGGCCATTCGCGCAGGAAAGCCCAAAGATGGCATCGACTTCTCGGCACGCGCTGAACGTGTGCTACCGACACAGCAAACGGCTGCGCTTCTCGACTTTCGAGGGGGACCATTTGTCGTCGAAGCGAGCTTTGCGTCGGCGGCCCTTGCGATTGCGTCCAGTTACGGGAGCAACGTTGCTGTCTACCGCCTGGTCGAACAGGTCGAAGTAGACGTTCGTTACACCCTGAACCAACGTGCTTTTGTCTTTGTTGCCAATGACGGGCAAAACGCTGAGATCCACACGGCGGTTCTAGCTGCATCCGGCTTTGTTTCTGGAGAAGACTACGCCGTGCTCGAGCGACCAACAACGAGCGCACAACTGAATGCCAATTCGTGCGCGACGATTGTGACCGCGCCCCATTACGACGGGGGCAACGATCCGAATTGGGGAGCGGTGGTGGCCGCGGTTCGAGACTTTGTCCTCTCAGGAGGCAATTTTTTGGCCCAGTGCAAGGCCGTCGAAACTTACGAGAATCACCCGACTTACGGGCGCTTCCAAACATCGGCCGGAGTGGTCAAGCCCGGCAACCCTAAAACGCCTTTTAGTTACGTCGCACCGGACTTACCATTTAGCCAGTTTGTCGGTGCTTTGGCAGATCGCGGTGGCGCCATTCCGCGCTATGCGTTGGCAAGCGGGTCGAGCTTTGTAAATGGTGGTCATGCGCACGTAGAATACTCCGGAGCCGGCGTTGGGCGTTACAAGGCGAGCGTCTCGAAACTGGGCACGGGGGTGGGATCCTTGGTGTTCTACCTAGCCGGTCACGATTATCCAGGCTCGTCGGCCGAGGAAACTAATGGCCGCCGTATGTACATGAACGCAGTGTTCCATCCGGCGCAGCGGCCAAGAAGTTGCGGTTTCGATATCTCTACTCCGACACCAACCGAACCGGTGCCGATTCCCAGTGTCACCCCCACGCGGACCCCGACCCCGCAAGGAACGGAACCAGTGCCGATTCCCAGTGCCACCCCCACTTTCACCTCCTCTACCTCCTCGTTCACGGCTACCCCATCGCTCACGGCTACCCCATCGTTCATCGCCACCGCCTCCTTCACGGCTACCCGGACCTTGACCCAAAGGCAGACGCCAACCCCAACCCCGACGCTAAACCTGTGCGGGAATGGAGACTTGGACCCGGGAGAAGCGTGCGACGATGGAAATAACCTCGACGGCGACTGCTGCAGCGCCACCTGTGAGCTGGATCCACCCGGGTCAACTTGCGAGGACGGGGTGGATTGCACCGAGGGCGATCAGTGTGATGCCTTGGGGGTGTGCAGAGGCGAGCCTTCGACTGGTCAGTACGCGATTTTGCGATGGGCTGAGACAGATCCAGTTGGCAGTTTCACGACGGCATTCATGCGGCGCGCACTGATTGGTGGCCATGTTTGTTCTGACATCGTTCGGTTGGGCGGGCGAGCCCGTGTCCTTGGGGACGTGGTAGCCTTAACGTCGAGTGGCAATGCGCTTTACTTCGGGAAACTCACCCAGGTGATGGGAACTGTTGTGACGTTAGGCGGTGAAGTGGTTGGTGCGCAAAATGCCTCGATCGGTGAGTTCTTGGGTGCAGACACGACTGGGTCGACTCCCCCAGTTATGGACTGTGCCGAAGCGAGGGCAAAGACGATCCAGGCGCGCCAGATGCTGTTGGGCCTACCGAGCAGTCCCGGGCTTTCCTTCGGGGCAACAAAAATCAAGCTTCGGAAGACGTTGCGCTTACCACCGACGGGCGAGCTGGGTGGAGGTACCGTCGTGGTCGATTTCGAGGATCTGAAGATCGGCTCTAGCGGCGCTCTCGAGCTTGTCGGCGGTCCAGCGACCGAAGACGTTGTGATTCGGGTGCAAAACCACGTACGCCTTGGCCGCCGTGCTAAGTTGCTCCTCACGGGCTTGGAGCCGAATCAAGTGGTGCTGTTGGTCAACGGCCGCACGAATCTCGGCGGGTCAGCATACCTGCCCGCAACACTGATCGGGGCCGACAGAATTACGGTTCGGCGGCGGGCGGTAGTGGAAGGAGGCCTCTTCGGCAAGACCTTGCTTGTTTCTGGTTCTGCGCGGGTAAGACGGGCCGGATGGGTAGGCTGGTGTCGTTGAGACTGTTAAGGCTCCGCCATTCGGAATCACGACAATCCGGTTGGGCGCGCGAGAGCGATTGGTCCACACAAGCGCGGGCCCGTTCTAGCGGGCCCAAACCGGCGCCGGTTAGTCGCGGAAATTGACGAACTGAAGGGGAATGCTGAACTCGTGCTCGCGAAGGATCCGAATGGCTGCCTGCAGGTCGTCCTTCTTCTTCCCGCTCACACGCACCTGATCGTCTTGAATTTGCGCTTGGATCTTGAGCTTGCTGTCTTTGAGTAGCTTGACAATTTTTCGCGCTTGCTCTGGATCGATCCCTTGCTGCAGTTCAATCGCTTGCCGGGCTCGGCCCCCAGATGCTGCCTCGATGGGACCGTACTTCAGAGCCTTTAACGACACCCCGCGTCGCGCCAGCTTCGACTGAAGGACGTCTACGACCGCTTTCACCTTGAAATCGTTGGCGGATACGATGGTAATCGTTTTCCTGTCCCAAAGGATTTCCGTTGGCGAGTCTTTAAAGTCGTACCGCTGACCTACTTCTTTGCGAGTCTGATTGATTGCGTTCTCCACTTCTTGCACATCGACCCGAGAAACCACGTCGAACGACGGCATGGGTGCCTCCCGCCATCACTCCCTGGGAGCGTCTAGCACATCAGTGCCCTCGGGAACCTGGAACCGAAAGAAATCGTCAGCAAGCCCAGAGTTCCGGCGAACATTGGCCAATGTCAGCTTGCTCGTATTCCCAAGCGGGTCTTTCACCTCGGCGCTAACGATGTCGTACGTGGTTTTGTCGACCTCGAGCCAAAGGACGCCTACGTCCGCGTTGCGGTGTTTGGGTTCGAGCCGCAGCCGCAGGTGTGGCGAATCGGACGGCTCGATCGCGGCGCGGAAGTCCTCCGCGAGTCGCCCCACGCCGGTGAGAAAAGATACGGGCGTGCTGGAACGGAATGCCTGTTCGAACGGCATGCGAATCACCTGTTGATCGTCCGGACGATAAATCCAGAGGGTCTTGCCGTCACTAACGATGGTTTCCCGCATGCCGTTGGCAAGTTCCCAGCGCATTTTGCCCGGTTTCCTGAAGGCAAAGGTTCCTTTTGCGGTGACCCGCTTGTTGAGTTTGACCAGCGTTGTTTCTTGCACCACGTCACCACTTAAGTCTACCGTCGCATCGTAACGTTGCTGCACACGGGTGACGATTTGTGAGACGGCTTCGCTTCCGACCGGTACTGTTTCTGAGAGTGCTGGCGCTGGTGAGGTTTGCGCTGCTAGGCGGGGCAGGAGCCAGTCGCCCGCGGGGACGAGTGCGAGCAATAAGATTCCGATCGCCGGCCTCACGGCTTGCTTTGTAACAACCGTGGATTGTCGCTGTGGCATTTTCCGTCCACCACGCATAGCTTTCGATGCAACGAGCTTCAGGCCGCCTTCCCGATCTCTAGCTTGTGACGTGCTTGCCATCGGCGTCAATTAGGATGTGAAGCCCCTCGTCTCCACCCCTAGCAGTCAATGCTCCCGCCCCGAGGGACCTAAAGGTGTCGCCGGTTTTCCGCTTCGATTTTGTCGCGCTGTTTGCGTCGCGCATCGCCGTGGTTCGCTCTCACTTCTCAGTCTATCGCGAATCGGTCGTGGCCCACGAGGATCCTAGGAATACGGGCTCCACGAATCACAATGGCCGTGCCCCTAAAAACCCCGCATGGCACTGACAAAAGACCACGCGTTTCCTCATTTAGCTTCTTTGGCACCGGAACCTGAAGAGCTTCCAAACCTGAACCTGGGTGCGCATGGTGATTCGCACTGCAACCGCCCAGAGGCAGTTTTCTGTACCCTCGCCGGAAAGCGTGGGCCTGAAGGAAACACCAGTGGCCGCCACGGTTTCGGAGGCCAACTACTCCGGTAAATCTTCGCGCTGTTCAGCAAAGAAGACGGTTATGAGTTTTGAAGTGGCCGTCGCCGGGGGCTCGGACTGGTGTGCGCGCCGAGCAAATCAGATCCTCGCCGGCTCACCCGCACGCCAGTACGAGGTTAGGTGTGAGGTTACGGCCTAAGCCTCGTGTCGCATCGGGAGCAACGTGGAACGGAAAATCGATACTTGTTCCTCGTGGCGTAGAGCTTGTACGCGGGATGTAAAGAAGTAGGGCGAGTTGGTGGTCCGTGCATCGAGTGCAGGTGGATGTGAACCATGCCCGCGCGGCTTTCAGACTCTATTGGGGTCGGTTGCGTTTGGTTAACGCGTGCCAAGAACGACAGCCGGGACAGTGCGGAAGAATTGCCCGAAAGAATTCATCAGTCCGCTGGAGGAGGTGCGTTCACTTCGCGTTCCCTGCCATTTTCGCTGCGAGTGACAATGCCCTCCCGTTCCATCCGTTCGATCAGCCGGGCAGCACGGTTAAAGCCGATGCGCAACCGCCGCTGCAAGTAAGAAATGGAAGCGATGCGCGATTCGGTAACGACCCGAACGGCCTCGGCGTACAACTTGTCGTCGTCCTCGACATCTGTTCCAACGCCACCAGTGCTCCCGTTTTCGTCGTTTTTGGCCCCTTCGAGCAAACTCAATGCATATTGCGGGCCGGCCTGGGCTTTGACGAACTCGGTCAAGCGATGAATGTCTCCCTCCCCAACGAAGGGGCCGTGTAACCTTTCCATAGCCTTTCCGGGCTGGACGAACAGCATGTCGCCGTCGCCCAAAAGACGCTCGGCCCCCATGCAATCGAGAATCGTGCGGGAGTCGATGCGGGAGGCCACCTGGAAGGAAACCCGCGCCGGGAAGTTAGCCTTGATGAGGCCGGTGATCACGTCCACGGAGGGACGCTGCGTGGCGACGATCAAGTGAACTCCACAGGCACGGCCTTTTTGGGCTAAGCGAATGATCGGGCTCTCCGCGGATCGACCAGAACTCAACATCAGGTCCGCTAGCTCGTCGATGATCACCACGATTTTCGGCATGTGTTCGTGGGCCAGTTCGCTTGCAGGTTGCGGAGTGAAGAGGCCATCCGCACTCGGGGGTGAGTTTTCTGGCACATTGTCCAGCTCCGCGATCTCTGCGAGATCGATGATTGGTTCTTCGTTCTCCTTGGCGAGCAAGGCATTGTAGGCATCGATATTGCGCACCCCTTTGTCTTTGAGCAGTAAATAGCGGCGATCCATCTCCTCGCAGAGATTGTTCAGCACCACGATGGCCGTTTTCGTATCGGTGACCACCGGCACCAACTGGTGAGGCAAGCCTTCGTAGAGGGAAAGTTCCGCCAGTTTGGGATCAATCATGACGAAGCGTACATTGGTTGGTGACGCCTTGCTCAGGATGCTCATGATCAAAGCGTTCAGAAAGATCGATTTTCCTGTTCCCGTCGCTCCTGCAATGAGCAAATGAGGCATACGGGCAAGGTCTTCCACGCGCGGCTGGCCAGTGCTGTCCTTGCCTAAAGCCAATGTCAAGGACGACGGTGCTTTCTGGAAGACGCTACTACGAAGAATGTCACTCAAGTATACGCGTTCGCGCTTTTCATTGGCGACTTCGACTCCGACCACGGATTTCCCAGGTAGTGGGGCTACGATACGAACCGCGGAGCAAAGTGCCATCGAAAGGTCGTCTTGGAGCGAGACCACACGGTTCACCTTGATGCCTGGCGCTAGCTCGATCTCGAAAGTTGTAATCACCGGCCCGGGCCTGACCGCGACGACACGTGCGTCGATCCCAAAATGCGCCAGCTTCCCTTCCAGGATCTCGGCGTTTCGCTCGAGCAATTCTTCGTCCAGGTTCAGGCGTTCCGACGCGCGTGGCTTGTCCAGGAGCGAGATCGGTGGCAGTTGGTAATCGTTCCGCAAGACTAAGGGGAGCGGCCGCTGCGCATGGGATTCGGAAGTTCCGCTCTCGCGCGCGCTCGTGTCGCACGGTTCAATGACTGGCTTGACGGGTTTGGGCTCGAACCGGGAGTGACGGTCGGTGGGGTCCTTGGACCCATTTGGAGGAACCCGCAAATTCCCCGGAGCGCGTAATCGCCTTGCACGGATGAGCAACCGCAGAGGCGTGGTCCCGGCAATGTAACTGAGGACCATCACAACTCCAATCGAGACTCCGAGCCACGCACCCACCAGGCCAAACCAGTTGAGCAGCAGGGTACCGAAGAAGCCCCCAACCCAGCCAGCAACTCCCTTCGAGCCCAAAGGGTCGAGCAAGCCGAGCATGGCGGACAGAAGGACGAGCACCAGTGACCAAGCACCGAACCGCGAGAGCGGAAACTCCTCCAGCCCACCACGGAAAAAGCGTATGGCTAGTACCAAAAGCGCGACGGGGATGACGTACACTGCGTAGCCAAACAGCCCACTCAGTGCCTGGGCCAACGTCGCTCCTAGCACGCCCCCCCACGCGCTCTCTAAGCCCAGGTGGTAGGAACCCAAGCTTGCCAGCACAAACAAGCCGGCGGCAAGCGCGAGCAAGCCTGCGATCTCGTTCATGTACTGGGAGAACGGCTCGTTCGACGTCGCTCGGTGATGGGTTTTGCTACCGGCTAGGGCCACAGCTACATCTCCAGCACAAAGGGCAAAATGACGGGGCGGCGGTCGAGCGTGCGCGAAAAGTAGCGGCGGAGCACTCGCCGGACCTGCTCCTTCACCTCTTGCGCGTCGGTGCGCGATTCCGCAGGTAGCTCGGCTAAGCTGTCCAGCACAAGCTGTCGGGCTTGCTCCATGAACGCCTCTGCTCCTGCTTCGGGCAGGAACCCCCGCGAGACGAGGTCCGGGCCGGCAATCACGGCGCCAGTTTGTTGGTCCAACGCTAGCACCGCCAGAACCAGGCCATCGGAGGACAAGTGTCGTCGGTCTCTGAGTACGACGTCGATCACGTCTCCGACGCCTTTGCCATCGACAAAGATCCGACCGGCTTTGACCCGCTCGCTCTGCCGAGCGCCAGTTTCATCGATCTCGAGGACACTACCGTTCTCGAGCAGGAACGTATTTTCCGGGGGGATGCCAACTTCGAAAGCAATTCGTCGGTGGGCAATGAGGTGGCGAAGTTCTCCGTGGATCGGCACGAAAAACCTAGGCTTGCAAAGCCGCAAAAGGAGCTTGAGTTCCTCCTGGCTCGCGTGCCCGGAGACGTGAACCGGCGTATTTTGCGAGTGAAACACCTCGGCCCCACGCCGTAAGGCATGATTGATCAGATTGCTGATTTGCTTCTCGTTGCCAGGGATAACCCGAGAAGACAGAACGACCGCATCTCCCCGCCCCATTGTAATTTGGGGGTGTCCGCCTTCCGCGATGCGAATTAAGGCAGACATGGCTTCGCCTTGACTTCCTGTAGTCAAGATCGTCACCCGCTCATCTTCCCCAGCGGAGAGATCGGTTGGTTCGAGGAACAACGATGGCGGATACTTGAGGTAACCGAGTTGGGTGGCAATCTTGATACTGTTGACGAGGCTGCGTCCCACAACCGCGATACGCCGCCCATGGGCAAGCGAGAGTTCGATTGCCTGGCTAAGCCTGTGGATGTGCGAGGCAAAGGTGGAGAAAAAAACCTTGCGCGGGGTTTGTGCGAAGATGTCTGCTAGCGGTTCACGAAGCGTGCGTTCGGACGGCGTGTATCCTGGCCGTTCCGCGTTGGTGGAATCTGAGAGCAGCAAAACGACGCCGTGCTCACCGTACTGCGCTAAGCGGTGGAGGTCTGATGGCTTTCCATCGATCGGGGTTTGGTCAAATTTGAAGTCCCCGCTGTGCATCACGACCCCGACGGGAGTGCGAATCGCCAGCGCCACCGTGTCCACGAGAGAGTGGGTGACGTGAATGGCTTCGAAGGAAAACGGTCCTAAGTCCCACGATTCTCCCGCGCGAAATACGTGAAGTTCGGCACCGAGGCCGTGCTCCTTTAGCCGTTCCGTGACCAATCCGTGCGCCATGGGAGTGGCGTAAATAGGAACAGAAAAAGTCCGGAGCGCGAACGGTAGCGCTCCCTGATGGTCCTCGTGGCCGTGCGTCAGAACAAAGCCAAGAAAGCGATCCCCGAATTGTTCAAGGTAGGACAGGTCCGGGATCACGAGATCGATTCCGAGCATATGCGGCTCGGGGAACATCACTCCGCAGTCGATCGCGACAGCGTAGCCATTCCATTCCAGTACCAAACAGTTTAGGCCGATTTCCCCCAACCCACCGAGCGGGACGACGCGTAACTTACCCGACGATACCGGCGTCATGATTTCACCCCCGCTATCGAGGGGGCATCGACCCTTGGGAAACGTCTGTTGACCACCCCTCCGCTCTCCTTAACCCGCACCATCGCCATCCGCTTTGGCTCGACCGGCGATGGCACATTAGGACAGGGCAAATCTTAATCCGTTTGGAGACCAAGGGCAAACACAGAATTCCACCGGTATCGGAAAGCCAGAAAACCGGCCATGCTTTAGCTTTTAGGCTCTACCTGGGTACCCATGGGTAGGCTGATCGATTTGGCTTCCAAATACGCTAGCAAGCCCTCGGGCCCCAGTTCGCGGCCAATGCCACTGGCTTTGAAACCACCGAATGGCGCGCGGAATTCCAAGGCGAAGCCGTTCACCGTGTAAGTTCCCGTCCGCACTTGTCGCGCGATTTCGATGCCATGCTCGACGTCGTTTGTCCAAACGGTGCCGGAGAGACCGTAGTCGGAGTCGTTTGCGATTCGAACAGCTTCCTCTTCCGTCTCGTAGGGAATCACCGCCACGACTGGCCCGAAGATTTCTTCGCGGGCAATCCGCATTTGGTTGTTCACCCGGGCAAACACCGTTGGCTCGACATACCAGCCCCGAGGGAGGTGTTGCGGGCGCCCTCCGCCGCAAACCACCTGCGCTCCTTCTTCGCGTCCGATGCGAAGGTAACCCTCGACGCGGTCTCGTTGCCGAGCCGACACAAGTGGACCCACCACGGTCGAAGGGTCCGACGGGTCACCGACGGGAACACTTTCGAAAGCTTGAGCTAACGCTTGAACGACCTCGTCGTATCGTCGTTTTGAGGCCAACACGCGGGTTTGTGCAACGCAAGCTTGACCATTGTTCATCAAAACAGCCGGAACGAGCCCGGCGATCGTTTGTTCCAACGGAGCGTCGTCCAAGATAATTGCTGCCGATTTTCCCCCAAGCTCCAAGGTGCAGCGCTTGAGGCGCTCGCCGCACAAGGCGGCGATCCGCCGTCCAGCCGCCGTGCTGCCGGTGAAAGCCACCTTGTCCACACCCGCATGACACACGAGATACTCTCCCACATCGCGGTCGGCGGGAACGACATTGACGACACCCGGCGGAAACTCGGCGCGCTCGATCAACTCGGCCAGGAAGAGGCCGTCAAGCGGTGTTTCGGGTGCGGGCTTCAGGACGACCGTGGCCCCTGCACTCAAAGCCGGTGCAAGCTTGAGCATCGTGGTAAACAGCGGAACATTCCACGGCACGATGCAGGCCGCCACACCAACTGGCTCGCGGCGAACCAGTACAGGCCCCATCATGCCTTCACGCACTTCTTCGAAGGCAAAAGTTTTGGCCAACTCCACGTAATACTGAAGCACCATGTTGCTCGCGAAAGTTTGGCCCAGGCGAGAAAAGCTAATGGGGGAGCCCATTTCCGCGGTGATGAGCTGCGCGAAATCTTCCTGGTGTTCTTGCAGTAGCCGTGAGAGTCGCTCCAAATACTCCGCCCGCACCGACGCACTCATGCGAGGCCAATCTCCGTGGTCGAACGCAGCCCGGGCGGCCTCCACGGCGCGGTCCATGTCGCCTTTTTCGCCTGCCGGAACGTGAGCAATGACTTCCTCCGTATGCGGAGAAATCACCGGAATGTATTTAGAACCGACGGGCTCCACCCATTGCCCACCGATGAAGAGCCGATCGAAACTCTTGACCATCGATCTGTGTCCTCCGGCAATAAGTCTAGTGCCAACCGCCAAGATTGTCAGGCGCTATCCACCCTTGAGCTGGAGATCGTGTGCTAAAACCACCGAAGCGAGATTGTCACGATCCATCGTGGTGTCCTGTGGGAATAATTCATAGTGACAGAGTTGCCGCACCACGCGTGCCATAATCGCGGTGAACTTGTACAGCGCCAGCATTTCGTAATACTCGAAGTTTCGGGCGGAGAATCCCGATGTGGCTTCCCACAACTCGATGGTTTCGGCACGGCCGGGCAAACCTTCCAGGCGCGGTATTCCGAGTCCCTCACTAAAACAGCGATCGATCGTCCACCACCACGCAACGTCCTGCACAGGGTCGCCCAGTCGCGCCATCTCCCAATCGAGCAAAGCCACGCACTGCCCTTGGTGGAACAACTGATTGCCGAAGCGCGCGTCGCCCCAGCAAAGAGCGATCTGGTCCTCTGGCGGCTTGTGCGCTTGCAGCCACGCCTCTGCTCGCGCGAGCAGCGGGTAACGACTCCGCTCCAGGCCCCAATCGATGAAATGACGATAATCCTCCAACTGCAAATCCAGATAGGTTGCATGTGCACTGAGCTCGGGAAAAACAGACCCAAGGAGATCGGACCAACACGCACGATGCACGGCCGCCATGGCGGCGATGCCGGAGTTCCAAAGCTGCCTCCGTTCTTCTGCCCCCAGCTCGACCAACCAGCCGGTGGAATGGTATGGGGGATTGTCCGGCGGAACGCGACCCTCGACAAATTCCATGACGTAGAAAACGCTCCCCAAAAACTCTGGGCGGGTTTCCAGCCATAGCACCTTGGGCACCGGAACTTCGGTGAAGCTGTGGAGCCAGGCTAGTAAGCGATACTGCTGCTCTAGGTCGTATCGCGGGAACACCGTGAACCCTTGTGGTTGTAGTTTGGCAACGAAAGTGCGCGAGCGCTGCCGGCCAGGCGCCGTTACGTCGAACAACAACGTGTCGCTGGAGTAACCGGTCTCGGTTGGGCCGCGCAAGTTGGTCACCGCCGCACGCGGCAGGTCGGGAAGTTTGCCCTCGATCCACTGGGTCAAGGCCCGTTCCAGCGAGGCAAGGTCACGACGTGGAGGCGGCATGCGCGTTTCCCTTCGCGTTCGAGGTTGTCGGCAATGCTCATTCCGCCGTTGGCGGAGCTGTAGAGAACGCGTCGACGAGCCCGTAGCGCCGAAACGGACCCCAAAAGCCAAATTCGTGCAAGCCGTAGCCCACCTCTCCCGTGTTTGTGGTAAAGCGGGCTACCTGGTCGACGAGTCCGTACTGCCCAAACGAGGCAATTTCTTCGATGGGCCGTTCGAAACCTTGGACAACCAGGGGCCCTTGGTACATGCCATGCCGCCAGTCAGATTCCATGCCGTACCCTGTCCCGACGGCTACAAAGGCGTTGAGCAAAGGGGTGACCTCGACTTCAAGGGGACCCCCTGGGGCATGCGGAAAGCGGAGTCGCGATGACCGTACTAGCCGAGTTCCTGGGGTCAGCGTGTGCTCATGTTCCGGCCGGCCCAGAGGCTCGGGTTCGCGCTCTGGGTCAACCCAGATCCGCACCGCTTCTTCCAAAGGGCGCTGACCATCCTCATGCTCGTTGACCATGTAAAGAATGGCGTAGTCAGCAAACTGCATGGGGGCGTAGTTCCACAATCCGGTGAGTTGCCCCTCGTTTTGCCGAATCCCCGGATGCTCCGGCTCCCCCACGGGCCGTACCCCCCAAGAACGGTCGCGCGTTCCCCACCAGCGATCGGCAGTGACCCGAAACCTCCGATCTGCAATTTGCAGCCAACCTGTCCAAAAACCTGTCTGTGCAAACCGCTGAGTGTCGAATAGGACACGACCATACTTGCGAATGAATTGCCTCGGCTCGAGGTATGCCGGTGTATGAGCGAGCCACTGCAAATCGCAAGCGATGGAATACTCCCCGGGCTCTAGGACGAAGCGGAGTCGTTTGAGAGGTTCTTGAACCTCGATGCGAAAAGGGCCAACGCTGGTGTCCATCCGGTCGCCCAAGATCTTGGAGGCCCGCACCACGTGGTGTTTCCCTCCGAACGTGGCGCATGCGAATGCGTCTTGGACCGCGAGGTTGGGGTATTGCCCCATGCCGAAAATGACGAACAATGAGTCGTCACACGCGTGCAAGTTGAAGTAGTAGCGGTCGTAAAAATTCCGGTCGCTCGTTCCTACATGTCGCACCACCTCCGCGATCTGGTGCACCGGGTAGTCGTCCCACGACGAGAGCTCCGAACGATTGTTCGTCATCGCTCCTCTTACAACCACACGTCAAATCGTACTCGCAAGAGGGTCGCTAGGGGGTAGGGCCGTCGCTCTGAGCGATTCGCACGGCGCCGGCACCCGAATGACATTCGAAAAGTGTCGCTGGAATTGCGGTACCTTGTTGCCGCACCGTGCGGTGACTGCCAATATCGAGCTTCCCATGGAGCGCGGTCAACCCAAGCTCACTCCAATGATGGAACAGTACCTCCGCCTCAAGGCGGAGTACCCAGATGCGCTGTTGTTCTTCCGACTGGGCGATTTTTATGAGCTGTTTTTTGACGACGCGGAGCGCGCAGCACCGATCTTGGATGTGGCCCTGACGACCCGGAGCCGCAAAGACGAGGTACCAATACCCATGTGCGGCGTGCCCCATTTTGCGGTGCAGAATTATTTGGCCAAACTGCTCGCGGCGGGATTGAAGGTTGCCATTTGCGAGCAAATGGAGGACCCGGCAACGGCCAAGGGCTTAGTGCAACGAGCCGTAGTCCGCGTCGTGACCCCTGGTACAGTCACGGAGGAGGAATGCCTCGACCCCAGGTTGCCCAACTATTTGGTCGCCCTAGCGGGTCACGGCGAAGCATTCACCATGGTTGCTGTAGATGTTTCCACCGGCGAAATGCAGACCTTCCGCGCCGGCGACCGCACCGCGTTGTGGGATACATTGTTCCGGCTCGATCCTCGTGAGATCTTGATCGAAGAAGGCGAAGAGCTCGCGCAAGAAGTTGTTCGCCGGCTTTCGCGCGCCGTGGTGACCCGTGAGCCGGCAACCACTTTTGACCCAGCGGCAGCCAGCACCTGGTTACTTCAGCAAGGGAGGGACCCGAATGGGGAAATCGGCGAGTTTCTTCGCGTGCTGGGAGCAGTTCTGCGATATCTGCAAAGAACCTACCGCGCCGATCTTTCGCACCTTCGACTGCCGTCGCCTCAAGGGGAGCCACCACTCCTCTACCTCGACCGTGCCACGCAGCGAAATTTAGAGCTCGTGAGCAGTCTTCGCGGGGAGGTCCGAGGGTCGTTGTTCTGGGTGTTAGACCACACGCGAACCGCGATGGGGAGCCGCTTGCTCCGTCGTTGGCTTCTTGCCCCTTTGGCTGACCTTCGAGCCATTGGTGCACGATTGGATGCCGTCGAGGAACTCGTCGAGAAAGGCACGTGGCGACAGGAACTCGAGCGGGAGCTCGCGGCCCTTGGGGACTTGGAACGCTTAAGCGCTCGCCTGTCTGCACGCCGCGGGTCTCCCCGCGATCTGGGTCACTTGCGTGAAGCCCTGCGCCGCGTGGAACGGTTGAAGGCCGAACTGGCCACAAGCCGTTCGAGCCTTTTGCTCGCTTGCGGTGAAGAAATAGACCCTCTGCCGGCGCTGCGTGCGCGTTTGGAAAGCGCCCTGGTGGAAGAGTTGCCGTTGCAGCTCCATCAGGCTCCGACCATTCGCCCGGGATTCGATGCGTTTCTCGATGAGCTGCGGCATCTAGCCCATAGCGGACGCCAAGTGCTGGCGGAGTTCGAGAGCCAGGAGCGGGCTCGTACCGGTATTTCTTCTCTCAAGGTCCGATACAACAACGTGTTTGGCTACTACATCGAAGTCACGAAACCCAATCTGCACCTCGTGCCCGCCCATTACCGCCGCAAACAAACTACAGCCAACGCGGAGCGTTTCGTCACCCCCGAGCTTGAAGAGTACGAACACCGGATTCTCGGTGCGGAGGAACGGCTCCGTAACCACGAGGCCCGACTTTTTGCCCAGCTTGTGGACGAAGCTGCTTCGGCGCAAGCACAGTTGGGTCGGTCGGCAACTGCCCTAGCTGTGCTCGATGTCTTGTGCTCGTTAGCCGCGGTGGCGCAAAAGCACGGGTATGTGCGGCCGCGGCTGCATCAAGGGCGCCACATTCGAATTCGCGATGGTCGGCACCCCGTGGTGGAAGCGATGAGCGGGCGCACAGGGTTCGTTCCGAACGATGCCGCTCTGGATCCTGACGAAGTGCAAATCATGACTTTGACGGGTCCGAACATGGCTGGCAAATCGACGTATCTCCGTCAGGTGGCCTTGATCGTCCTGCTGGCGCAAATGGGGAGTTTTGTGCCGGCCACAGAGGCCGAGATCGGTATTGTCGATCGGTTATTCACCCGGGTTGGAGCGTCGGACAACCTTGCTGAAGGTGAGTCTACGTTCATGGTAGAGATGAAGGAAACGGCGAACATTCTTTCCCATCTGACCCCGCGAAGCCTCGTGATCTTGGATGAAATTGGCCGGGGGACCAGCACCTTCGACGGCATCTCCATTGCCTGGGCAGTGGCCGAGTACCTGCACGAGTCGCCACAGCGTCCGCTGGTCTTGTTTGCGACCCACTACCACGAGCTTACCGACCTCGCCCGGATGCACCCCCGCATCACTAATTATTCCGTGGCTGTGCGGGAGTGGAAGGGCGACGTTATCTTTTTGCGACGGGTTGTTCCTGGCGCGGCTTCTCGTAGTTACGGCATCGAAGTGGCTCGCTTAGCTGGTGTGCCCGAGCCTGTGGTGCAACGCGCCAAGGAGATTTTGCGGAACCTCGAGCAAGGCGAGTTCGATGCAGCAGGGCGGCCCCGTTTAGCCCGCGCGGAACGGGATTCGACGGCACCGGCACAAATGCCGTTGTTTGCGCCAGTGACGGACTTCTGGCGCGAGGAGTTGGCGCGCATCGACGTCGACCACCTGACGCCCGTGGAGGCCTTACTCCGCTTGCATGCGCTGGTGGAGCGGGCGCGCCGCTCTTCGTAATCGCATCGTTTTGGGGACCCGGAAAGGAAGACTCGGGATACACCGGGCCGGGTTCGGGTTGGTGCGGAGATGCCGGGTTGCACGAGCGTGCCGAGACGGGTTCCAATCCTCGTGTCCGATACTGCCCAACCTTGGTCTGGTCGTGAAACCCGAGGGCCGTGTTGCGGTCGTTTGGCCCCCGGCTCTTGCGTGGCCGCGCTGCAGCGATAGAGAGAAACGAAAGCAAAGCTCGTGATGATGAATCGAACCGATGCATGGAGTGGGGGTTCTCATGTGGCGCCCATGGTCGTCTTGCGCCTGGAGGGCGACTGGGGTCGTGCGGCCCGTGAGTTCCTCGATGCCACGAGAGAGCGCCTGTTTGCCTGGCACTGCGAGGGAGCGGGGGGTTCGGCTGTCGTCCAAGCGTATACTGCGGCCGTGGACGGATTGATCCAGGTGCTTTTCGATGCCTCGGCAAACGAGGCCCAACAAAAGTTCCCGGTCTTGGATCAAAGCTTTGCTTTGGTGGCTCAGGGGGGCTACGGGCGGGGGGAACTCAATCCGTATTCTGATTTGGACCTGTTGTTCCTCTATCCGTATAAAAGCGAACCCTTCATCGAATACGTTGCCGAGCGTATCCTTTACACTTTGTGGGACGCGCGGCTGACTGTGGGAAACGCCCTACGCAGCGTACGAGAGTGCCTTCGCCTGGCCTCCAGCGATTTCAAGGTGAAGACGGCACTACTCGACGCGCGATACGTTTGCGGCGACAAGACCCTGTACGACGATTTTTCCCAGCGGATGGAGAAGGAAGTCTTGAACCGGGATGTTGACCGCTTTTTTCAGAACGTCCTGGCCGAGATTGCGTCTCGTCATCACCGTTATGGGGATTCCGTCTACTTGCTCGAACCGCAAATCAAAGAAGGACAAGGTGGATTGCGCGAGCTGCACGCCGCGTTGTGGCTGGCCAAAGTGAAGTTCAAAACCAATCGGCTCGGCGAGCTGGTGCAAAAAGGGATCCTGACCGAAAGGGAACATGCTGAGGTTGAGGAGGCGCGGGACTTTTTGTTTCGGGTGCGCAATGCCCTGCACTTCTTGGCTCGGGCTCATCAGGATCAACTCACTTTCGAATACCAAGAGCGCATTGCCCCGATGCTGGGCTTTGTGGATACCCCCCAAATGAAAGGCGTCGAACACTTCATGCGCGCCTATTACATGGCCGCCGCCACGCTTGACCGGTTTGCTGCGGATATGATCGAGCGGTGTGTTCGGCAACCGCGGTCGTATTTTTCCTTTTTCCGCACTCGGGCAAGGCGCATTCGCCCCGGGGTCACGATTGCCCAAGGTTTGCTGAGTATCTCCGGACCGGAAATTTTGCAGGCGGACCCGAGCAATTTGGTGCGCCTCTTTCTGGATGCGCAGCGCCACGAGGTGAAACTTTCTCGGGCGACAAAACGGATTCTGCGCGCCCACTTGCACTTGCTCGACGATACGTGGCGTAGCCACCCGGCGACGGTGGACGCTTTTTTTCAGATTCTGAAAGGGAAGAACGTTGCCGAAACCTTACGGGACATGCACCAAGCAGGTGTCTTGGGGGCCTTTCTGCCCGAGTTTGGCGCCTTGACGTGCATGGTTCTTCACGACGTCTACCACATTTACACCGTGGATGAACATTCGCTGCGGGCCGTGCAGGAGCTCGAATGGTTGAGAGCCGGCAAGTACCACGATTCCGTACCCTTGCTCACTCACGTGATGCGAGACATCGACCGAGTGGATCTTCTGCTCCTGGGCATGCTGCTCCACGACATCGGCAAAGGTCGGGGAGGGGGTCATTCCGAACGGGGGGCCGCCATGTGCGACGCCATTGCCGCACGCTTGCACCTGAACCCCGATGAAGCGGCCCAGGTTAAATTCCTTGTAGCCCAGCACTTGAATATGGCGCACCTGGCCCAGCGCCGCGACATTCATGACCCGCGACTCGTGATCGATTTCGCCCGCCGTGTGGAGACATTGGATAACCTGAAGCGCCTCTACTTGCTGACCTTTGCCGACATGCGGGCGGTCGGACCCAAGATCTGGAACAGTTGGCACGACATGTTGCTTTCGGAGCTGTACCTCCGAACGGCAGAAGTCTTCGAGCGAGAAGCGTTCATCGAGGAGGATTACCGCGAGCGTGCAGCGCGGGTTCGACAGCGCGTAGCGGCGGCGAGCACTGTGCCCGAGGCGATTCGCGAGCGCTTTCTTGCCGGAATGCCGGATCGTTATTTCTTGTCCACCGCCGAAGAAACCATTTTGCACCACTTGGAACTGTATCGCGACTACCACGAGGGCGAGGTCGTTTGCTCTGTGCGACATTACCGGGAGCGCGCTTTCAGCGAGTGGACCGTGGTTACTGCGGACCGCCCCGGCTTGTTCTCGATGATCACCGGGGTGCTCCTGGCTGAGGGGATGAACATTCTCACGGCAAACATCCACACGAGTGCGGCCGGCGTAGCGGTGGATGTGTTTCGCATTTCTCATGGCGACAACCCAGAAACGGTCGTGGCTCCAGAGCGCTGGGAGCGTGCCGAGGCCAATTTGCGCCAGGTGCTGGCTGGTTCTCTGGATGTGGAGCAACTGGTCGAACGAGCGCGGCCACGGTTGCGACTGCCCCGGCGCTACACCCCACGGGTACCCACGCAAATCGAGGTCGATAACCAAGTGTCCGAACACTACACCGTGCTCGACGTGTACACGCACGACCGGGTTGGCTTGCTGTTCACGATTACCAACACCCTGTATCACCTTGGGCTATCGATTCATCTGGCGAAAATCACGACCAACGTCGACCAGGTGCTCGACGTCTTTTACGTCACCGATGGTAAGGGTCAAAAGATCCTCGACCAGGAGTTTCTCGATCGTATTCGGACCGTGCTGTACCAACGGCTGACAGAGGACAGCGCTGAAGCTCCTACCCGCGCGGCTGCGGTCGGCGCTGGTGCGTGAGCAGGCCATGAGCGGAACGAGCGGCGACGAAAAAGCATTATCCGGCTGGCACGTCGCTATCGACCGCTTCCTCGCGTATTTGGCCGTCGAGCGGGGTGCCTCGCAGCACACCTTGGAGGCGTACGCGCACGACCTACGGGATTTCGCCGCGCACGTAGAACGACGCCAAGTCGAGCGACCGACAGAGCTCGTTCCAGCCGATGTTTCGAGTTTCCTTCACGCACTGCACAGCCGAGGCCTCAGCCCTCGTACTCGTGCCCGCCGGCTTTCCGCGATCCGTAGCTTTTGTAAGTTTCTCGTTCGCGAGGGTTGGTTGCCGCAAAGCCCGGCCGAAGACGTGCGGCCCCCGCATTTGCCGCGGCTACTGCCGCATTCACCTTCCGTAGAGGAAATTCTGGAGCTATTGCGCGACGACCCCGACGACGACTTGCTCCTGCGACGGGACAAGACGCTGGTGGAACTCATTTACGCGGCCGGGTTGCGAGTTTCTGAAGCGGTGCACTTGCGCCTGGCCCAAGTGAACTTGGAAGCGGGATTCGTCGTGGTTACCGGCAAGGGATCGAAACAACGTGTGGTGCCGATTGGCTTCTACGCCCAGGAGCGGCTTCGAACGTACCTGAGAGAAGTGCGGCCCCGGTTGGCAGGCGGGAAGCCGACAAACTTTGTCTTCCTGAGTCGCCGTGGCCGGCCCCTGAGACGCAGACATGTAGCCCGCAGGCTCGCCGTGCTCGCACGGAAGGCTGGCTTAGTTGGGAAACTGAGCCCCCATACGCTGCGCCACGCCTTTGCCACTCACCTCGTAGAGCGAGGGGCAGACTTACGAGCCGTGCAGGGCATGCTCGGGCATGCGGACATTGGCACGACGCAAATTTACACCCATGTAGCCATCGAGCACTTGCGCAGCGTGCACCGCAAGTATCACCCGCGCGGCTGAGGGACGGCGCGCGATTCGTAATCTAAAAGCCAGAGTTTGCGGTGCACTCCGCCGGCGTATCCGCCAATCGAACCGTCAGCCGCGATGACCCGATGGCAGGGCACGATGAGGGTGACCGGGTTTTGACGCAAAGCTGCACCCACGGCCCGAGCTGCCACGCGGGTTGAAACCCTCTGAGCAAGTTCGCCGTATCGTACAGCATGGCCAAAGGGAACAGCCCTGAGGGCAGCCCACACTTTTTGTTGAAACGTGGTTCCCCGAAGCCTTACAGATAAGCCGTCGAGTGGTCGCGGCGGAGTGGAAAAATAGCTTTCCACCAGTTGGGTAATCTTCGCGAAGCCAGCCTGCGGCGGCCAAGGAGTAGCTCCGTACCACCGGTACCAATGTCGGCGGGCTGCCGGTTCCTGCTCTTCCCAAAAATCCAGGTGAACAGTCTCGCTCTCGTCGACAACGATGTGCAGCAGGCCCAAAGGCGTTTTGGTGGCGCACAGGCGGAAACTTTGTTGGGCCACTGGCTCCTCTCCCTGAGGCGCAAGTTGATCGTTGGTCATCGTTGGCG
>BEIG01000050.1 GCA_002898795.1 bacterium HR30 | reverse complement strand
TAGTTTATTTCTCGGCCAAACCGGTCTGTGGGCATGATCCCCCCAACATCGACGGCAGCGGTCCTTAAGTCAAGCGAGCAGCTTTGCCCCTGCTAGCAGTCTGCAGCAGGAAGTAGACGGGTATGCCAGACAGGACGATCAGTAGGCCTGGCCACGTGTACAGCGGCTTCACGATCAATAGGTCGGCAACGATGGCGGCCGTCGCGACGATGTAAAGAATGGTCAACCACGGGTATCCAAACGCCCTGTAGGGTCGAGGGAGACCCGGCTTTCGCCAGCGCAGCACAATGACAGCTAGTGCCGTCAGGGCATAGAAGAGAAGAGCGGTACAGATGACGTAATCGAGTAGGTCACCGTAGGTACCCGAGAGCACCAGTGCGCTCGCCCACAGGCCTTGCATGGTAAGCGCGGCGGCGGGGACCCTTCGCGTGTTCAAGAGCCCGGCAGCTTTGAAGAAGAGGCCATCCTGGGCCATCGCGTGATATACGCGCGCCCCTGACAAGATGAGGCCGTTGGCACAACCAAATGTGGACACCATGATTCCTGCAGCCATACAAAGGTTGCCCACCGGCCCAAACAAGACCTCAAACGCTGCCGTGGCTACGCGATCATGTGCGGCGAACTGGATCCCGCGCTCTACCGGCGTCGTGCCGTTTGGATCCCCCCAGAGAGGTAAAACACAAAGGTAGGAGACGTTCGCCAAGAAATAAAGGGCGGTGACACCAGCGGCACCAAGGATGAGACTGGCCGGAATGTTTCGCTCCGGATGGCGAACCTCGCCGGCTGCGAAAGTGACGTTGTTCCACGCATCGGCGGAAAACAACGCTCCAACCATTGCCGCACCGAACAGGGGGAGAAGAGAGGCAGGGTTGGCCGCCTCGCGACCCCAGAAGTTAGCCCAGTTTACTTCGCCAGCCCCATAAGATGGCCCTAGAACTAGGCCTAGCAGCACAACAGCCACGAGAGCGCCCACCTTGGTAATGGTAAACACATTTTGGAGCCAACGGCCCGTATGAAGCCCCAGCGAATTCGCCCAGGTGAGAACAGCAATGACGCCAATGGCGACGATTTTCTGACCGTCAATGGTGAACGCGCCGGGGGTGGCGGCTTCTAGCGGTGGAGCGAACACCGCGGCAAATTTTGCAAAGGCCACAGCCACAGCGGCAATGGTACCGGTTTGGATGACTGCAAACAGGGTCCAGCCGTAAAGAAAGCCAACCAGTGGGCCGTAGGCTTCGCGCAAATAAACATACTGCCCGCCGGCTCTTGGCATCATCGCAGCCAATTCCCCGTAGGTCAGCGCGGCTGCCAGGGTCAGTAGCGCCGTGGCCAACCAAACCCCCAAGAGCCATGCTGGGGACGCTAAAAGCCGTGCAATGTCGGCGCTAACAAGAAAAACGCCGGAGCCAATCATTGAGCCGGCAACGATTGCCGTAGCATCCCAAAGCCCGAGGATGCGGGCAAATTCGACGCGCTGACGTCCACCGACCTGTGCGGCTTGGGGTACCTCGGCGGGCTGGGCCATGAGGAGATGTTACCTCAAGAACGGCGTGCTCGCCGGAGAGGGATTGCCTTGGACTTTGCCAATCGACTGTGATGGCGACTGTAAGCGAAGTAAATGGCTAGCCCAATTGCCAGCCACGCCGCTAAGCGAAGCCAGTTGTGGGATCCAAGGGAAAACATCATGCCAAGATTGAAGAGGATTCCCAGGATTGGAACCAAGGGAAAGAACGGCGTACGGAAAGGGCGCGGCTGATCAGGATTTGTATACCTCATGATCAGCACGGCCGAGCAAACAACCACAAAGGCGAACAACGTGCCGATGTTGACCATCTCTGCCAGCGCCTGGATGGGCAACAGTCCCGCTACAATGGCGACGACCGTACCCGTGAGAATGGTTGACCGGTGAGGTGTGCGGAAGCGTGGATGCACACGTCCGAAAAATTCCTCGGGTAGCAGGCCATCGCGCGCCATGGCGAAAAACACACGGGGCTGGCTCAGCATAAGCACAAGGAGCACGCTCGTAATTCCGGCAACGGCCCCCACGGAGATAATCAAAACGGCTGCGTTAAAACCGTACCGAGCAAACGCTGCCGCAAGCGGTGCATCGACATCGATCTCCGTGTAGGGGACCATACCCGTGAGAACCGCTGCCACTCCGATGTACAGTGCGGTGCAGATCGCAAGCGATGCGATAATTCCAATGGGGACATCCCTTTGTGGGTTCCTGGCCTCTTCCGCTTGCGTGGAGACAGAGTCAAAACCAATGTAGGCGAAGAAGACATACGCGGCTCCGGCAGCCACACCTTTCCATCCAAAGGGCAAAAAGGGTTCCCAGTTCTGGGGGTTTACGTACTGAGCCCCCATGAAGATCACGAATAAAATCACCGCCAGCTTAACGGCAACCATCGTTGCGTTGAACGTGGCACTTTCCCGAATTCCGATGACTAGAATCGTGGTGACTACGAGAACAATTCCAGCAGCCGGGAGGTTGAAGTAAGCTTCCGGAGTGCTGAACGGGTCCGACGTGATTGCAGGGGGCAGGTGGATTCCGAATAGCTCGAGTAGGTGCAAAAAGTACTTGGACCAACCGTGTGCTACCGTGGCGGACGCCATCCCGTATTCCAAGATTAGGTCCCATCCGATAATCCATGCCAAGAGCTCGCCCAGGGTCGCGTAGGCGTAAGTGTAGGCACTGCCCGCCACCGGAATCATCGCGGCGAACTCTGCGTAACACAAAGCGGCAAACGCACATCCAAGCCCAGCTATCACGAAGGAGAGCACGAGCGCCGGCCCAGCGTACTCGTGCGCGGCAAGTCCCGTTAGGACAAAAATACCTGCCCCGATGATTGCCCCTACCCCCAGAGAGGTGAGGGCCCAGGGCCCCAGAGCACGCCGCAAGCGGTGCTCCCCCGCCAGGTCAGCTTCCAACATGGCAATTGGTTTGACCCTGAACAATTGTTCCACCAGGCTCATCCAACTCTCCTTACAATTGGATTTGGGGCCCTTTGGCCTAAAAATCCGCCTCAAACAAGATAAAGGAGCACGACAAGACCGAGTACGATTCGGTACAAGGCGAACACCAAGAAGGTGTGCCGCTGGACAAATCGCACGAAGCCCTCAACGACGATGGCAGCAGAGGCAAAGGCCGTGACGAAGCCAAGAGACAGGGCGACGACGTCGTCAAGGGCGAGATTGTGCCGTGCTTGAATCAGACTGTATGCACTGGCAGCGCCCAGAGTGGGGATGGAAAGGTAAAAAGAAAACTGAGTTGCAACTGGGCGACTCAAACCCGACAAGAGCCCGCCCACGATCGTTGCGGCTGCTCGTGAGACCCCGGGAATCAAGGACAGAGTTTGTGCCAACCCAATCCACAGCGCTTGTGTCCAGGTGAGGTTTTCGATGTCTTGCACAAGATTTGGATGTGTCCGGCGGTCGACCCACAGGAGAACGATCCCTCCACCGATGAGGGCATAGGCAACGACGTGGGGAGCAAAGAGGTAAGATTCAATCCACATGTGGAAGAAAAAACCGACGGCCGCCGCGGGCAAAAACGCCAGCAATACCTTGGCGAGCAAGGAACGAGCACGGGCCTCCTGCGGAGCCCGGGTCAGGAGACTCCAGAGGTGACCCCGGTACAGCCAAACAACTGCGAGGATTGCACCGATCTGGATAAAAACATCGAATGTCGTGCGTTGACTTTCTGGATAGTCCACAAGTGCTGAGACCAGGATCAGATGGCCCGTAGAGGAGATCGGCAGGAATTCTGTGACCCCCTCCACCACTCCCAGCACAAGGGCTTTCCACCAGAGCATATGGGTAGCGGTGGATAGACGCTCTCCTGAAACGTGCAACCCTAAAGAACCATTGCAGGAAAAGCTGGACGGAGCTGCGTGCCTATGCTTTGAGGTCGCTATGCCGATCCGGGCGGTCTCGTTGGACGTTGGCTGGACCTTAGCTTACCCCCGCGAGTCGATGTGGGAGATTTTCGCCGCTGTGTGCCGAAACGCCGGGGCCAGGGTGCATGCAGACGATGTCGAAGCGTTCGTGCGCTCTATATGGACCATAGGGCAGCAACACGCAGAGGAGCAACTGAAAGCCGGCGCGGCTTACTCCGATTCCGATGAAGAGTTTAGTGCGCAATTTCGTGTCCTTGGCGAACTTGTTTTTCGCCACCTTGGATTGATGGAACAGAGCGATAACCTGATGGAGCAATTTTTCCGCCGGTTTTGGGATCCCGAGCAGTGGCAGTTGTTCCCAGATGCGATCGACGCCGTGCGCGCGCTGCGTGCCAGAGGATTGCGTATTGGGGTACTCTCGAACGCTCCTTCGAATATGCCGCGGCTGCTGGAACGGCTGGGTATTTTGCCGCACCTTGACTACACGGTGATCTCCGCAGTGGAAGGGGTAAGAAAGCCGGATAAGCGGATTTTTCTTCGGACCTTGCAGCGCGCCGGAAGCCAACCTGGAGAGACCGTACACGTCGGGGACATGTATGTAGAGGACGTTTTGGGAGGTGTGACTGCCGGTTTGACGACGTTCTTGATCGACCGGGGCCCAAACGCCCTGTTCCCGAACTTTAGGGAGGCAGAAGGCCGGAATTTGCCGCCCGAACGGGTCGTCCGTACCCTGGAAGAGTTCGTACAACGGCTTGCAGAGCTAGGGTAAATTTACCTGGCAAGGCGCCCAACAATCCCTTCGCTGATTTTGGTAGCCAGTGCCATAATGGTCTCTTGTGGGTTCACGCCGACGCAGGTCGGGAATAAGCTAGCATCTGCGACGTAGAGACCCTCCACTCCATGCACTTGTCCGTTCAGACCAACGACGGAGTTTGCGGGATCTGGTCCCATCCGGCAAGTGCCTACGGGATGGAAGGCGGCTAGGTGTAGGTCCCCTGGTTGCCATCTCGGGGCATTTTTGAGGTCCTTGAGCTCTGCTGGGCTAGTCACTCGCTCCAGCCCCGGTAGATTTGTATGAACTGCAATGGCTCCAGCCGCGAAGAAAATTTCCGCAACTAGGCTCATGCCGCGCAGTAACCGCGCTGCGTCGAACCGACTAAGGTTGTACAATACCAATGATCTTCTGAAGCCGGGTAGGGCAGCTATCTCTCCGGTACAGGTGTCGGAGACGAACAAACCGGCCGAGGCGCGAAACGGTAGATCGGCGAGAAAATGCTTGAGTTCTGGTCCGACGGCCTTGGCCGCACTGAGCGCCATTGCTGGGTGGATGGTCGTCACCTCAATCATGACTCCATCTGAGAGATGCAACTGATCGACGTAGTACGACTGCAGCGTCCCACGCCAATGGTACAAGGGCTCCTTAAACGTGGCACTGATGCCAAGGGCCGGGTGCAGGGCAAGATTTTTCCCCACCTGTCCACTGCCGAGGCCGACCCGGTTCTTGCGAAGCAACAGAGGCGTGTGCAAAGCGCCACACGCGAGGACAACCCGATCCGCTCGTACGCGCAGCCTGCCACGGGAACCTGGCTCCTTGTCTGGGCCAAGGATTGCCGCTTCCACCCCTCGTACCCGCCTGCCCTCGATCATGATGTTCCGGGCTTCGCAGCGTGCATAAATCACTGCCCCTGCCTGTTCTGCGAGGGGTAAGTAGCTTAAGTGCATGGCTTGCTTGGCGTCACTTGGGCATCCGAAGACACAGACCCCGCATCCCCGACAACCTTCGATGTTGCGGCGCAGAGGCGCTCCGTGCAGCCCTAAAGCACGTACCCCGCGTTCGAAAACCTCAGCGTTGCTGCCGATGATCTCCCGCGGGACTGGCTTGACGTGAAGCACCTTTTCCACGCGGTCGAAGTAAGGGGCCAGCGTCTCTTCATCGAACCCTTCTAGACCAAACTGCCGTTCCCATGCCGAGAGAACCGGCCCTGGTGCTCGGAAGCATGTTCCAGAATTGATTACCGTGGTTCCACCGACGGCCTTCCCTAAAGGGATTGGAATCGGCGGCCGCCCAAGCGCGGCGACCCCTCCGTGGTCGCGGTACATGCGAAGCATTCGCCGGAATGGTGGTTCCCGGAATTCCTCGGACGTGTAGTAGTCGCCCTCCTCGAGTACTATCACGCGCAGGCCGGCTTGGGCACACTCCGCAGCGACCACTGCTCCCCCCGCGCCCGACCCCACGACGCAAACATCGCACGACAGGTCGACATCGCCGTGCAATTCGGGATACTTGAGGGGATGGAGCCTGGGCCCCGTCGTTGGTTGCGTGGCATCGAGGCAATCGCCGTGTGCCCCAAGGGCCTCGGCAACCGGTGGAGTTGCTGCATACGCAAAACCGCAAAGTTGCTTGAATGCTTCCACGACAACTCGCGGGAGCAGTCGGTTGCTGTGGTAGATTTCCTGCACCCTCCGGACTCGCTCTTCCAGCGGCAGCGACGAAAAGCGAGAAAACGGTGGCTTGAGCATATGCGCCCAGTCCCATACCCGGATAAGCCACCGTACTTGCTCCCGAAACGCTGGTTCCAGTCCCTCCAGTTCACGTTCCAGCGTGCCAATCAGGTCGACGTCGCACGCCCCAGGTTCAAATGGACCTCCCTTCGGAATGAGTGCCTCGGCGATCGACTGGAGGGCCGCGCGTTCCGCTACCGAAAATACCTTCTTTTCCCTAGACATCCCGAGTCCCGGTTTCGCAAGATCGCTTCTCGAAGGCAAGACGAATCCTAGAGAACGGTTCGGCTGAACGGGGGGCCGGGGGGAGTAGGGGCGGAGCCAGGGAACTACTGAAGAAACCGCGCAATGCGCTCGTTCACTAACTCTGCCTTTTCCTGGTGGACGAAGTGTCCGGCCCCGTCCACGATCAACTTTTCGAGCCCTGCCGGGAAAAGAGCCTCCATCCCTTCGACAAGGTAACTACCCATGCAACCATCGTTACGCCCGTGGATGACCAGCGTGGGCACGGAAATCGGACTCAAGCTAAGGGTTGACTGTATTTCAGCTAGCGATGGGTCTTGGCGCGTGGGATCTAGGGTGCAGCGGTAATAGGCGAGGGCTGCCTCGACGACGCCGTCGTGACGAAAAGTCGATTTGACGCTCTCCAACGTTTCCAGGGGAAATTTCCAGTCAGGCGACCAATCACGCCACAAGCGTTCGATGAACTGAAAGTCATTGTGCCGCACCGCTGCCTCAGCAAAAGGAGTAAGGAAGAAGAACATGTACCACGAACGCCGGAGTTGATCGTAGTCGGAAAGGAATGCCTGCAGCACCGCTGGGCCGTGCGGAACAGCAATCGTGACGAGTCGCCTTACGTGTTGCGGCTGCAAGATTGCCGCACCGTATCCCGCCAGGGCACCCCAATCATGGCCAATTACGTCTGCTTCCTTGTATCCCAAAGCCTCGATACAGCTCAACAAGTCACGAGCAAGCACAGCACTCTGGTACTGACCGTCGGGGGCTGGTGCTGTTGGGTAGTAACCACGCTGAAACGGTGCGACGACGTGAAACCCCTTCGCGGCGAAAAAAGGAAACTGGTATCGGAACGTCCAGGCGTTATCGGGAAAGCCATGCAAGCACAAAAGAAGTCGACCAGGCGACCCGGCCTCTAAAATCCCGACGGAAAGCTCCCCAACCTGAATGGTCCTTTCGCGCACTTCCAGTTCCATTGGCCGTCCTGAACTGCCGTTTACAGCCCCAACATGTCGCGGACACTGTACCGACCCACAGGCTGGGTTGGTAGCCACAGGGCCGCTGAGAGCGCGCCTCGAGCGAAGCACTCGCGACTTTGTGCTCGGTGAACGAGTTCAATTCGCTCCGCGTGCCCTGCAAAGATGACCGTATGGTCCCCCACAACGTCGCCACCACGCAATGCCAACACGCCTATTTGCTCCTGCGGCCGTGGCCCGACACGCCCCTCGCGGCCGAAACACAGTGCTGTCGGGGCTAATCCTTTTGCTTTCGAAATGGCACTGGCCAGGGAAAGAGCTGTCCCACTCGGTGCGTCCACCTTGTAGCGGTGGTGCATTTCAACGATTTCGATGTCGAAACCGTCGCCCAGCAAGCGAGCCGCAATTTCGGCCAGTTTGCTCAGCAACGCCACTCCGATGCTCATGTTCGACGAGATCAAGCATCTGGTCCGAGGTGCCAGCTCCTCGATCACTTGCTGTTCGGCTGGCGCGAAGCCCGTTGTGCCGATCACGATGGGAGCTTGATGGGCGACAGCAGCGCGAAGGTGACGTAGGGAAGCTGCAGGGGAGCTAAAATCGATCACTACCACGTTCCCGGAAAGGAACCGATCCAGATCGTCCGTGATCGAGACACCATTGGGCTGGCCCCCGGCCACCGTGCCTGCATCCTGGCCGAGCAGCGGGTGCTGAGGAGCTTCAATAGCTGCCTTCAACGAGAGCGTTTTGTATTCTGGGAGGAGGCGGATAATCTCGCGGCCCATGCGTCCGGCGGCACCGCAGACAATGACTCCCGTGGTCATCGGCTCACCTTCACAAGCGAAAGCCATATCTCCGCAGTGTTTCCCGCAGTTGCTGGCGGCTCCGTTCGCTCATGGGCACCAGCGGAAGCCGAAGCTCGTCTTGGCACATCCCAACCATCGAAAGTGCAGCTTTGATGGGGATCGGGTTCGTTTCTAGGAAGAGAGCTCGAAACAAAGGAAGGAGTTCGAAGTGCATTTGCCGCGCCGTCTGCCAGTCCCCCGACAACGCTGCGTTGACCATCGCCACGCAGCGTTCGGGCAACAGATTCGACGCTACGGAGATTACGCCACGGCCACCCACGGCAAGAATGGGGAGGGTCAACGAATCGTCACCACTCAAGACAGCGAGTCGGTCCCCACAGAGGCGAAGCACCTCCTGGACCTCGTCGAGTGACCCCGTAGAGTCCTTGAGGCCAACGACTTCTTCCAGCTCACAGAGCCGGGCTATCGTGGTTGCCTCTATTTTGCACGCTGTGCGGCCCGGGATGTTGTAAAGGATGAGCGGAAAGCGTGCTGCTTCGGCCACGGCTCGGTAGTGGCGGTAAATCCCTTCCTGCGTTGGCTTGTTGTAGTATGGGGCAATGAGCAAGGCCGCGTTGGCACCAGCCTCCTTGGCGGCTTGGGTTAAAGCAATGGCCTCCGCCGTAGAGTTCGACCCAGTTCCAGCGATGACAGGAACCCTTCCGCGGGCAAAGCGCACGACCATTCGTACCACTTCTGCGTGTTCTTGGTGGCTCAAGGTTGCCGCCTCTCCCGTGCTACCGCACGGGACAAGGGCGCTAATCCCCGCTTGAATTTGCGCCTCCACCAAACGTTCCAGTGCCTCGGTGTCGATGGCACCGTCGCGAAAGGGGGTCACCAGAGCAGTCATGCAACCACGTAAGTCCATGCGCCTCTCTCCTCGAGAACTCCGCGCGCCCTTAAGCTGCACGTGGCCAAACGAGTTCTCCGTCGAAGACCTCCTCGGCGGGTCCGGTCATGTAAACGCGGTTGTCCTGCTCCCGCCACTCGATTTGCAATACGCCGCCTCGCAAATGGACCTGGGCAGTGCGCCCAGCGAGACCTAGGAGAGAGGCGGCGACCACAGCGGCACACGCGCCGGTGCCGCAGGCGTCCGTTTCTCCTGAGCCCCTTTCCCATACCCGCATCCGCAAGATGTCGGGTGCCGCGACCTCGACAAACTCGACGTTCACTCGGCTTGGGAACAAGGGATGGTGCTCGAGTAGTGGACCAACCCGCTGCACGGGGGCTATAGCAACATCTGGAACGATCAACACGCAGTGCGGGTTGCCCATAGAGACGGCCGTAAACTCCAGCTCTTCCCCTGCCACAGCAATTGGGTGCCGGACCACTGGGGAGTGGTCAACCTTCACGGGGATCGCATGGGCGCCCAAGATGGGTTCCCCCATGTCGACGGTGACACTTCCAACCCTCCCGTTTTGTACGGAGAGGTACAGGGTTTTCACGCCAGCATCGGTTTCGACCCGCAGGGGATTATTTTTCGAAAGGCCGCGCTCATAGACGTACTTTCCCACACAGCGAATGCCGTTACCGCACATCTCGCCGCGGCTCCCGTCGGCGTTATACATTTCCATACGGCAGTCTGCCGTGGCCGAGGGTAAAATGAGAATGACACCGTCCGAACCGATCCCTGTACGGCGCGGGCTCACGACACGTGCGAGGGCCGAGCCGTCGGGTTTCGGCTGGCAAAAGCAATCCACGTACACGTAGTCGTTGCCGAGTCCGTGCATTTTCGTAAACCGCAAGCGCCCCATGTTCGACCCTAATCCAGCCAAGTCGGGATGGTTTCTCCTCGAAGGAGGTCTGGATAAGTTTCTCGCAGGCGCACGAGGGAAAAAACGTTGCCGTCAACCAGCACCTCAGCCGCTCGTGGTCTCGTGTTATAGTTGGAAGCCATAACGAAGCCGTACGCCCCAGCGCTCATCACGGCAAGGAGGTCTCCTGGTCGAACGGGCGGAAGCTCTCGGTCGCGCGCCAAGAAATCTCCACTTTCGCAGACCGGCCCCACGACATCCACAATCGCGCTCTCTTGATGGTTGCTCGGTTGAACCGGCAAGATCTCTTGATACGACCCATACAAGGACGGCCGTATGAGGTCGTTCATCGCAGCGTCCACGATCACGAAGGTTTTCTCCCCGGTCTGCTTGAGATACTGCACCCTGGTGAGTAGGACCCCAGCATTGCCAACGAGCGAGCGGCCAGGTTCGAGCACAATAGTTCCCGAGAAGGGTTGTAAGGCGTCGATTACGGTTTGTGCGTACTCAGCGAAAGACGGCGGGTTCTCGTCGCGGTAACGGATTCCCAGTCCGCCGCCCACGTCGATCACCTCGATGTGGAACCCCTCTCGGACAAGACGCTGCCACAGATCGCGGACTCGATGGAGTGCATCGCGAAAAGGAGCGAGGCTGGTAAGCTGCGAGCCAATGTGACAATCGAGCCCGATAATCCTGAGATGACGAAACCCTCGGGCATGGCGGTAAGCATCAACGGCATCCGCCATAGGTACGCCGAATTTGCTCTTCCTTAGCCCGGTTGCAATGTAGGGATGGGTTTGGGGGTCCACATCTGGATTGATGCGTAATGCCACCGGAGCAATGCGGCCCTCCTGCGCCGCCACCTGGTCGAGCATTTCTAGCTCGGCCAGCGACTCGACGTTGAAAAGGAGGATTCCCGCGCGCAATGCGGTACGCACTTCTTCCGGGGACTTGCCTACCCCGGAATAAACCACCTTGGCCGGATCTCCTCCGGCTTGTTGCACGCGGTACAGCTCTCCAGCGGAGACGATATCGAATCCGCCGCCCCTCCGGGCAAATGTTCGCAGGACAGCAAGATTCGAATTGGCCTTTACCGAGTAGCAAATCAGGTGGGGCACCTGGGCAAAAGCAGTTGCGAGGGAGTCAAATCGCTCTTCGAGCGCGGCTCGGCTGTAAACGTATGCCGGGGTACCGACCGTCTCGGCAACCTGCCTTAAGGGTACCCCTTCCACGTGAAGTTCGTTGCCTCGGTAAGTAAAAAATGGCCACTGAGTTTGGGTAGCAGTCATCGTTCGATCTCTACGACATTTGATGGCTGGCTAACGTATCCATCGTACGTTTTCGACACAATGCGATAGCGGCAGGGTAGCAGTTCCTGGGGAACCTCGTGCCGGTAGCGGTAGCTACGTACTTTCCGGAACCGTCCCCGCTCTCCAGTCGCCAGGGTTGTTACCGGAGCAAAGGAGGCGTCGTTCTGGCCGAGGCACTGTCGCTCAACAACGAAAGCGGCAATTTCGTCAAGCCGTCGCCCTGCCTCCGAACGCTGCGGACGTGACCAGCTCAGCTCCACCTCGCGGTCCACCCGGCGAACACGCAAATCTTGAATCGGCTCGGGGCGTACCTCTTCCGGGGCCCGCAGCGGTCCCCGACGTGCACAGCTTCCCGTCAGCAGGAAAAACAACGCGAGCAGAGCAGACAAGAGCATGGCCCTAGTGGTCCTCACGACACGCTCCTCGTGCTTAGCTTCAAAGCACGAAGTTGCGCCTTGACGTTTTCAGGTGAGGTCCCTCCCGGAGCTTGGCGCCGTGCGACTGCGGCCAGGGGATCCAACCAGGGCCGCACGCTCTCATCGAATTTCGAGCAGAAACTGCGCAATTCTGCGAGACTCAGTTCCTCGAGGCGCCGCTTCCGCTCCACGCAGTACCGGACGATGCGTCCGACGATCTCGTGGGCTTCGCGAAAGGGAATACCTTTGGATGCAAGGTAGTCTGCAAGTTCCGTTGCGAGGGTGAAACCTGCAGTGGCTGCTTCGCGCATTCGTTCACGGTTGAAGCGGAGTTTGCTGACCATGCGGGCGAGCACGTCTAAACTCGACTCCACTGCATCCACGCTATCAAAGAGTGGTTCCTTGTCTTCCTGGAGGTCGCGATTGTAAGACATCGGAAGCCCCTTGAGTGTGACCAGCAAGGAAACGAGGTTCGCCACGAGGCGACCACTTTTGCCCCGGATGAGCTCGGCAACGTCCGGGTTTTTCTTTTGGGGCATCATGGAACTGCCGGTGGCAAATTCTTCAGGCAAGTCAACGAAGGAAAACTGAGCGGAAGACCACAAAATGAGGTCTTCGCAAAACCGCGAAAGGTGAACTCCGATGAGAGCCAGGGCTGCCAGAAACTCGACAATGAAATCTCGGTCGCTTACCGCATCGAGGCTGTTCATAGAAATTGCCGAAAATTTCAGGAGCTTTGCCACGTAATTGCGGTCGATGTTGAACGTCGTCCCAGCAAGAGCTCCGGAGCCCAAGGGCAGTACGTTCACACGCGGCAACTGATCGGCCAGCCGGCTACGATCTCGCTCCAACATGGCTGCGTAAGCGAGCAAGTGATGGCTGAGCAAAATCGGTTGTGCGGGCTGAAGGTGCGTAAACCCTGGGGCGACGGTGTGCAACTCACGAAGAGCCGCCGCACCGAGAGCCTCTTGTAGGGTCCGCAACCGCCGGTCAACTTCCGCGATGTGGCGGCGCACGAACAAACGTAGATCCGTTGCGATTTGATCGTTACGACTGCGGGCAGTGTGGAGTTTTCCAGCGACGGGTCCCGCGAGTTCGTAAAGCCGACGCTCTACCGCCATGTGGATGTCTTCATCCGTCGGCAGGGGGACGAAGGTCGCATGACGAAACTCTTCCCGGATTGCATTCAGGCCTCGAATGATCTGACGGGCCTCCCTTTGCGAGATGATCTTTTGTTTGGCCAGCATGCGGCAGTGGGCAATGCTGGCTTCAATGTCTTCTTCATAAAGGCGTTGGTCAAACGAGAGCGAGGAACAAAAACGTTCCACTGCCTCGTCAGTTGGCTTTGCGAAACGGCCTGACCAAGCTTTTGCTGGAGGGATGTGCCGACGTTTCATCAAAGGCGTGGGGCGGATGGAAACAAGGACGCACGAACCCGCGCAGTGGCTCCTTTAATATTGCCACTTCCCTTTGGCATACCGAAAAATCTCGGTTACCTCCGTGGTTTCGAGTGCCCGAGGCGGGTTGCGTTCCGCTTCCTCACGAGTAGAGCCGCGTTTCTCGTATCGAACCTCCAAGTACGTGATTTTACCGAGCGGGGTAGAATCAGGAGTCTCTTTGTAGATGCACTGATGTTGGTTGCTGTAACCCACGTAGGTTCCGCGCACCTCCCCTTGCTCCTCCCGCCAATCAATGAGGGAGCGATTCCGTTTTTCACGCTCGGCGAGCTTTTGCATCCATTCTTCGCAAAACTGCGGAAACGAATCTTTTGCTGGCTGCGCTTGGGTGGCGGTCGTCGCGAGGAAAAGCGCGCCCGAAACGAAAAGCCCACAAAGGATTGCTTTACTCATGGTCATGAACCTCCCCGTCCGGTGTGCCTCGACTGCGGCCGTTGACCGGAAAGCCGCAACCTACCGTCACAACGTCCTCCAAGCAAGTTCCTGTTCCTGTAGCCGGCGAATCTCGTCCCGAAGCCGTGCGGCCCGCTCGAAGTCGAGTTGCCGCGCCGCTGCCTTCATTTCAGTACGAAGGCGTTCAATGTGAGCCGCGAGGTCCTCAATGGTGCGCCATTCGGCCGGCGGCTCGGCAATCCGGTCGAGGTCGACGTAATCCGCTTCCGCGATCTCGACCCACGGCTCGGCAATGGCTTTTTGGATCGTCTTGGGCACAATGCCGTGCTTTTTGTTGTACGCAGCTTGCACAGCGCGACGCCGGTTGGTCTCCTCGATGGCCCGGCGCATGGACTCCGTGACCGTATCCGCATAGAGGATTACGGTTCCGTTAGCGTTACGGGCGGCGCGTCCGATGGTCTGGATCAAAGAGCGCTCGGATCGCAGGTAGCCCTCTTTGTCCGCATCTAGGATGGCCACCAGAGATACATCGGGGATGTCGAGCCCCTCACGGAGTAGGTTGATACCCACGAGCACGTCAAACTGGCCGCGGCGCAAATCACGGATGATCTCCACGCGCTCGATGGTGTCGATGTCCGAATGCAAGTACCGCACCCGAATTCCGAGCTCTTGATAGTAATCGGTTAGATCCTCCGCCATCTTTTTGGTCAAGGTCGTAACCAGCACCCGCTCATTCCGTTCGACTCGCTTCCGAATTTCCTCCAGCAAATCGTCCACCTGGGTCGTTGCTGGCCGCACCTGGACCTCTGGGTCCATCAGGCCGGTCGGCCGGATTAGCTGTTCCACCACAACCCCACCCGCCTTGGCGAGCTCGTAGTCTCCGGGTGTGGCAGAAACGTAAATGACCCAAGCAAGGTGGTCCTCGAACTCTTCGAAATTGAGGGGACGATTGTCCAAGGCAGACGGTAAACGGAATCCGTACTCGACGAGGGTTTCTTTGCGCGCTCGGTCCCCCCGATACATCCCGCCAATCTGGGGTACCGTCACGTGGCTTTCGTCGATAAACAGCAACCAGTCGTCAGGAAAGTAATCGAGAAGGGTAGGAGGGGGCTGCCCCGGAGCACGACCCGTGAGGTGGCGAGAGTAATTTTCAATGCCCGGGCAAAAGCCCATCTCTCGGAGGAGTTCGAGGTCGTAGCGCGTGCGTTGCTCGAGCCGTTGAGCTTCTAGAAGTTTGTCTTGGCGGCGCAGTTCTGCCAGGCGCTCCTCCAGTTCTTGCTCGATGCTCACGAGCGCTGCTTCGAGTCGCTCTCGGTGAGTGACGTAGTGGCTAGCAGGGTAAATCGCGATCTTGTCGAGCCGGCGAAGCACGGTACCTCGCAGCGGGTCGATCTCGCTGATTTGCTCCACGGTATCTCCAAACAGCTCGATGCGAATTGCGTGCGTGTCTTCCGAGACGGGAAAAACTTCGATGACATCGCCTCGGACGCGGAAACTGCCACGGTAAAAATCAAAATCCGAACGCTGATACTGGATTTCCACGAGTTTGCGGATTACCTGCTCGCGGTCGGCGTACCCCCCACGCTCCAAGAACAGAAGCATTTCAAAATAGGCTTCAGGCGAACCTAGGCCGTAAATGCACGAGACGCTTGCAACGATGAGCACGTCATTCCGTTCGAGTAGCGCCTTGGTCGCCGAATGCCGCATCTTGTCAATTTCGTCGTTGATCGAGGCATCTTTCTCGATGTACGTGTCGGTACTCGGTACGTACGCCTCGGGCTGGTAATAGTCGTAGTAGCTGACGAAATAGCGCACTGCGTTGTCCGGGAAGAGCGCCTTGAACTCATTGTAAAGCTGGGCCGCTAGGGTCTTGTTTGGGGCGAGAACGAGTGTGGGTTTTTGCACGCGCTCGATCACGTGGGCCATGGTAAAGGTTTTCCCTGAACCGGTAACCCCGAGCAGCACTTGGTGCCTTCGCCCAGCGCGGATGCCACGCACAAGCTCTTCGATCGCCTTAGGTTGGTCGCCACAATGCTCGAACGGTGCAACTAACCGGAAACGCCCCTCACGCTGCATGGGTGACTAAATTTCTTAGCGTTCTCTCCACCTTCCGCACAGCTGACACAAGGAGGTGCCAATGGTGAGGTCCACTCACTAGAGGGGCCATCCCTTTTTTGGACCAAATGGCAAGCGAAACTCCTGCCGCTTTTTGTTTTTCGGAAGCTTTTCCGCGGATGGGAGGCTTGAGTCGTGGGGAGGAAGTTTTGGCGTTTACTTTGCAGAGCCCCAACTCGCAAAAGCTGCAAGGGAGGAGAGTGAGCACGATGAAAAAGGGAAAAATTTTGCTTCTCTCGACCACCATTTTGTTCACTACGCAGTGTGGTGGCATCGCCTGGGCGAAGGGTTTTGAGGACTTGGTGAGCCCTGTTTCTAACCCGACGCTTTTCGAGGACCCTCGTGTGACCTCGGAAGTTCGGCCAATCTTTGTCTACCATGAGATCAGTGATCAGTTCGTGAGCGCCGGTGGAAACGCAAAGGTTGGGGCTGTGCAGTTGCGCGTGGCCATTACCGATCGCTTGGGCTTGATCGCCACAAAGGATGGTTACGTTTGGCTGGAGCCTGAGTCGGCTTTGCCACGCAAGAACGGCTGGGCGAACCTAGCCTTTGGGCTCAAGTATAACTTCTTGCGGGAAGAGGACTGGGGCCTGTTGGCGACTGCCGGGCTTCGATACGAGACAGCGTCTGGTGACAAGGATGTCTTCCAGGGAAGGGGAGACGGCGTGCTGAACCCGTTCCTGACCGCGGCCTGGGCTCATGATGGATTGCACGTTCTCGGGTATACCGGTCCACGCTTACCAATTTCCGGGAATGACACGACTTTCTGGGACACATCGCTACACGTGGATTATGGAATCGGCCGATTTTACCCCATCATCGAGGTTAATTGGGTTCACGCTTTAGACGGTGGTCGCCGACTGCCGATCGATCAGGAAGGTTTTGACTTTTTCAATTTGGGCGCCCGAAATGCTGGCGGTCGCGGTGTGGTCACCCAAGCCTATGGGTTTAGGGTGCGTCTGGCCGATGGTGTATCGGTAGGAGACCAGGTAGCCGGCATCGATTGGGGAGCTGTTTACGAGACCCCGTTAACCGATCGTGAAGACCTGTTTGCCTGGCGTGTGACCACAGATATTGTTTTCTGGTTGCGGTGAACGGCGTGAAACGAAGGCTTGCTGAATCGCTTTCGTTGTTGGCGGCGGGTTGACAGAGGTGGACGAGGGATCTCGGGTGCACCCGGTTGCGAATCAACGCGGCGGGCCGATGCGATCTGTCCCGACATAAGGCTGCAAGACTTCGGGAATGACCACGCTGCCGTCAGGCTGCTGATAGGTTTCCAAAAGAGCGATCATGATCCGGGGGAGCGCCAAACCGCTCCCGTTGAGGGTATGGACAAACTCGGGTTTGCTCCCAGGGGCACGACGAAAGCGGATGTTCGAGCGCCGAGCTTGGTAGTCGGTACAGTTGCTGCACGAGCTGACCTCTAGCCATTCTGCGCATCCCGGCGCCCAAACCTCGAGGTCGTATTTCTTTGCGGCCACGGCGCCCAGGTCGCCCGTGCAAATGAGAACGACGCGGTAGGCGAGGCCGAGTCGCCGTGCGATATCTTCGGCATCGGCCACGATTTGCTCTAACGCAGCCGATGAGTCCTCTGGTGCAGTGAGTTTGTACATTTCCACCTTGTCGAACTGGTGGCCGCGTTTGATACCCCGAACATCACGCCCAGCCGACATCTTTTCACGCCGAAAGCAAGCCGTATACGCAACGTAAGAGATTGGCAGGCGGGAGCCGTCCAGAATCTCGTCGCGGTGCAAATTGGTGAGCGGAATCTCTGCGGTGCCAATCAGCCACAGGTCGTCTTCGACATCGTGATAGATGTTGTCCGCGAACCGAGGGAGTTGGCCAGCCCCAACGAGGCAGTCCCGTTTAACCAGGTAGGGAGGGTAGATTTCCACGTACCCATGCTCTTTGGTATGAACGTCGAGCATCCAGGTGATGAGACCACGCTGCAGTCGAGCCCCCCATCCCTGCAAGATGTAAAAGCGGGATCCGGCAATCTTGACGCCTCGTTCGAAGTCGATAATGCCGAGGGCAGGGCCGAGCTCCCAATGTGGTTTGGGTTCGAACGAGGGTTTCAGTGGCTCTCCAACAGTTCGGACAATCTGGTTGTCGCGCTCGTCACGCCCCACTGGGACAGAGGGATCCGGCAGGTTCGGAAGAAGTAACAGCTTTGATTCCAAATCTTGCTCCACCTGGGCAAGCTCCGCCTCCAGGGCGGCAAGCTCCGCGGCCAGTTTTCGAACTTCTTCCTTACGAGTTTCTCGCTCTTCTGCGCTGAGTTTGGGAATCTGCCGCGAGATCTCGCTGCGACGCGCCCTGAGCGCCTCCACCTTTTGAAAGAGGGTACGGCGTCGAGCGTCCACAGCGGTTACCGCATCAACGTCCTCCCCTGGGCAACCGACTTTAGCCAATTGCTCCTTCACCCATTCGGTGCGCTCGCGGATTAAACGCAGGTCGAGCATATGAGCGGCGGCTAGCACGCCGGTGGCGCGTGCTCAAGGAAAACAAGCTCGCAAGCCTTCCTCAGTGGCGATCTTCGAAGGCGCCGATAATAAGGGTGCAAGAGGTCTCCTCGCCAACTCCAGTGACGATGACAACATCGAACCGGGTTTCGCGAGGACAAAGGCCTGCCCGCGCAAGGTAGGCTTCGGCTGCGCGGAGCAGCCTGCGCTGTTTCCCTGGGTGCACAGACTCCACAGTTGCCCGCAGCCCTTCGCTGGTGCGAGTTTTGACCTCGACGAACACAAGCGTGTCGCCTTGCCAAGCGACCAGGTCGAGCTCTCCAGCTCGGCAAAAAACGTTCCGATCGATGACCCGGTATCCACGCGACTCAAGGAACCGACAGGCAATCGCCTCCCCAACCGCACCCGTTGCTGCTGAGGTCGCTTTTCGACGCATATCCCTAAATACCCTGTCTCGCTGTAACGGACTAGGTCAGAATTTTTGGTGCGTCGTAAGTGCCGTGCGTTCGACCTTGTTCCGGCGGCGAATTGAAGCTCAACCTAGGGTGTGTTAACGCCGCGACCATGCCGCTTGACAGAAGCGTCGTGCAAAATATCGCGCATCTAGCTCGCCTGGAGCTAAATGCCGAGGAAGAGGCGCAGTACCTAAGCCAGCTCGAGAACATCCTCGGCTATTTTCGTTCGCTGGATGAAGTCGATACTTCCGGTGTCGAGCCGGCAACGGAAATCGTGGATCCCGGGGATGTGGTCCGTGACGACGTGGTCGACAATCCGCCGGCCGGCGAGGAACTCTTAGCGAACGCGCCGAGCCGCCACGGCAGGTTTTTTCGGGTGCCAAAGATTATCGAGTAATGGCAAGCGGCGACTGACGAGGACGGAAATAGAGAAAACAAGCCTATATGTTGGAACCAATCTGGCAGCCGCTTGCGCAAGTGGCCAAGGAGCTTGACGCGGGTCGATTAAGCTCAGTGGAGCTAACCACCCAGGTCCTGCACCACATCGAGGCGACAGAACCGAAGATTCATTCGTTTCTCACTCTTACGCCCGAGACAGCCTTAGAGGAAGCACGCGCGGCTGACGAACGAAGAGCACGGGGGGAACGCGGTCCGCTACTTGGAGTTCCCATCGCCGTAAAGGATGTGATCCTGACCAAGGGCGTGCGGACGACCGCGGCGTCGAGGATTTTGGAAAACTTTGTAGCGCCGTACGATGCCACAGTAATTCGACGCCTGAGAGAGGCGGGGGCGGTGTTCCTCGGAAAACTCAACTGTGACGAGTTCGCCATGGGATCCTCCACGGAAAACTCCGCATTCGGGCCAACGTACAATCCGTGGAATCTCCAGCGCGTACCCGGCGGGTCGTCGGGGGGATCCGCGGCAGCGGTTGCCGCAGGCCAGTGCTTTGCTGCGCTCGGAACCGATACGGGAGGTTCCATTCGGCAGCCTGCAGCATGTTGTGGCATCGTCGGGGTGAAACCGTCCTATGGACGGGTGAGCCGTTATGGGTTGATCGCGTACGCATCGTCGTTTGATCAGATTGGGCCAATGGCGAGAACCGTCGCTGACTGCGCCTTGGTTTTAGAGATCATTGCTGGTCGCGACCCGCGCGACGCAACTTCGGCCGCCCAGCCGGTGCCTCGCTACTCCGCAGAACTGGAACGGCCCTTGCGCGGCTTACGGCTCGCATTGCCCCAGGAATGTTTTGGCGAGGGCGTTCAGGCCGAAGTTCGAGACGCTGTGTTGTCTGCCGTGCGATGGTTTGAAAGCCAGGGAGTTGCGGTAGTGGAGACCTCATTACCGCACTCGCGGTATGCGGTACCAACTTACTACCTTGTGGCCACGGCCGAGGCGAGCTCCAACCTCGCTCGTTACGATGGCGTTCGTTTTGGTCTGCGGTTGGCCGAGGAGGCTGGGCTATTGACGATGTACGGGCGCACGCGCGCCTCGGGTTTTGGAGCAGAGGTAAAGCGGAGAATTATGTTGGGTACGTACGCGTTGTCGGCAGGGTACTACGATGCGTACTACCTGAAGGCCCTCAAAGTGCGGACCTTGGTGAGGCGTGACTTTGAAGCCGCATTTACCCGTGCTGACGTGGTCGCCATGCCCACCGCGCCCACGACGGCTTTTCGTTTAGGCGAGAAAACGGGTGACCCGCTGCAGATGTACCTTTCCGACATTTTCACCATCGCGGCAAATCTTGCTGGGTTGCCAGCCCTGTCCCTTCCCTGTGGCTTCGATCAAGAGGGTTTGCCGATCGGACTACAGTTAGTGGGCCGGCCCTTCCAGGAAGCGCAACTCTTGGCAGCGGCCCACGCGTACGAGCAGGCACATCCTTGGAAAAGCCAACATCCGTCGCTGTGAGGAAGATGGATTACGAGGCAATCATCGGACTCGAGGTGCACGCCGAATTGTTGACGGCTTCGAAGATGTTTTGCGGTTGCTCTGCGAAATTTGGGGCTCCGCCCAATCAGAATACGTGCCCGGTGTGCCTTGGTCTCCCTGGAGCCTTACCCGTGCTGAACCGGCGTGCCGTGGAGTTCGCTATCCGTGCCGGGCTGGCCACGAACTGCCGGATCGAGTTGTTCAGCCGATGGGCCCGGAAAAACTACTTCTACCCAGACCTGCCCAAAGGGTATCAAATCAGCCAGTACGAACTGCCAATTTGTGTCGGTGGTTGGCTTACCTTGGATACGGAAGAGGGGGAAAAACGCATTCGTTTGGCGCGCATTCACATGGAAGAGGATACGGGCAAAAACATCCACGACGCCCAGGTTGACGCGAGCTTAGTGGATTTCAATCGGTCCGGGGTGCCTTTGCTCGAAATCGTGTCGGAACCCGACATGCGGACTCCGCAAGAGGCCAGTGCATATCTTCGGAAGCTCCGGCAAATTCTGCAGTATCTTGAGATTTGCGACGGCAACATGGAAGAGGGCAGCTTTCGTTGTGACGCCAACGTGTCGGTGCGGCCCCGGGGTAGTGAGGCCTTGGGCACGAAAGTGGAGATCAAAAATATGAATTCCTTTCGACACGTGGAGCGGGCCATTGAGTTTGAAATTGGACGGCAGGTGCGTGCCCTGAGAGAGGGTGAGCCGCTCGTACAGGAGACCCGACTCTGGGACCCGGAGCGAGAGGTCACGCGTTCCATGAGGACGAAGGAGTACGCTCACGACTACCGTTACTTCCCGGAGCCGGACCTGCCGCCAGTCCGGCTCAATCGCGAGTGGATCGAGGCGATACGACAGTCGTTACCGGAGCTCCCCGATGCGCGCCGGTCGCGGTTCGTGCAACAATATGGCTTGCCTGCCTACGATGCCGAGGTGTTGACCTCCAGGAGGGACCTCGCGGATTATTTCGAAGCTGTCGTTGCTTCGGGTGCGTCGCCTAAAGCGGCGAGCAACTGGGTGATGGGCGACATCCTTCGGGTTGTCCGTGAACGGGAACTCGATCGCCACCTACGCATCGACCAATGGCCAGTGGCACCCAACTTTCTCGCGCAACTGATTCAGTTAATTGAGAGTGGCACGATCAGCGGCAAGATCGGCAAAACCGTTTTCGCTCGCATGCTTGAGACCAACCGGGCTCCAGAGGAAATCGTTCGCACTGAGGGGCTGGTGCAGATCACCGACGAAGGGGCGCTCCTGAGCGAAATCCAACAGGTGCTTGCGGAGAACCCAGACAAGGTGGCTCAGTATCGCAGCGGCAAGGAAAAGCTGTTTGGGTTCTTTGTCGGACAGGTGATGAAGCGCACCGCCGGCAAAGCCAATCCGCAGAAGGTGAACGAGCTCCTTCGGTCCCTGTTGGAATCGAGCTAGGGCGGGAAGGGGCTGGACTCAAGGGATCCGGGCGGAACAAAATGTCCGATAATATGCCTTATGGGCCACAGCGGAAACGCCGGCGCGTTTCTGCTGTGAAACCGCCACACGGCTCGTTACGTTAGCCTCCGGGCGGACTAGGCCGCTAAGCGCTTGGGGCTGAGCCGGACGGAGCCTCGGCTGGGAGTAAAAACTTGGTCCAGGTACTCTCGGGCGCCGACGCGTGTTCGCGTTGAAGCTTATCGACAAGTTCGCGCGCTCTTGCCTCGTTCCCTGCCCGCAGGAAAAGCCGGGCGGCTTCGTAAAGACTTGGTGCGGTGTACGGGCCGGTGAGATTTGCCGCGCGTTCGGCGTACTTTGCCGCTTCATCGTATTGGGCCGTGCCTTCGAGCGTGAGCGCACGCGCCAGGAGAAGCTGCTGCTCGAGATAGGGAGACAACGCGGAGCCCCGCTCTGCAGTTGTAATCTTGGCCTGTGCCTGGTCGAAGCGTTTTTCCCTCAACTCGAGTTGGGCGGCGACGAGCGAGCCTAGACGTCCGGGTGCAGTGTTAGGCCACTCGCTTTGGAGCCTGTTCAAACTCTCCACGGCTTTCGCCCAATCGTTAGACCGTGTGGCGGCAAGTCCTTGAGCCAACACCTCGTTCGCGCGGCGAAGGTTGGCGGTACGGTACGCATTTGCGATGCCCACAACCACAAGGAGGGCCGCTGCTGCGCCCACGGACCACATGATTGCGGCTCGATGCATCCGAGACCACAAGAGCACTCGCTGGCCCAAGTGAACAAACTCATCTGGCTTTTTAAGATCTTTACGTCGAATCCGTGCCCGCGTCATAATTTCATGCTTGGCGGAGGGCCGCCGAGGTAAGGCTCCGAGAAGCCCCTTTTACATCTTGTACTTGAAGTCCTCGGGACTCAGCTTCTCCAAAATGTCTGCCCACTGATCCCGAGAAACGTTCGAGATGTCTGTGGTTGGCGTTTGTTCTTGGCTTTCCTGCAAGATGCTGGAACGTTCCAGTACGTGTTTTTGCACGTAAATCGGGCTTTTCGTGCGCAACGCCAGGGAGATCGCATCGCTCGGTCGCGCGTCGATTTGCAGTGTCTCGTCGCCTACCCGGAGGTGAATCGTCGCGAAATAGGTATTTTCCCTCAGGTCGCTGATTTCAATGGCTTCGACCTGGACGCTCAGCTCCTCGAGAATGTTCTTGAGCAAATCATGCGTCATGGGACGAGCCATTTTAATGCCTTCCAACTCCGTCGCCATGGCTGTGGCTTCTAGTAACCCGATCCAGATGGGCAGATTGAGCTTGTTTTCTCGGTCTTTGAGAATCACAATGGGACTCTTCGTTACTGGATCGAGGGTGAGTCCGCCGACGACCATCTCAATCGCATTTTCTAACGCCATGGCTTCTACTCGCTTTCTGCATTGTGTCCAAAAAGTCCCCGCCGCGTCAATGGCCCCGGTTAATGCACGATCCGATCGATGACCCGATAAAGCTGATTGAGATTGCGACATTCTTCGACCACATCGCAATATACTAGGTAGCGATCCATCTCACTATCGCCAAAGCCCCAGGTCAGACGGTTCTCTGGATTCAACCAGATGAGCTGCTTGGCACGTTGGCGGATGTCTTTGAGCGTCCACTCGTGGGGCAAGTTATAGTTATTCCGAGCGTCGCCAAGAATGATCACCGTGGTCTTCTTATTGACCGCCGGCAGAAAATCGCGGTGGAAGATCCGAAAGGCCCGGCCAAAGTCCGAGTGCGCGAACACATTAACGACTTGGCCACTTAAAGCCTGCTCAATGGCGGTGTGAATATCTTGCTCCTCGAACAAACGGGTGACCTCGCCAAGATCGCTGACGAACACAAAGCTGCGCACTCGGGAGTACAGATCCTGCAGCGTGTACACGAACTGAAGCATAAATCGCGACACGTTCCGGACCGAATCGGAAACGTCGCACAGTACCATGATTTGCGGCTTGTCCTTCACGCGGCGGTCGAACTCGATCCGGAACGGCACGCCACCGTACTGGAGATTTTTCCGCAACGTGTCTTTGATGTCGAAGCGACCCCGTTTGCCGCGTTTCCTTTTGACCGCGACGATGTTTTTGAGCCGTTCCGCCAGCTTGGTCACTGCCTGCTTCATCTGGCGGATTTCCTCTTCCGTGAGGTAGTAAAAACTTTTTTCCCCGAGGCGATCGAGTCGCTCGCTTTCCCGCAATGAGGGTTCTTTTTTTTCCAGTTCCTGGCGCACGAACCGTTTGATCGTCCGAGTCAGGTCCTGCAGCCGCAGGTCAATGAACCGCTCGACCTTCTGCCACTCATCCGCCGGAAGCGCGGCGGCCAGCCTTTTTTTTAACTCTTCGAGCTCGGCAGCGAGTCCCGACAAGCCGAGGGTCTGGGCCAGCATATGAGCGTAGCGCCCCTCTTGAAAAGGTCGCTCGATGGCTTCCAAACCAATTTCCCGTGCGACCTGACGGAGCATTTGCTCTAGACGCCCATGGTCTGCCGTAAGGAGCTGGCGGGCGAGTTCTGAAAGAGGAATCCCTAATTCCTCTAAGGACTGGGCGAGTCGGTCGAGCAAGTGCTGCAAGTCACGATCGCTCATACCGAGCGCTGACTCTGTTGCCCTCAGTTGCTCGGTGAGTTCACGCCCGATTCCCAGAAAGTACAACTGGAACAACGCGTCGAAAGTGCTTTCGTCGATGTGGCGCTTGATCAGTGTCGCTCGCAAAGCCTCCCGAAAGTCCCCTGGGTTGCTCAAGCCGATCCTGGCAACTGCCACAAGGCTGTCCAAGTTTTCAGCGAGCGAGACACGCACTCCGTTTTCGCGTAGCAGCTCAACAAAACGCAGAATCTTTTGTTCCATAGCGCTAGTGCACCCGAAAACTGGGCCGCATCATGAGCTATCGGCTTCGAACGCCGCCAACGAAGCTGGAAAGCACGATGCGGAGCCAGGGGCCCTCAGTGCAACAAGTCTTTGTCTGCATCCGTCTCTCTGGTATGCCGCTCCGTCTTGCGGTGGCGCAGGTAATCCTTCAGTTCCTCTTGTGCTTTGCGGATGTCGCCCTCGTACTTGAGCACGGCATTCAAGGTGTCTTGAACCAGTTGCTCTTCGAGCGCATCCGCGTTCAACAACACGAGCGCTCTGGCCCAGTCCAAAGTCTCGCTGATGCTAGGAACTTTCTTGAGGTCCAATTGTCGCACCCGGTGGATGAAGTGAACAAGCTCTTCAGCCAGCCGCGGTGGAATTTCGGGAACTTTAAGCTGAACGATTTCTAACTCTTGCGCAGCAGAGGGAAAATCAATGTAAAGGTGCAGGCATCGACGTTTCAGTGCATCGGACATCTCGCGTGCGTTGTTGCTTGTCAGAACCACCAGGGGCACGTGTTTCGCCTTGAGGGTGCCTAGCTCGGGCACGCTGACCTGAAAGTCGCTGAGCACCTCGAGTAAAAAGGCCTCGAACTCTGGGTCAGCTTTGTCGATCTCGTCCACCAGCAAGACCGTAGGCTGCTCCGCCGTGATCGCGCGGAGTAAAGGCCGCGGCAAGATAAAGCGGTCGGAAAAGAAGACATTGTCCTCGCGTGCGATCCGATCGACAGCCTCACGGAGGGAACGAGCCCCACCGATTACCTCGTTGATCTTGTCCTTGAGAATTTGCGTGTAGAGCAGTTGCTTTGCGTATTCCCACTCGTACAAGGCTTTCGCTTCGTCGAGCCCTTCGTAACACTGCAGCCGGATCAGGTCGCACTGCAAACTGGCGGCGAGCACTTTTGCGAGTTCGGTTTTTCCTACCCCAGCAGGGCCTTAGACCAAAATCGGATTCCGCAGGCAAGACGCCAAA
>BEIG01000049.1 GCA_002898795.1 bacterium HR30 | reverse complement strand
CGGTGCAGTGACCTGCTCCTTGGGCAACGGGCAGACGCTGTCGGATTTCCTCTTCGAACAGATTTACAACCCACCCCCACTAACCCCGACCCCGACACCGACAGAAACGGCAACGGTGACCGGAACACCGACGCCGACTGCAACCGGCACGGCAACGCCGACCGGCACGGCGACGGACACAGCTACCCCCACAGCGACCCGTACACCAACCAGTACCCGCACGCCGACTCCAACGCGTACGCCGACCGAAACTTTCACTCCAACCGACACGCCAACCGACACGCCGACACCGACGCCTACCGAGACGCCGACAGAGACCGCAACACCCACCCCATCGAACACCCTGCCCCCAGGAGTGCCGACCTACACACCAACGAACACTCCAACCATTACGAACACACCTACTCGCACTTCGACCCCGACTTGGACGCCGACACGGACCTTCACGCCGAGCTTCACGCCCACGGAAACACCGACTCACACACCCACCGAAACTCCGACTGGGACTCCGACACACACAGCCACACACACGCCGACGCCAACGAACACACCCCTGCCCACTTCGACGCCAACCCCGACCTTGACCCCGACGCCCATTGTGAAGACGTGCTCCATCGGTGGCACGAACAGCAAGCTCGGGTTGCAGTGGGATAAGACGGTGCTCTTCATCGCCCTCGGTCGGACCGTCTGCCCTGTGAGTGGAAGCACGCAAATTGTCTTTGGTCCGCAGGCTCCAAATGGTGTCCGACCGGTGACCGTTCCCGCAAGTTCGATCTCGTTCAACCAAGTGACGTGTAACGTTGCCGGCTTGTCGACCGTGACCATTTGTGTGGAGAGCACGGGTGTGGACGGAACCGGGATCGTCGACTGCGACGGAGGAGAGCCCAACTATGACTTCCTCACGCAGGTGGACCACAACACCAACGGCGCCCCGCAATCGAACGGTGGCTTCCCCGCCGACCCGACCTGCACAGCCACGTACACAGATCCGGTAACGGGCAGCATTTCCAACGCCTGCCTCGAGCAAAGCGGAGGCACATGCAACGCGAACAATCTGCATCCAGGGGTGTGCAACAGCCCGTATCACACCACTTATCCCAACTCGTTTGCCTCTGGGGGCATGACGGTTCGTGTCCCATTACGGCTGAAGACTGTGAGCTCTTCCTCCGGCGATCCGTGCGACGGTGTTGGGGACACTTATGGAGCGAGCACCGAGGTGAATGCCTTTTTGACAACGGGGACCGCGCGCGGAACGGTTTTCGATGCGAATAACGAGAACCGGAAAATCGACCATGGTGCGTCGTGCCGTGGCGGTTCGTGTATCACGCAAGTGACGGGTGCCGGCCTTTCGTCGTTCTGCAGTAACCCGGGTGCATCACTGAGCGGCGCCCGCATGGTTACGGCTATCGGGGTGCTAGACCTCGACACAACCGCTGGCGATACCGTGGCGACCGTGGAATTGCAGTGCCAGTAGGGGCAGGCCTATTGGCCTGCCCCCATTGCCAGTCCCATCGGCCTGCCGCTGCAGGGCGATTTTGGCTCCACCATGAGGCGCGGTTACCAGCAACGGTAATCCTAACGGTCAGACACGTGGGTGCGCTTTCCGTCGTGCGCTCCCAGAACCCCGAAGCAGCCCCCGCGAGGTGAAAACGCGCAAGCGGAATTGCGCTGAACGGCCGCGGCGCATCTCCACGGGGGCGCACCTCCGTGTTGTACGTTTTCGTTCCCCGTGGCATGAGCTTGTCAGGCGAAAGCTGGTTGCATCCGTGGGGTAAATTTGCACGTGGGAAGGCGGATCGTGCATAAATCTTGCTGCCCGAATCCTGATTGTAGAGATAGCTGGGAGCGAAGGGACGAAAAACGAAGGGTTGGTTTATTGTTGGCCGCGAAGAAAGAACGGTGGAAATCGGAGGGGGCATTTTCGGTGCGTTGGGTTACCCCGGTAGAAGGCTGCTAGGCGATGAACGAAGAGGATCGCGCGGGAAACGGCTTAGAGAGCGAGAGGAGGGCTCTCGAGGAGCAACTACGATTGGTGCGAGAAGCCGCTGACCGCTTCACCGTGGTAGCTCAAAGCCTCGAGAAAGGAGTGGTCCTGCCGCTGCGGGAAAAGTTGGGAGACCTGCAAACTGCAGTGGTGCAACTGCGCGAGGTTGTGGCCGATGTGCGTAAGAGCGGGCCGGAAGCGCGTCCGAACTGGTTGGACTCCGTAGAAGAAACCGCCCGCGCCATTCACGCGGGACTGGAGCGGCTGTCGGTGGTCGATGCAAGCCAGGCAACGAGCCTGGCGGCAGTGAGTGAGGACTTGCGGGCACTTCGTTCGGAAGTGGAGCGTGTGGCTGCTAGTCTGGGCGCTGTTGGCTCGGCAAGCTCTTCGAAAACGGATGGTGCGCAACCCCTCGCCTCGCGAGAGGCGCATGACCGAGCAGCCGACTCCATGCTGGAAATCGCACGTATGCATGTAGACTTGCTCCGAACACTCGTGGAGCGGAGCTTGCCGATGCGGGGCAGACTAGGCTCCATGCAAGACGCGCAAGGTGAAGTCGCCGCGATTGACGGCAATTCCTCCGAAGCGGTGCCAAGCCCTGCTGAAGACAAAGCCGGTGTAGCGCGATTGCGCACCGAGCTTCGCGGCGTGGCCGCCTCGTTAGAACACCAACTGAGCGAGTTGCGGGAAGAGCAGCAACGACGGGTGCAAGCGTTGGAGCGACGATTGGAAGACGTCCAACACGTGCTCGATCATGCGTTGTCGCAAGACCACGGCCGGCGCTTGTTTCTGGCGGTAGGGTTTGGTTTGGTCTTCATCGTTGCCGTGGTCGTTGCCGGGCTTTTCTGGCTCCGCGTGCAAAGCACGAATGTTGCGACCCCGCAGGCTCGCCAGACAGAGACGACGACAAGCCGCGGAGATGGTCCCCGAGATGCTGACTACCAACGCCTGTTGTCCGAAGCGGAACTTGCCATAGCGAAGGGAGAGTGGGACAGCGCCGAGCGGGCATTGTTGCAGGCCAGTCGACTGCGGCCGGGAGCCTTGGAAGCGCAAATTGCGCTGTCAGCAATTCAGCGAAAGCAGCCGAGCGAAGGAAGCTTGGAGCCTTCGTTACCCGGAGGGAAGCAGGGCGGCAGCGGAGGGCTCTCTTGTAGCCTGCGCGAGAATCGTCTGTGCTGTCTCGTGGCTCCGGATTCCGAGCAGTGCGTTTCTTGGCCACCGGGAGGAGCGCAAACCGCAAGCACGAGTGCGCCAACGCCCACCGTACGTACTCGACAGCGAACGCAACGTACGCCTGCTGTGGAGGTGCCGCCGCCTGCATTGGAGGACGATGCCTTTTGAGGTTACGATCGTCGTTTCCGTGTGTTGGCGCATGTGGGCGAGACACGTCAAGCAGATCTTACCTCACGGACTCCAGCGAAGACCTCGTGGAACAGCTCGTGCCCTGCAGGCGGGCCGCGGGTAGGTGATGAACGCGGGTCACCGTCGGCGCGGCCGATAACGGTAGAGCTGGCGGTAGAGTGCGAAGTACTCTTTCGCGACGTCGTCAAGCGTTGGCAGGACGGGAGCAGGTTTTGGGCGCGGTAGGCTCGCGCGGCTGGCACGGGGACGAAAATCCTCCATCGTGTCGAGCCAGGTGTGGAGGTCCTCGCGTGATAGCGGGTGCAAGAGTTCGCGCGCCGCTGGCAGCTCTGCCACCGCGGGAGGGAGGCGGACCTTAGGGGATTTCACCACCGGTACCCCGGCATCGAGAGCTGCCAGTGCCAGCCACGGCGCAGCAGGTTGAGGGCCGGTGAGCAGCACCACGTCCGCACCAACGACACAGGCGTGCGTATCCGGAAGCAGTTCCGTGCAACGGACGTTAGCGGCCACGTCGAGATCGTGGGCACGTTGCCATACGCTTTCAGCGACCACCGAAGACCGTGCAGCCGCAATGAGGAGGCTTGGCACGCCCCGATGGATCATCTCCGCCAGAATTTCCAGAGCGAGCCACTGTGAGTCGGATGGATCGGCCAAGTCGAAACTTGCGGTCAGAACAAAGCGAAGATGGTTGGCTTCCACGGCAGCCCTCGCGACCGCTCGGCTCGGGGAGGTGCGGCGTCGCGTGGCCAAAGGAATTACGGTGGCCCGATGAGGCTCGATGCCCGTAGCCAGCAAAGAGGCGCGGCTTTCGTAGTCGGCCGTAACATAACGATCGGCTTTAGCTCGTGTGGCGCGGTCGAGCAGCCACTGCCAAGTTGGCGTGCGAGTAGGTTCTTGGCCGGGGAAGCACAATAGCAACGGCGGCGGATAAACGAGCCATCGGGCGCGCTGACAGTGGCGAATCGCGTGCGTTCCCAGGGCGTGAACAACTTGCGCTGGCGGGTACCGAAATAGCCGCGCCAGATCGCGCGCCGAAGTTTTGCAGATTTGCATGCCATCCACGTGCGAACCTTGGAGGGAACCGCGCTCATTGGTTAGCCTGACCCAGGAACACTCGAGTTTGTACTCGTGCCCCAGAATGTTGGCCAAAACGTACGAGAAGTGAAGCCATAAGGAGTCGGCATCGTCACCGACAACGAACAAAATCCGTCTCCGCCCAGCGGTTGCGCCGGTTCGGGCAGGTACCTCCAAGGGCAGGGGCCCCTCGTTAGCTCGTGCCGATGTGGGCACCATTTGCTGTTTCACGGGTGGGAATCGGAGCGAATGCTGTGCCAAAAACTCCCGAGTGATGGGGCATGGCACGGGTTTCGCTCAAGTCGCGTTTCGACAGGTTTTTTGGGTGTTTTTCCGTCGTCGGGGTACAGCTTTGTACGGCGGTCGCGGCATTGCCGCCTCGACGGAGGCGGACAACGTAGGGGAAACGGAGGTTGGCATGGCAGACGAGCAGACGAGAGTAACCTCGGGGGTAGAAAACTTCGTTCCGCGGGGAGCGATTGCCTTCTTTTTCGCGATGATCCTTTTTTACCTTGTACTGTGGCTCACCCTGTACGGTGTCATGGTGGCCCGAGCCTGACGAGGGAGATGCGGCGATGGAGCGCAACGAAAGACTCATTTTGGTGGCGTCTGGCACCCTCATGGGGGTGTTTCTGATTTTACTGGTTTACTCCGGGCTAGGGCTGAGCGTGGTCGTGCCTACTTGTGTGACCGATGTTGCTCCGTTCACTGGGGGCAAGGTGGAGCAAAAAGGAATTGGCCAATACGACGTATATCTGGTGTCGCGAATGTGGTTTTTCGATCCGGGGGAAATCCGAGTGCCCCCTGGCTCGGATATCAACTTGTACTTGAGTTCCCTCGACGTCACCCATGGCATTTACATCGAGGGCACGAACGTAAACCTGATGGCAGTGCCGGGTAGCGTGAACTTTGCGCGCGTTCGCCTCGAGCGAGAAGGGGTTTATCGGATCTTCTGCCACGAGTACTGCGGTTTAGGGCACCAAAATATGGCGGGCAAGATTGTCGTTGCTCGGGAGGCGAGTGCCGTGTCCGACGCGAATCTGGCCCCTGCGGGCCGCTGACGACAAGTGGAGGGTGACAATGCAAGGCACGAATTTCACGGTCGACCGTACGCATCGCTGGGCTGCGCTAGTCTTGGTCGTGGTGGCAACAACGCTGCTCGTGCTCGGAATCTATCACGGCTTGCTGCAGGTGTTGTACCGCGCGGGTTGGATTCGTGCGGCTTCTTTTCTCGGGTTGGACTACTACCAGGGGCTGACTCTTCACGGTGTGGTCAATGCGATTGTGTATACGACCTTTTTCGAGGTGGCCTTCGGCTATGTGGTGATCACGCATTTCTTACGTGTCCCTTTGGATGCACGGGTCACCTCGCTGGCCGTGGGGCTTATGTTGGTGGGCACGGTGATGGCGGCGGTCCCGATCCTCTTGGGCCAGGCTTCTGTGCTCTACACGTTCTACCCGCCGCTGAAGGCAAGCCCATGGTTTTACCTTGGTGCGTCGCTGTTGGTGATTGGGTCGTGGATTCCGTTTTTCCAGTGGATTGCTGCGTATTTGCGTTGGCGTCGCTTGCACCCTGATCGCGACACGCCTCTGGCGGTCGTTGGAATGTTGGCGACGTTTACGGTTTGGTTGATTGCGACCATTCCGTTGGCCGTGGAGGTTTTGGTCCTGCTGTTGCCGTGGTCCTTAGGATGGACCGCTTCGGTGGACGTTGTGCTGGCGCGTACCTTGTTTTGGTTTTTCGGTCACCCGCTGGTTTATTTCTGGTTGTTGCCGGCTTACGTGATGTACTACGTGATGGTACCGCCTCTTGTGGGCGGCAAACTGTTTTCGGACAAAGCGGCCCGTCTCGCGTTCCTTCTTTTTATTGTGTTCTCCGCGCCGGTGGGATTGCACCACCAGTATGCCGACCCTGGCGTGAGCAGCAGTTACAAATGGCTCCATGGGATTTTCACCTTTTGCGTGGCAATCCCAAGTTTCATTACTGCCTTTACTGTGGCAGCGTCGCTCGAGCATGGCGCGCGACAGAACGGTGGCCAGGGGTTGTTTGGGTGGTGGGCAAAGCTGCCGTACCTCGACGAGCAGCGGTATTTGTTTGCGTACGCGTTTCCCGGGTTGGTGCTCTTTCTGTTCGGCGGTATTACCGGAATTGTCAATGCCTCGGTGACCATGAACAACGTGGTTCACAACACGGCGTGGGTGCCTGGGCATTTCCACACCACGTTGGGCGGGCCCGTTTTCCTAGCGTTTCTTGGGCTTTCCCTGTGGATGCTGACCGAGCTCGGAGGAAAGCCGTTACGCCTTCCCCGATGGAATGTTGTGGTCCCTTATTTGTGGGCTGCAGGGGTGATTCTATTCTCCATTGGTCTTTCGGTGGCCGGAATCTTGGGAGAACCGCGACGTACGAACCTCGCCCTGAGCTATTCGAACCCAGAGTCCCCGCTGTTCCAACGGCACTGGGAGCTATGGACACAGCTTGGCGCCGTCGGAGGAGTTTTGATGACAGCGGCCATGGTGATCTACTTCGCTGTGTTTTTCTCCACGTTGCTGGCCCCTGCCCAGCAAGTAGCTGAGCTTCGTTTCCCCACTGCTGAGCCGCTGAGGCACGAGAGCCTCGGAGCTACTCGGAATTTTACGCCGTGGGTGGTCGTGGCGATCATCTTTTTGATCATTGCGTATGCGCCGCCGTTGGTCGAAGTCCTCGGGGGGAACACCGTACCATCGCCGCCGTATCATCCGTTCAGTCCGGTTCCCTTGACAAAATGACGTGGCACTTGAGACGGAAGCTTATAGCGTTCGGGATCGCCTTTACCCTTTCTGGTCCTAGCTTCGCGTTGGTCGGGCAGGCGCAAGCGCCCATGCAGGACGGGAGTGCACTAATCGGCAAGACCGTGGCGATCGAAGGCCTGCTCGACGAAAATGGCCGAACGGTCACCTTGGCTCCCCAGCCAGTCGAGGCTGGTCCGTTGATTTTGGCTCCGATTTACGCGCGTTGTCCGCACACCTGCTCCCCCTTGACACTCAATCTCTTGCGAGCGTTGCAAGATGCCGGATCCCGACTGGGCACGTATCGGGTGGCGAGCCTGTCCATCGACCCCAACGAGACTCCGCAGAACCTGCAGGCCTTCCGCCAGCGTTTGGGCCTGCCTGCGGAGTGGGCGCTTGTGCGTGAGCCTGACGTTGGCCGGCTAAAGGCTTTGTTGGCGGAGCTACGGTTCGTGGCCGTGGAACGAAGCGACGGCCAGTTCGACCATCCGAACGTGGTCTATGTTCTGTCGGCAGAGGGCGTGGTGAGCAGCGTTTTGCCTGGACTCGCTCTGACCGGCGCGGACTTAGTGTCCGCTGTGGAACAAGCGCGGCGTGGAGGGATGCCATGGTGGCGACAGTATTTGTTTGCGTTGGCGGCCTTCGGTTTGGCGGCCAGCGCTTGGGTGTTCGCCGTTACGTGGCTACGCCGGCTGACCAGCGCCCGCACGCAGGGTCGAAAGGCCGAAGCCGTTCCCCTTCGAAGGTAGGTAGAGCCGCAGGACTCGCGCAACGCTCCGGCCCCTGGTAAATGCCTGACTCGGCGAGGATGAGGAAGGCCGAGTTAAAACAGCTAACAAAAGAGGCTCGGGCGAGCCTGCGCTACGTGAAAGTGCCCGAGCGGCTTCCCCCATTCGAGTGGTTTCCAGACTTCCTCATCGTGGGCCCACAGCGCACAGGCACCACGTGGCTGCACGACCACTTGCGCTTTCACCCCCAGGTCCTTTTGTCGCAGCCCAAGGAGTTATTTTTCTTCAACCGGCTCAAGGAGCCCACCCATCCCAAGTTTCAGTCTGACTCGTTGGCTTGGTACCTGGAACATTTTCAGGATTCGTGGCCCTGGTGGTTGTACAAAAGCGCCTTTTGCCTGTGGCATTACCACGAGCGTTACAAACCGATGGTTCGGGGCGAGGCCACAGCGAGTTACGCAACCCTCGACGAGGACGTGATCGCAGACATTGTTCGGCTCAATCCTGCGGTGAAAGTCATCATGATGGTACGCGATCCAGTGGAGCGAGCCTGGTCGCACGCGAAGAAAGATTTAGCCCGCAATCGTGGGCGATCTCCGCGCGAAGTGTCGGACGAGGAGTTCGTGACATTTTTCCATCACCCGTATCAGCGCCAGTGCGCACAGTACGTGCGGAACATGGAGCGATGGGCGCGTTACCTCCAGCGTGGACACCTCTTCGTCGGCCTGTTCGATGATATTGCGTGGCGGCCTGAGGAGTTTTTATTGGAAGTGATGCGCTTCTTGGAGGTCAGAGCGGACCCCAAGTACGTTCGCCGCGACGTCCGTGCTCCGGTGAACCCTACCGGAGTCAGCCAGGTGCCGGAGCGTTTTCGTGCATTACTGGAGGAATTGCTCGCCGAGGATATTGCTGCGTTGCGCGAGCGCCTTGGTTGGTCTTGGCCGATGCACCGCGAAAGCGGCGCCCGGAGCTTTGTATTCGACGCGGGGACAGCGGCGGAAATCGCGACCCAGCGTCACTCACAGGCTGGCGGTGTGTAGCCAAACGGGCACCCGTCAAGCGCGGCGTTGACCGCAATCACGATCTCGTTCACCTCGATACCGCCATCGGCACAGAGATCTCCTGCCAGACATTGCGTGACCGGCAGCCGACCCATCGCGATGTTGACCATGCGGATCAGCTCGTCAATGGTCACCTGACCGCTGCCATCGCAGTCCCCTGGGCAGGGATTCGGCGTTGGCGAGGGCTTGGATGTCGCAGTCGCCGTAAGCGTGGGCGTGGCTGTGAGCGTAGGTGTTGGTGACGGGGTTTCGGTTTCGGTGGGGGTTGCCGTGGGCGACTCGGTGGGTGTGGTCGTAGGTGTGGGGGTTTCTGTGGCGGTTGCGGTGGCCGTCTCGGTAGCGGTCGCGGTCGGCACTGGGGTGTCGGTGGCTGTCGGGATGGGTGTTAGCGTTGGACTCGCCGTGGCCGTATGAGTTGGTTCTGGAGTTGGCGTGTCGGTTGGCTGCGGTGTGTGTGTCGCTGTCGGCGTCTCCGTTGGGGTGGCACTCGGAACAGGCGTCTCCGTCGGTGTCGCTGTTGCGGTGGAGGTAAACGTCGGTGTGGTTGTGTTTGTTGCCGTGGGGGTGGGGGTTAACGTGAGTGTTTCGCTGGGTGAGGGCGTTGCAGTTGGACTGGCCGTTTCCGTCGTGGTCGGCGTTGCGGTGGGGGGCGGCGTATGAGTTGCGGTATCCGTCGGCGTGGCTGTTTCCGTCGGGGTTGCGGTTTCCGTGGGGGTTGGCGTCTCCGATGGAGTGGCAGTTTCCGTCGGCGTCGCCGTTGAAGTTGGCGAGACTGTTGCCGTCTCAGTTGGAGTTTCGGTGGGCGTCTCGGAGGGCTCGGGGGTCAGGGTAGGCGTGGCTGTTTCCGTAGGAGTTGTCGTTGGCGAAGCAGTGTCGGTGGGCGACGGAGTAGGAGTTTCTGTGGCTGTGTGGGTCGGGGTGGCAGTGTCGGTTGGTGTCTCCGTGGGTGAGGGGGTCGGCGTTTCGGTATGAGTTGGCGTGGGCGAAGGCGATTCCGTTGCGGTAGGCGACGGGCTGCTCGTTGCAGTTTCTGTTGCAGTTGGCGTTGGGCTGCTGGTCGGAGTTTCTGTTGCTGTATCCGTTGGTGTGGACGTGGCCGAGGGGGTGTCTGTTGCCGTAGGGGTTGGCGAAGCCGTCGGTGTAGGCGTGGGTGAGGGTGTCGAGGTGGGCGACGGGGTATCTGTAGCAGTCGGGGAGGGTGTTGGGGTGTCGGTAGCCGTAGGCGTTGGCGTAGCGGTGGCTGTGTCGGTGGGAGTGGCTGTGTGAGTTGGCGTGGCGGTAGCAGTGTTGGTCAAAGTCGGTGTTGCTGTTGCTGTAGGTGTCGGCGTGGAAGTGGACGTGTCGGTGGGGGTTGGCGTCGGCGTGGGGGATTCTACGGGAAAGTCGATGCGGAGGAGCTGGTTGGAGAACTGCGCCGTAACCCACAGGTTGCCATCTGGCCCGGTGATTACGCCAATTGGCCCCTGCACTGGTGTGGGCAGCGGTGCGAACGTAAACTCTTGGAATATCGGGGTGGGAAGAGGTCGCACCCTTCCGAGACTATTGGTGCTTTGCAAGGTGAACCAAAGGTTTCCATCTGGGCCGGTGACGATGTTCATCGGGCCGCTGTTCGGGGTGATCGCGAGCTCTGTGATGTTCGTAGGGTCGGCGGGGTCGATTCGTGCTACCCGTGTGGCCACCCCGGATTCGAGCGCCCAAACGAAACCGTCGGGGCCAGTGGTAATGCCACGAGGATAACTGAAAGAGCTCGGAAGCGGGAACTGTTCGATTTCGAGCGTCGTCGGATCGATGCGGCCAATTCGGCTGTCCCCGTACTGAGTGAACCAAATCTTGTCATCTGGCCCCAGAGTAATCGAGTGCGGCCGCGGATCGCCAAGCGTGGGGTCAACTGGTACTGGAATTTCGACAACGGTGTAAGAGCTCTCACTGGTATCGATGTAACCAATTTTGTTTTTGGCAAATTCGGTGAACCAAACTCGGCTGTTGTTGTCGCTGGTGATGTCCAGTAGACCCGCGCCTAGGGTTGGTACCACAAGCTCGTGCGTTACCACTCCTGTTATCGTCATCCGACCAATTTTGTTGGCGCTCTGTTCGAGAAACCACAGGGCACCGTCGGGCCCAACTATGATCCCAGTCGGTCCGGCATTGCCGGTGGGAATCCCAAAGCTCGTGAGCGTTCCCGCCGTTGTGGAGCGCCAAATTTGATGGGCCACGCGCAAGGTGAACCAAAGGTTCTGGTCGGGTCCAACGGTGATACCAAAAGGGCCGCTGTTCGAGCCGGTGCTGAAAGCTGTTGCTTGGAGTTGCGCGGCAGCAAGCGGCGCTCCCCAACTCAAACCCAAAGCGCAAAATAGCCCCAAACAACAGAAGCGGCTCGTTTTTAGTGCGATTCCCATTTGACATGCTCCCCCAGGCGAGTCTCCTTCCTACTCGCATGGGAAGCCCTGGTCAACCCCACAAGTGGCAGTTGATGGAGCCGCATCGAAAGACTTTGCCTCGTTGGAGACTCCACGCGTTGCGGAAAGCGTGGCACATTCGATGGTAGGTCGGTAAAAAGGGCCGGTTACCAGTTCAGACAAACGACTTGGACTGAAGAGGAGCAAATCGAAGATGAAATCCGAGAAGTTAGGAGAGTGGCCCGCGGTGATGCTGGTTGGAGCAATGTTGCTTGCAGGGCTAGGGGTCACCGGTGTGGCGGTGGCAGAGCCGACCATGGCGAGACCCAAACCAACTCCGAACACAGCGGAGACCAGGCCTACAGCGACACCGCGACTGAACGCAAAACAACGCCAGATTCTGAAGTCGCTGATCGGCCGGTGGCAACTGGAAGACGCAGAAGATGAACTCGAGTTTCGCCCGGACGGGTCATTCCTGGGTAAAAGCCACAGCGTGGAAATGACCGCCAAGTATCAAATCTCTCCCGAGGGAAAATTGATTATCGACTTGGGCCTGCCCGTGTTCCGCAAAGCACAGCCTCCCAGCGAGGGTCAGATCGCACCGAACGCGACTCCGACGCCGCGGACGCTCCGCGTTGTGCGCGAGGTGCGATTCGAAGGCAACAAGCTTTTGTTACGGGATAGCGAGAGTGGGCAGACCTTCCGGTATCGGCGTTTGCGATAAAGTTCGTTCCCTTGCCCCGAGGATGGCCATTCACTGCTTTGCCGCCCGCGGGGTGAGCAGGAAGCATGGTTGGATTTAAAAGCTTCGAGGAGCAGGAGCCGAATCATGGTGGTGTTGGACGGCTCGGTGGGCGAAGGTGGTGGGCAAATCTTGCGCAGCGCGCTTACGTTGTCGGCCGTAACCGGCCGACCTTTTCGCATGTACAACATTCGTGCGCGGCGCTCGCGTCCGGGCTTACTTCGCCAGCACCTCACAGCCGTGCACGCGGCCCAAGCCATTACCTCGGCTGAGGTGGATGGTGACGTTCTCGGTTCTGAGGAGCTTGTGTTCCGGCCGCAGGCAGTACGCGGCGGAATTTACGAGTTCGACGTGGGCTCGGCAGGCAGCGCCACGTTGGTGCTGCAGACGGTGTTGGTTCCCCTGCTGCTCGCAGCCGAAGCTTCGCGAGTGGTGTGCAAGGGTGGAACGCACAATCCAGCGGCGCCCCCTTTCGACTTTTTGGCTGGCGTCTACTTGCCCATCCTGCGGTGGATGGGAGCTCAAGTAACGGCGACGTTGCAACGCTACGGCTTTTACCCACGTGGGGGCGGACGCTTCACGGTGGAAATCCAGCCGCTCGCACGGTGGCAGCGGCTTTCGCTAACGGAGCGGGGTGAGCTGCAAGCCGTGTTGGCCCGCGCCGTGGTTGCAGACCTTCCGCCCCAGATCGCGCACCGCGAACTGCAGGTCGTGCGCGACGCTTTAGGTTGGCGGGAGCAAGACCTCGTCACCGAAGTACTCCCTCCTGGGCAAGGGCCTGGCAACGTGCTGGTGCTGAGTATGGAGAGCGAACACGTGGTCGAGATGGTGGTGGGGTTCGGCCAACGAGGAGTTCGGGCGGAAGAGGTGGCACGCGATGCTTGCGATCGAGCGAAGCGTTATCTGGCGGCCGGCGTGCCGGTGGGCGTGCACCTAGCCGATCAACTTTTGCTTCCACTGGCCCTGGCGAAGGGATGTTTCCGCACCTTAACGCCGTCGAGCCATACGGAGACGAATCGGCTGGTCATCGAACAGTTCCTCGACTGCCGGATTCGCTTCGAGACCGAGGGTGCCGACAACGTCTTGGTGATCGTCGAGTGAAGCAGGTATCTCGGGGTACGAGCCACGTTGCCGCGATCAACCGACACGAGGTGCTGGATCGAAACGTATCTGCCACCGACCATTCGGTTTTGCCCTCCTCAGCGTACTTCGGGACCGCGGTTGTGCAGGACGCCGTTTCGTTTTCCCTTGTTCTTGCCGCCACGAGCAAACAGCGGTGGAACGGTAGAGCGCGCGGTGCGGTTTTGAGGAAGCGCACCCTGCGCCAACGGGTAGCGTGGTGCCGCTGGCGGCGCCGATCTCACTTTGCGGTGCAAGCGCGAGCCGGCTGCACGCAAAAGGATCGAGGCCGAGCCACGCAGGGCAGGAGCCGACCCCGACCGAATATTCGCTACAAAGAACCGACCGCGCGGGCCGCAAACCAACGATGGATGCTTCCGCGGCGTGCCCGTGTCTTTGTTCGAGCTTTGAGCTAAGCGGAAGCGCTTGCCGACGGGCGTGGGAAGGATGTGAGGGACATGAGTTCGTGGCTGGAGCGGCTGAACCCGATGCAGCAGCAGGCCGTGTTACACCCGAGTGGGCCTTTACTCATTTTGGCCGGTGCTGGTTCGGGAAAAACCCGTACCCTGACCTGCAGGGTGGCTCATCTGATTGGTGCGCGGGGTGTTCCCGCAGAGAGCATTTTGGCGGTCACTTTCACGAACAAGGCTGCGGGGGAGATGGGGGCACGGGTGCGACAACTAGTCGGCGACCATCGGGCGTGGATATCCACCTTTCACTCCTTTTGTGCTCGGCTCCTCCGCCATGAGGCGCATCATCTAGGGTACCCTCGGGATTTCGTCATTTACGACGACCAAGACCAGCAGCGGTTGTTGCGAGACTGTTTGGCTGAACTCGAGATTGCCGCAGAGAGGCTACCGGTACCGGTGGCTGCGAGCGTGATCGACCAGTGCAAAAACCGTGGCTTGAGCGCTACGGACTTCGTACCGACTTCCCCCCGCGAAGAGCAGCTTGGCGCTGTGTACCGCCTTTACCAAAAGCGCCTCCACGCTGCTGGTGCGATGGACTTTGGCGACCTTCTCCTCCTAGTCCTGCGCTTGTTCGAAGAGTTTCCTCAAGTCCGTGCGCATTGGCAAAGTCGGTTCGAGCACGTTCTCGTCGACGAGTACCAAGACACAAACATGGTCCAGTATCGCTTGATTCGTCACCTGGCCGAGCCCCACAGAAATCTGTGCGTTGTCGGGGACGAAGATCAATCGATTTATCGTTGGCGCGGGGCTGAGATCCGGAACATTTTGGATTTCGAGCGCGACTACCCCGAAGCGCGCGTGATTTACTTGGAGCAGAACTACCGCTCCACCGGCGCGATCTTGCGCGCGGCTTCGAGTGTGGTGGCCCACAACGTACTGCGCAAGGGTAAAACCCTGTGGACCGACAACCCGCACGGAGACAAGGTGACCGTAGCGGCATGCGCAGACGACCTGGAGGAAGCCGCCTGGGTCACGAAGGAAATCCGCCGCCTGGAACGGCAGGGTCGGAGCCTTGGCGAAATGGTCGTGCTGTACCGTACGAACGCGCAGTCGCGGGTGTTTGAGGAGGCGTTGGTACGCGCCGGACTGCCGTACACGGTCGTTGGCGGCATGCGCTTTTTTGCGCGAGCAGAGGTGAAGGACGTGCTGGCGTATTTGCGTCTCATCGTCAACCCTAACGACAGTGTGGCGGCAAAGCGCGTGGTCAATGTGCCAGCGCGCGGCATCGGCGAGGCAACGGTGGCTCGGATTGCAAGCCTCGAACCTGAAGCTGGTAGCTTTCTGGAGGCCTGCAAGCTCGCCTTGTCCCGCGGACTGGTGAAGCACCAGGCAGCCGAGCGGGTAAAGCGCTTTGTGGATGCAATCGAAGGATGGCGCCGAGATGCCGAGAGCACCCCGTACGCAGAACTGGCGGCCAAGGTGGTCAGGGAAAGTGGTTATCGCGAATGGCTCGAGACCCAGGGGACGGCGGAAGCAGAAGAGCGGCTGCGCAACGTGGAAGAGCTACTTCGCTCGCTCGAGGAACATGCTTCTGAGAGCCAGTCGCTCTCGGACTTTTTGGAGCAGGCCGCGCTCGTGACCGACGTCGACGCATACACCAACCCCAGAGACCGCTTGACGTTGATGACCTTGCACGCCGCCAAAGGGTTGGAGTTTTCGGTGGTTTTTTTAGTCGGCCTGGAGGAAGGCTTGTTCCCCTTGACCCGGCGTAACGAGGAGGAAGACATCGAGGAGGAACGGCGGCTGTGTTACGTGGGAATGACCCGCGCAAGAGAGAAGCTCTACCTGAGTTACGCGATGCAGCGGCGCTTGTTTGGCAGCGTGCAGCAAAACGAGCCAAGCCGCTTTCTTCGAGAAGTTCCGCCCGAGGTTGTGGAATTTGCCGGGGCGAAACAACTGGCGTGGCGCATGGCACGTCGACCGGCGACCAAAGAGGAACCGTACCCGGAAGAGCCACGGGTGGTTTACGACGACGGATTGCGCAAAGGCCAGCGGGTGCGCCATCCGACGTTCGGCGTGGGCACGGTGCTACAAGTGGAAGGCTGGGGCGACAATCAAAAGGCTGTTGTGTTCTTCCCCGGCGCGGGACGGAAGAAACTCGTCGTGCGTTTAGCCGGATTGGAAGTTTTGTAGCCGCCGGCGCCGTGCGCGTACGACAAGTTTGCGTGCCTCTTCGAGTCCGAGCAGCAGGAAGGGGTAGAACACCACCAATTGCCAGTGCTGCCACCCCAGGGGGGCAAACCCAAAGACATGGGCCAAAGGTGCGAAGTAGACAAACGTTAGGCAAATCAGCAGCTCGATAGCGATGGCAAACCAAAGGCCGGGGTTAGTCATCCAGCCCAATGCCCATACCGAAGCATGGTCGCTGCGGCAGGCGAAGACGTTGCCTACTTGGCAAGCGACGATCGCAACAAACGTCATGGTCGTTGCCGTGGCGTAGAGAGGCCCCTCTCCCGCAAGCGGCTCGCCCGGAATCCATCCCTCGAGCCAGTATGCGTAAAAGTAAGCCAGCATGCACAGCGTGGCTTGGATGGGGCCGAGCCAGCCGTAAGCGCGCAATAACGTGGCTGCCGACAGCAGCCGCTCCAGGCGTGAACGGGGTGGACGCTGCATCACCCCAGGTTCGGCGGGTTCACGTCCGAGGGCAAGAGCAGGAAAAAGGTCCGTGCCCAAATCTACCGCTAGAATTTGGGCAACCGTTAAAGGGAGGGGAATGCCGACGAGCACGGAGAGCAGGAATGGAACGATCTCTGGCACGTTGCTGGCGAAGATGTAGGTGACAAATTTGCGCACGTTATCGAAGACTGCGCGGCCGTACTCGATCGCACGAACGATGGCAGCAAAGTTATCGTCCGTGAGAATCATGTCCGCAGCTTCTCGGGCGACGTCGGTTCCCGTGGCACCCATGGCCACACCGATTTCGGCAGCCCGCAACGCGGGTGCATCGTTGACGCCGTCGCCCGTAACCGCCACGACTTCCCCCAGGCGGTGAAAGGCTTCGACTAAACGGAGCTTGTGCTCCGGGGTGGCGCGGGCGAATAGAACGTCGCGGTGGCTAGCGAGCAAGTGCTCCAGGGCGGCAGGGTGATAACGGTCGAGCTGTGCACCCGTAAGGACAAGGGGCTCTTGCTCGTGCAACCCAATTTGTCGCGCAATGGCTGTGGCCGTGAGTGGGTCGTCGCCCGTGACCATACAGACTCGGATTCCAGCTCGCTTGCAGGCCGCCACCGCAGCCGGAACCTCGGGCCGGGGCGGGTCTTCCAAGGCAACGAGTCCAAGCAAGACCAGATCGCGTTCCACATCTTCACGCGGCTCCGCAAAGGTTTCGGGAAGTTGGCGCTCGGCAACGGCCAAAACCCGGTATCCATTGCGGGCAAGCGCATCGTGGCGTTGGTCGAGGTTCGATTTCAATGTTTCGTCTAGCTCCACCACACCGTTGGCCAAGCGCGCGAAGCGACAGCGGCGGGCCAGCTCACTCCACGCCCCCTTGCTGCACACGACCATCTTACCGTCGATGCGGTGGATGGTGGTCATGCGCTTGCGGGCGGAGTCGAAAGGAAGCTCGGCAATCCGAGGCCAATTCCGTAAGCGTTCGATGGAAAGGCCGACTTTCTGAGCCGCGTTAACTAGGGCGACTTCGGTAGGATCGCCAACCGGGCGAAAGCGCTCACGCGGGGACTTCGGTGGAGCGAGTTCGACATTCGAGCATAATGCCGCGCACCGCAACAACCGTAGCAACCGGTCGTCCGCCGCGGCAGAAGCCTCTTGGTGTAGCTCTACCTGCGCAGCTCCTGCTTCGAGCGTGCGTGTGCGGTCGAACCGAAAGGCCTGATCGACGAGGAAGACCTCGCACACAGCCATCTCGTTCTGCGTCAGCGTGCCGGTTTTGTCCGTGAGAATCACGGTTGCCGCACCGAGTGCCTCGATGGTCGAGAGCCGTTTCACCAGGGCCTTTTGCCGCGCCAGTGTGCGAGCTGCGCTGGCCAAGGCAAGGGTGAGCGTGGGCAGCAAGCCCTCGGGTACATTGGCCACGATCATTCCCAGCGCAAACGGAAAGGCCTCTTGCAAAGCCAAGCCGCCCCAAGCTTGGGCTACCCAGAAACACGCAACACCGAGGAGCACCGCGACCGCCGTGACTACCCGCACCACGTGCTGGAGTTCGCGCTCTAGCGGGCTCGGCCGCTCTGGTTGTCGTTGCGCGCGATGGGCCAGTTGTCCGAATTGGGTGGCAGCCCCAGTTGCGAACACCACGGCTTCGCCTGTACCGCTGGTGACAAAGGCACCCGCAAACACGAGATTTGCCGCACTGAGGAGCCCCCCATGATTGAGCGTCGTGGCCTCGGAACTGCGCGGAACCGGGCGCGACTCGCCCGTCAAGTGCGAAAGATCCACGCGTAAGTTGTTACACTGGAAAAGGCGAGCGTCGGCAGCCACGGCCTCACCGGGCCGCAAGACCAGAATATCTCCGGGAACGACCTCACTCGCAGACAGCACGAATTCCCGGTTCTCTCGCCGAACGACAACCTGGTTGGGCAAGAGCGCCTCCAGGGCTTCTGCTGCTCGCTCCGCTCGGTATTCCTGCCAAAACCCGAACAGCCCGTTGATCAGGATGACGAACACGATGGCGGCGGTAAGCTGCGGAGTGTGGGCCAGCCAGGCAAGTGCCGCGGCTATCCACAACATCACCGCGAAAAGGTGAATCATGTTGTGTGCGAGATGAAGGTACCAAGGAGTGCGTTGCACGCGGGGGCTCAGATTCGGCCCGAACCGCTGTAACCGCCGCTCGGCTTCGACGAGCGACAAACCCTCGGCAGAGGTCCCTAACGCCTGAAATACATCGCTCGCCTGAGCCTCGGCCCAGCGAGTGGGTTGTTGAGTCCCTAAGTGCTCGTGCTCCCCAACCACGCTCCGAGTTTACTTGCATGGGGCACGGGCAGGGAAGGGTGGTGTGCAAGTTCCTTGCGGGAGCTGACGGCAGGGACCGGGAGCCATGCTTACGCGTTCGGCGAACAAAAGGGCAAGCGCGAGCCGCCGAAGGCCAAGCAGCGAGAAGGTACATCGGCGGAGAGCGAGCGGACCCTGCACCGCAAGGTCCTCCCGATCGATGGTCGGTTGAGCGAGCCGATAGTTCTGTGGCGAGATCGACGGCCGCCAAAGGAGGCGGGCTTGTTTTGCTCCCGCAAGTTCGATTCCTAGCGCCGGAAGGAGTGCCCCGGCGAGCAACACCCCTCGGCAACAGGACGCGTCGCCCGCATCCCCAAGGGGTGGCGGCTTCCGGCACCGGTCCGCCACTGTGGTGGGCAAATCCCGAAACTACGAAGAAGCAAAACGCGCCATGGCAGTGTTTGCCGCTCCACCGGGCAAACTCTTCTTTGACGGTTGGCAAAGTGCCTAGGCTTGTTCGGCGATGGGGGCTGCGCGGATCGCCTTGGGCCGCTTGCATGCGTATCCACGCCGCCGGCGCAGCCAGGCCGACGGGGCGAAGCTTTGAGGTTCCATCTCCCCACTGGATTTTCCGTTAGGGTGACACCACACGCCGCTGGCGTAGCTCACTGCGCCGAAATGGTCGCGGTCAAGATCGCGGCGGCACTTGGTGGGTGTGCGGAGATTTCCCGTGGCATGATTGGCAGTAGTCTTTGCGAACGGCGGTGCGCATCAAGCATGGAGGGAGCGCAGTGTGGTGAGCCGAGCGAATCGGAGAAGGAGTGAACTCGGTGCCGGCGTTTTGTTCTCCACGACTCGTTTGCTACGAGCGGCGTTATGGCGCGGGAACGGCGACGGGTACGCATCCAGGTCGCAGGTGTGTCGAGCCTGGAGGAAGCGTTGTTTCTAGAGCGGCTCGGGGTCGATGCCTTGGGATTTACCGTGCGCTTGCCGGAAGGAGTTCACGACGGCCTCACGGAGGCAAAGGCACGCTCGATTATTCAAGCGTTGCCTCCGTTCGTGACCAGCGTGGCGATTACCTACGTGAGCGACGCCCGTAGCGCCTTGGAACTGGCGCGCTACCTCGGTGTAACGGCCCTCCAGTTGCACGGTGATTTCCCGGCAAGCGAACTGGAAATGGTGAGAGTCGCTGCACCGCATTTGAAAATCATCCGTGCGGTGTCCGTGGTGGGATCGGAGGCCATGGCCGTGGCGCGTTCCTGGGAACGACGAGTGGACGCGTTGATCTTGGATACCTACGACCCGGCAACCGGCCGTCGTGGTGCAACGGGCAAGACCCACGATTGGATGCTTAGTGCCGAGATTGTTCGCAACGTGCGGGTACCAGTGATCCTTGCCGGAGGCCTCACCGCTCGAAACGTGGCCGACGCGATTCGAACGGTAAATCCCTGGGCCGTCGACACGCACACCGGCGTTGAAGACGCGCAAGGGCGCCGAGATTTCGCCGCGATGGAAGCGTTTGTCGAATCGGTGCGCCGGGCAGAAGTAGAAAGCCGGTGAGCAGATGCTCAGGCTTTATTCCTTGCTGGCTGGAGGAACTGCTTGCGCTTGCTCGCGAGGCTCCGGGTGCAAGTTGAGACACGGTGAGGTGGCTTGGGTAGAGCGAGACCCCGGATGCACGCGATAGGCACCTGCGGAATGGCTACTGCTCCAAAGCTCGCAAGTGCGCGGTGATTTGGTGAAACAAACTCGACTCGCGCTTGTAAAAGCCTTCGCAGTGCACCGAGCCCCCGAGCTGAAGCAGCGTATAGTCGAGGTGGTGACAAAGCTCGTGGAGCAGGGTTCGCAGAAACGTTTTGAACGCAGCAACCTGCTTGCGTTTCGCCGTGAGCATCCACAGCCGAATGGTTGCAGCTCTGTGGGGACCTGCCGTGTACAAACCGTGGAGCTCGCCGAAGTGGTTGTGAGGGCGTACCAGTTCGACAGAAACGCGCACCCGCGGCACGGCCAATGCACGGCAAATCTCATCGGCGATGGTTTGCACGACGGGTTCGACTTCACGAGGGTTTGCCGTCGCAAGTGCCGGCGCGAGCATGGAGACGGCCGCCCGCAAAGCCGGGGAAACGGTCAGGCGAATGGCACCGAACCGATTGCTTTTCTCCTGCAAGCGGATCCACGCAAGGCTACGGCGTGGCTGGCGCATCACCAGATCTCACTCGGATCACGAAGTTCCGTCGGGCTCTGGCCGAAACAGGGATTCTTGCGGCGCCGGTTCTGAGCATCGAACACGTATTCGTTGTAAACATTTTGCCCGCCGCACAAATACGCAAGGCAGCGTTCCTCTGAACCGTACCATTGCCGGCCGATGGGAAGCACGCAGTCGAACGGAGAACGAGGGCGATTGACGTCCACCTGCACTTGGCCCGTTGCCCCTGCTGCGGAAAGAAGAACGATGAACCACAGAACTAGAGCAGGCATGGGCCAAGGATGGGACTTTGCCGTAGGATTTTCAAGCGAGGGAATCGGTGATAGGGGCGAGTGAGGAGAGTCGCCGATGTGCCACGAGGCGGTGCATCACGGTCGCGAAGCGTTGACAATCCTGGTTGTGCTGCTTTGCGGGTGGGTCGCTTTAGCGGCATTGCCAGCGAAGGGGGAAGCGTGGACGGCAGCGGGACCGTGGCAGGGCCGCATTGTACCCGAGTTGGTGAGTGGAAGCTCGATCGAGCGCCAAGTGCGCCGCTGGGTAAGACGCACCGAGCGTCTATCCGAACGCGTCGCCGACTCCGTTCAAAACCTTGTACTTGTGCTCGGTTGGTTACTGGCTTCCTCGCTGCTTTTTGCGCTCTTCACCGCAGCGATTGGCATGTTGGATAGTCGGCTTTTCCGTAGCGGGCGTGCGTATTGGGCCGACGCTTTGAGGACGGGCGCACAAGGTGTGCGCCTCTTCTGGAAATCCGCCGTTGACCGGACGCTCCCTCTGACGCCGCGACTCTTGCTCGGTGCTGCTTGGCTTTACTGGCTATCGCCGCTGGACCTGCTTGGCGAGGGCTGGGGGTGGATCAGTTGCCTGGACGACGGTGCGGTGGCTGCCGGTGCGGCGCGGGTATTTCTTTACCTTTGCCCGGCAGAGGTCTTGGAGCGGCATGCTGCGGAGGTCGTGGTCGAGTAGGAAGGACCCAGAGCCGCCAGACGCGACGACACTCGCCGCTTGGTTCGGAACGCGGCCGGTGGCTAGCAAGCGACGTAACGGAACTCGTTTCCACTTGGCACCTGCACTTGGGCATGTTGCCGTACGTCTCCAGAACGAGCCGGACACCTCCGGGGTGCTCTCACTTTACGGTGTCACTCAGGGACCCGTGGTGGGTTCTGAGGGATCGGTTGCTTCGAACCCAGGACAAGAAACGACTGGCAAGCGCGGGTAGCGAGGGAAGCGCTCGTCTGTTTCGGAGCGTCGGCAGCGGTAAAAAACCGAACCACGGCTAGTTGCGACGCGGTGGCAGTGACGGCAGGACTCGCACAAGCCGGGATCCACAGTGCGTTCCATCGACAGGATGTGTTGTGCTCCTTACAGTTACGCGTGGTTGGCAACAGGGCAAAGCTCGATCACGCTGATCTCGCGCGGGGTCCACAAGCGAATCCGTTGACCAGTAACACCGAGGCCACAGTTCACATACAGCGCAGAGCGTCCTTGCCGGAACAGGCCGCGATCGAACCGGGTAATCAGTTGGGCCAAGCTGAGGTGCTGGCCGTTGAACCATGGCAGTGCAATCTGCCCACCATGGGTGTGGCCGCTCAGCATCAAGTCGATTCCCAATCTTGCTGCTTGGGGAAACAAGTCGGGCCGATGCGACAAGACGAGCTGGGGTTCGTCCTGAGGTAGCTGATGCCAAAGCACCTCGAGCTGAGGTACTTGAGGCACCCCTCGCGCCCAATCGAGCCCCCGATCATCCAAGCCAATGACGTGCAAGCGACCGTGGGGCAGGTCAATGGTCAGGGTGGCGTCGCGCAAGACCACGAAGCCCGTGTGCTGCCGCAGAGCTCGCACGACGCGCTCAGCGCCCGCGTAGTGATCATGATTGCCCAGAATGGCTACGACCCCGTACCGGGCTCGAAGCTGCCCCAAAATGGGGAAATAAGCATCCAGGTCGGAGCGTGCGTTGTCGGCAATGTCTCCGGTGATGCAAACGAGGTCGGGACGCAGAGAGTTTGCTGTGGCCACGAAACGGCTCAACTCTGCTGGAGTCATGTTGGCCCCAACGTGAATGTCGCTCAACTGCACGAGACGAAACGGAGGGGCCGATTTCGGCCAACGGTGTAGTGCGACTTGAACGAACTGCACACGCAGGCGGCGCTGACCGATGGTATAGCCGTAAGTGAACAGTCCAACGATTCCGCACAAACCGATCCAACCTGTCCTGCGTTCGTCGAGCGGGCCCGCGCGCAGCGGGCGCTTTGCGGGGGCCATTCCTCGAGCCTCGGCGGTGAGGAACGCGTGTACGTAGCTGCTACCGCGCCAGAGCAAGTGATTGAAGAAAAGAAAACCCGCGCAAAACAGGCAGGTAAACGCCGCAGCGTGGTAAAATTGGGGAAGGCGGTCTACCAGGTTGCGCTGCGTGTTACGGCGACGGCGGACAAGCCAGAAGTTGAATCCGGCCACCACGATCGCGGAAAGAACAAACGATCTTCCCTCGAGGTCGAACCACTGTCGCGCCACCCACCAGGCCACGCCAGCTTCCGCCGCGCTCACCCACAACAGCAAGAAGAGGAAAAAGTTGTGGAAGAACCAAGCTTCCAGCCGAGCGCGGAGAGGCCGTTGAACGTCGAACTGCATGGGTTGGCCTCTTAGCGCGGAACACCCGAGGCTGCACCTCAAGAGGAACGCCGGGGTTTGAGGAATTCCGGCATGTCTGCGCTGGGCCGCATGCTCCAGCGGGGAGGCCGTTTTTCCAAAAATGCACGCACCCCCTCGCGTGCATCGGGCTGTGCGCCACACCAAGTGAAGGCTTGCTGCTCTGTGTGTTCGGCGCGTTGCCAGTCGCTTTCCGTCAAATGCCTCCACAGGAGTCGCTTGGTGACGGCGACCGCAACGGGGCTGGTATTTTCGGCAATGTCCCGGGCAAGACTGTAAGCCGTGGGAAGGAGTTCTTCGTCAGGTACAACCTGACTGACGATCCCGTAAGTGAACGCCTCGTGGGCGGTGAACATGCGACCGCTCAGCAGCAGCTCTGCGGCGCGACTAAACCCAACGAGCCGGGGTAACAGCCAGGTGCTCAATGCCTCGGGACACAAGCCTCGCCGGACGAAGAGAAAACCCAAACGCGCGCTGGCTGCCGCGATGCGAATGTCCCATTGGAGGGTAATCGTGACCCCAGCTCCCACAGCCACTCCATTGATCGCGGCGATAATCGGTTTCGTGAGTTCCCACGGCCGCGACACAGCCGCCCGTTCCGCAGCGAGCTTGGTTAGATACTCGGGGTCGTCGCTGCGGTCGAAGGCTCGCTCGCCGCTGCCCACGTCGGCGCCAGCGCAGAACGCTCGGCCAGCACCGGTGACCACAATGGCACGCACCGTGTCGTCGGCGTCGAGCGCTTGAAACGCGTGGGCAAGCTCGCGACGCATCTGGGGCGTGTACGCGTTCAAACGCTCAGGGCGGTTGAGCGTGATCGTGGCAACAGAGTCGCGGATGGAAAGAAGGATTTGTTCGTAATTCACGCTCGCTTCGGTTTCTTTGCTGGTTTGGTTGCGTAAGCGGCTTCAGCGGCAGCCTTGAATTCCAGGACAGACTGCCGCAAAGCACTTTGCTCCAAAATTTTCTTCAGCGCTCCAGGCACCCAGAATCCGACCGACACGGCCTGACGGCAAGTGGCGCGGGTTTTCGCCTTGGAAATTGGCTGGAGGTCGTAGTGGCCGACGATGGACTCGATGTCGCCGTCCACCGAATGCCAGTCCAAACGGGTCGGCGGCTTGTAGCTGTACTCCAGAACGTAACGAATCCGCTTGAGCATCATATCCAAGCCAAATTCCACGATTTTGCCCAGGCCATTCTCGTAGCGCTCAAGAACGGTGGCACTGTTGATGCCCGAGAACCATTCGGGGTAGCGTTCGAAGGAAGTAATCACGTCGAAGCACACGGCAACAGGCGCACTGATTTCCACAGAAAACTCTTGCTCTCCTTTGACACTCATGGCCGGTGCATCATGCCAAAGCCAGAGGGGGAACGCAAAACATTCGCCCGTTACCAGGCTTCCATTGCTCGGCGCCATGGGTCGGCGACTTCGGCGGGTGGTGAGGAGGATGGAACCGGCGTCCCTGGATGTTGCGTAACATTGCGCAGAAACGCCACCGTTCGGGTACGCCGGTGTAAGACTACAAGGTCAACTTTGCCGTCCTCGTCGAAATCGCCAGGCACCACGGCGCTGGGTTGGCGCCCTACGGAGAACCTCTCGGGTAAGCCGAGGCCACCCTCGCGTTGTCCGCGCAGTATCGCGACGGTGTCGTCGCTTTCTTCCGTGCGGACCACGTCGGGTGTTCCATCGCCGTCGAAGTCGGCGCTGACCACGGGGCGGATGCGGTTACTAAAGGCGTCGGTTACTGGCTCCTGCAAACCGCTTGCGCTCCCGCGCAAAATCGACACCCGTTCGCTTCGGGAATTGCCCACCAGCAGGTCGATCGTTCCGGTGCCCCCGAGGTCGCCAGCGAGGACAAAGTCCGGCTTAGGTACGACGGCATAGTTGAGGGTTCTCGGGAAGCGCCCCCTGCCGTCACTGAAGATGATGGACACGCTGTTGGAAAGCGCATTGGCCACCGCAATGTCGTCGTGCCCGTCGCGGTCGAAATCGGCTACGGCAACCGCGTTTGGGCCGAGCCCTGTAGCCAGAAAAAGAGGTGCCGCCAGCTCTCCTTGCGAATTCCCCGCGAGCACAGCCACGTCGTCAGAGCCGAAGTTCGCGACAACCACGTCTGTTGCATCATCCGAGTGAAAGTGGCCCAAGGCCACGGCACGCGGATCCGTTCCGACCGGCATCGAAGCGGACAAGCGAAACCCGCCGTGACCATCGCCCAAGCTCAAAGTGAGCACCCCTGCCTCGCGGTGGGCGATGGCGAGGTCGAGGTGACTGTCGCCGTTTGCATCGTAGGCAATCGCGAAAGACGGATCCGGGCCTAGATCGAACGCAGGCAAGCCGCGAAAGGTTCCGTCCCCACGACCGCGGCAAAGCGTGATTCTAGGCGAGGTGCGGCTGGTCACGAGCAAGTCCGGCACGCCATCTCCGTTGGCATCCGTGGGCAGCAAAGCTTCCGGGTTAGGGCCGACGACGTACGCGAAGCGGCGATGGAATTTCCCCTCGCCCGTGTTCAGGAGAACGTGCACCACGCCGCGCCGCCGATCCACAGCGGCAATGTCGGTTGCCCCGTCGGCGTTCGCATCGAAAGTAGCAACTGCGGCGATATCGTCGCTCCGCAAAAGATTCACGGGATCCGTGAAAACAAATTTGCCGTTGCCGCGAACCCAAGAAACTCCCCGTTGATCAGCCACGACCAGATCCAACTTCGAGTCTCCATCCACATCTGCCACGGCCGCCGCATGTGGATC
>BEIG01000048.1 GCA_002898795.1 bacterium HR30 | reverse complement strand
CCGCCGGCGGCTGCTAAGGCCTGTTGCTCGTCGAAAATCACTGGACTTCGAGAGGTTCTGCCAGTAGCTGATTTCATCTCCCCCTTCCTCCTAAAATTCAAGTTACAACCTCGCCTGTGGCTGTGTACCACCAGGGCGAACGCCCAAGTCGAGTCCGTACGTAAGGTGGCCCATTCGGACCACGTGGCGTAACAGCTCGTGGCGTGGAAAGGGCTTTTGCAGGCAAAAGTCATCCGGCCCAAGGGATTCCCCTACGCTCGAATCGAGTGGGTCGAGGACGGTAACCGCGAGGACCGGGGTGAACACCGTCCTCAGCGACGTGCGCAGACGCCGGATCACCTCGAAACCGTCGACCTCGGGCATGACCAGGTCGAGCACGATTAAATGGGGTGCGTCGTGGTTGACGAGGGCTAACGCTTCCTTTCCGCTCCCCACGGAGCTGACCCGAACACCGATTTGCTGCAGCGCGCTCGCCATGCAATGGCGAACATCCGGCTGGTCATCGACAACGAGCACATGCAGTGGGGTCGGCGGCGCGCCCACGGGTCGAGTGCGCAGGAGGTGACCCGTGGGCGCGAGGGGGGCCGCCGGGAGTGCCGCGGACGCAGGGGTCGCGGCTGCGCCGCAGCAAGAGCAAGCTGCTTGTGAAGCATGGAAACGGCTACCGCAGTTGCGGCAAATTCGCCAAACCGGCAGCCGGCAACGCGGGCAGACTGACGACGGATGGCCCTGGGCGGTCGCTCCGCATCGTGGGCAGGCCAAGGCTTTTGCTCGTGGCCTCTGGTGCGCGACCCCGCCACGGAACGAGGCGACCTCGTTGGATGGAAGCACTTCCACCAGGATGGTCTTTGCCGAATTGCCGTGGTCGAGCAGCCAGCGTACGGGAAGTTGTGTGCTGCCCGATACGCACCAAAACACTTCCTGCTCGTGTGGCGAACCCATGACCTGGCACCACGCAAAGAGCAGGGAGCCCACCCAACCTGGCCACAGGAAAGGCGGATCCGAGTCCGAACAGTGCTCGTGCTGCACGATGGTGAAGCCGTGGGCCACCTGAAGCTGGACCCAACGGGATCCGCGAGCGGCGGCGTTGGCGACCAAAAGCCCCAGTGCGCGCGCCGCACCGCCCGCGGGGGAATCCGGTGAAAATGGGGGAGGGGCGTGCAGGGGAGTTGGGCCGCAAACTTCTGGTCCATCATCGAGACCCGCCAAGTAAACCTCCCAAAGCCATTCACTTTCGTAAACCCGAGTTCGGAGAGTGCGAACGTCTGCCTCAGGAGCGATTGCCAGTGCAACTTGCCGGTTGGCTGCAAACTCGAGGAGGTGGCGTGTTTCCCGGTCGAGAGGATGGGTGGCCGCCACCCACAGCGTAGAGCTGTCGGCCGCGAAGGGAACGCACCCATAACGGCGGGCCAATTCCGGCTTGAGGAACCGCCCAGCACACGGATCGAAGTCCACGGTGCTCAGGTCGACGTAGGGAAGTCGAGCTCGTTGTGCGAGTTCCCAAGCAACCTTTTTTTCCGGGGCGACGCCTAGCCCCGCTTGCACACCGGGCGCGGGGTTAGGCACCCCGTTGCTCTCGGAAAGGGCGCGATCGTCCCACGTTCCAAGGGACAGACGGTCTTTTGGGCTCGAAGCCGTTAAGGCGTAAGAACGGATTGGAGTGGGAATGCGACCGGACACGCGACGTTTCTCCTCCCGCTTCGGGGGAAACCAAGTGTCGTGCCAAGCGGCTTAAGGCTTGCGAAGTATGAAGCATTGCGGGTTACGGACTTGCCGGGTTTGGTTGTAGGTGACAAGAGCTGGATGGAATTCGTGAGAGCGTCGTTTTTCTGTCGCTTGGCCGAAATCCGTCAAGTGGGAGAGACACGATGATGCGCTGGCGCAAGTGGGTGGCTGCGGTCAGTTTGGCCGCGTTGTTTGGATGCGGAAGCGACGGCGAGCCCGAAGCCGGAGAGGTTTCGTTGCTGCCGTTGAGAGCGGAGCGTGGGGCGGACGCGGGGATTTACGACAGCTCGGGGCGGCAGGTGTTGTTGCGCGGAGTCAACTTGAACAGCTTGGGCGATTACTACCAGGACAACCCGGCGCTGCCACCGGTGCTTCCCCTGCAAGAAGAAGACTTCCGTCAAATGGCAGCGCTGGGGTTCAATGTGGTACGGCTGATCGTCAGTTGGTCGGCGTTAGAACCGCAGCGTGGGCAGCGGAGCGCGGCATACCTCCGACGCATTCGCGAGGCCGTAGCGCAAGCAAAGAAGTACGGGCTTTATGTGATTTTGGACATGCACCAAGACGCCTGGGGGAAGTACATCGCAACGCCCCCGGGCGTGGAGTGTGGAGCGACGCGCGAGCGCGCGATTGGGTGGGATGGCGCTCCTGAATGGGCGACGATTACGGATGGCCGCAGCACGTGTCGGGCACCTGGGATACGGGAGCTTTCCCCGGCGGTTTCGCAGGCTTTCGAGAACTTTTACGCAGATCGGGATGGGATCCAGACCGCGTTTATCGAAACGTGGGAATATCTTGCCGGGGCATTTGCTCGGGAAGTTGCCGTGGCGGGGTACGATTTGTTCAACGAGCCCCACTGGGGGAACAACATTGTTGGGGGTGGGCCGAAGCTGAGTGCTTTGTATGCGCGTTTGATTCCTGCCATTCGTGCGGCGGAGCGAGCGGCCGGGGGCTTCCATCACATCGTGTTTTTCGAGCCCATTGTGCTTTGGCCGGTGGAGGGGAACCTGCCCGACCCCCAAGTGATGACCGATCCCAACCTGGTGTTTGCTCCGCACAATTACGCCGAGTCGATCACCACTGCCAACCCGCTTACGATCGAACAGGTTTTCGAGCGTGCCAAGATGGATTCGGCCTATTATGGGGTGGCGTTTTGGATTGGAGAATACGGCTGGTTTTCCGATCCGATGGGGAATCAGAGTCGTCTGCTGCGTTACGCCGCGTTGGAAGACCGCTACGCCGTTGGCGGAGCCTGGTGGCAATGGAAACAAGCGTGTGGCGATCCGCACAGCATCGGCATACCTGGGGGAAGCCCGCCGAGCTTGCTGATTCACCTGCGGTATTCGGCATGCCCCGGTGACGTAGACTTGGGTTTCGTGCCCGAGTGGGTCGAGGTGTTGTCGCGGCCTTACCCACGGGCAGTTCCGGGGAGGCTGGTCACGTTGAGCAGCGACCCGAAGCGAGCAGAATTGGTGCTCGAGGGGGAAACAGCGCAACCTGGTTGGGCCGACTTGTGGGTTCCGCGTCGTTTAGGCTTTCCCTTCGTAACGGGAGACGGTGTAGGAGAAGTCTCGGTTCAGATGGTGCCTGGCGGGTACCGCATTCGTGTGGAGGTTCGTGGAAATTACCGGTTGCAAACGAGCTGGTTGGGTGGGTGAGCGGCCGCCCGATGACGGTTTTCGCCTGGCCAAGCGACGCTTCCGGCCCTCAGGTTTCGTTTGTTTTTCCGTGCTGAGCAGCCAGCCTACGCACGATGTCCACGAGTTCGCTCCTTGCCACGGTGGCCGAGAGCGCATGGTCATCATCGACTTCGATGAGCCGCACCAGCGCTGGTGTGCCTGTTTGCGCGAGCGCACGACTGTCCTCGATGCGGACAACGGTGTCGCGAAGGCCGTGCACGATCCAAACGGGAACCCCTTCGGGCAGAAAGCGGGGGACGTCATAATGAAACACGGCCGGAGCCAGCAACAGAGTTGGGCCGGCCCAGGCTTTGCGGTGGAGTAACGCCACGGCCACGGCTCCGCCGAACGAGGAGCCAACCAAAACATCGGGTTGGAACTCGCTGAGTTTGCGTGCGTGGAGCTCGACGCAACCTTGAAAGTCGCTGGTATCCATCGCCGGTGTACAGGCGTCGAAGTGCTCGGCGAACAAGCGAGCTTTCGTCCCCTGGGGACTTCCCTCGAGCCCGTGGATGAATTGAACGCGGATGCGTGCCATGTTGTCGAAGCTGCCCGAAAGGAGTGGAAAAGGGAAGGCGTGGATTGCTGGAAGAACGTACACCGTACGTGCTCCTTTACGGGGATTCCAAGTCGAGGAGGGTGATGATGAAGTCTTTGGATCTTGCAACTGTAGACCACTTGCTGACGACGACGCGTTCGGTTCGCAAGCGACTAGACCTAACACGGCCCGTGCCTCTTGATGTGGTGGAGCGTTGTATCGAGATCGCGATTCAAGCGCCCACGGGCTCCAACGCACAAAATTGGCACTTCGTGGTGGTGACCGACGAGCAAAGGCGACAGCAGTTGGCCCGTCTCTACCGCCAAGCTTTTATGCAATATCGAGAGATGAACGTAAACGCGCCGCAACTTAGCGAGGGTGATCCTCGTCGCGAGCAAACGTTGCGGATCGTGGAGTCGGCCATGTACTTGGCGGAGCACCTTCACGAAGTGCCGATGCACATCGTTCCGTGTGTGGAGGGGCGGGTGGAAAACGGCCCGGTGGTCATGCAGGCGTCCATTTACGGATCGATTTTGCCGGCGGTTTGGTCTCTCATGCTGGCTTTGCGGTCACGCGGATTGGGCTCGGCTTGGACGACGCTGCATCTCATGTACGAGAAGGAAGCGGCCGCGCTACTGGGAATTCCGGAGCACGTGACACAAGTAGCGCTGCTGCCCGTTGCCTACTTCAAAGGCCAAGACTTCAAGCCTGCCAAGCGTTTGCCCGTGCGCCGGTTTATCTCGCTCGATTCTTGGGGAAATCCGCTCCCCTAGGGTGAAAGCTTTGGCGGATGGTGTAAGGGCTGCTGGCCACGCGAGTTTCGGGATCGTTGCTTTCGCTTGCTGATGGGAACGTGGCCTGAGGGCCGAACCCAGATTGCCGATGTGGTTTGCCCGAAGAACAGTTGGTTGTGTGCGCGGCAGTCTGTTTCTCGGTGAAGGCCGCAGCCGCAAGAGGTGCGAGCGGCTCGGATTTGCTGGGAGCCAACTGCCCACGCCGAACGACCGGACCCGTCCCGAGCTCACGAGCGCGGCTGAGTTGCACCGAATCACAACCCAACGTCTCACCCGCGATCAAATTTCGTCTCTACCTTCTTTCTCACCCAACCGGCGAATTCCCGCGCAGCTCTACACATGCGATGAAATTTCGGCCTCGTTGTCCTCCGCCTCTGCCAGCTTCGGTTCAAAGCCGCAAGCGAACGGGTATCGAGGCCTTTTTACTTCCGTGGGTGGGTGATGCTAGCGGCCTTTGAACTGGGGCGTTCGCCGTTCGAGGAAGGCTTGTACACCTTCGCGGACGTCTTCAGACTGGGCCACGATCGCCTGGGCCAAACCCTCCTCTTCGAGGCAGGTCTCCAGATCGCAGTCGAGCGAGCGATGGAGGAGGCGCTTGGAAAAGCCGAGGGCCAGGGTTGGTCCCTGGGCCAAGCGCTCGGCCCATTGCCGCGCCGTAGGTTCCAGTTGGTCGGGCGGAACGACGCGGGTCACCAAGCCCCACTGCTGGGCCTGTTCCGCACTCAAGTCATCGCCCAGGAACACAAGTTCCTTGGCCCGTTGCAAGCCAATCAGTCGAGGAAGAAGGAAGGCGCCGCCAGCGTCGACGGCAAGCCCGCGGCGGACGAAGACTTCGATGAAGCGAGCTTCGGACGAAGCAATGACGAAGTCTGCTGCGAAGGCAAGGTGTGCGCCAAGACCGGCCGCGACGCCGTTGACCGCGCACACGACGGGCTTCTCTAGTTCCCACAGCGCGCGGATTAGCCGCTGGGAGCTACCTTTCATGACGAGGCGAGTAGCGCCGGGGCCTTGTGGCGTTTGGCCGCGGGGACCGGACAGGTCAGCTCCCGTGCAAAAGCCTTTACCCGCTCCGGTCAACACGACAGCGCGGATCTCGCCGTTGGTTTGCGCGTCGGTGAAGATGCGGATGAGTTCATCGCGCATGGTGGCGTTGACGGCATTGCGCTGCTCCGGCCGGTTCAGGACGACCCAGGCAACATGATTTTCCACCGAGTAACGAACCGTTTCGAACGTTGACATAGCTCACTTTCCAAAGCGGTTGAGCGTGGCAGAGTCGAAGAAGTTCGCCGGAAAACGAACCTTGCGGTCATTGGGCACGTCTTTGCCAGGAGGCTGCAATCCAGCGATCGTGGCGCGGTTGAGCTTCACGTTCTCCGCGCACTGAAAAGAAAAGTGTGACGACCACTGATACTCAATTTTGCCATCGGGCCGGCTGTTTTTGTCGCGCTGGTAGGCAATGACCTGCAGTGTGTTCACGTGCTCGCCGTTCCAGCCGAACTTTCGGTTCCAGGCTCCCTGGTACGTCTCTTTGTCAATGTACAATTCGATGCGGCCGAAGAGGTAGTAACGATCCTTCGGAACCCCTTGGATGACCCACACTTTGCGCTTCGCCAAGGCGGCGCGAACAGGTGCCCAAGCAACCCCTTTCCAATCCGGGGTTTGAAATCCCACGACTTGCAGATTGGTCCACACCGTGCGCCAGCCCCCTTCCGGTAGCCAGCGCCGCTCGGGCATGCGCTCGAAGCTTTCCGGGTCCACGATCCGAAGCGTTTCCGATTCGCTCACGAACGACCAGGTAAAATCCTCCGGTTTCCCATCGAAAAATGGGCCATCGTCTTGGCTCATATCGGAGCCGAGGAAACCATCGGAACGATTGGCCGGGCTGACCGCGCGTACCCGTCGCAAAGCCGGAACGTAGGCCCAGTTGGAGTCGCGCTTCAGGGGATCGCGGTATCGCCAGGTGAGCGAAGCCGTTCCGTGCAGATCGGCCGGTGAAGTGGATACGGAAACGAACTGCATGGAAAAATTATTCGGGTTAGGTAGGCGGTAGTCTGGGTCTTGCCCGTCGTAGTACTGGAAGTAGACGTCTTGGATCGCTTCCCGGTCCACACCGCCTGGTCGCACCCATGCCAGCAGCACCAAGTTGTGGCTGCTCCCTTCGTTCCAGTATTGATAGAAAAAGTTCCAGAGAATCTTGATTGCTGCCTTGGGGTCCTGAGCCGGCTCGATCGTGGGGAATGGTAAGCCGTAAACGAACGGAGGCTGCTGGCCAGTGGCAATTTCGATGATGGTTCCTTCCTCGCTCACCGTATAACGGCCACGTTTGGCTTCGGTGGCCGCGAGAAATTGTGGATCCCAGCGGTAGATGCCTTCTGGCCAGTCGATGATTTTGTTCTGGTAATGGCCTTCTCGGTAGTGCCGAAGAACTTCTGGTGGGAGTAACCCTTCCGCCAGGTGAGCGTTTTCCTTGCTCAAAACGGTTCCCGGCCTTAAACCATTTTCTTCCGCTGCGGCGTTGAGTGCGGTGGGGGAAAAAACCGCTGCAGACAAAATTGCGCCCGCCGCCAGCAGGTACCCTACATTTGGGTATCCCCTCATTTCTTCCCTCCTTTTCGGGGGATTACATTCAACGGCCCGCGCCAGCTTGCAAGAGTACCGCTTCCGCGCGCTGTTCTGCGCGGGCCACCGCAAAGCGGGGCCGGAGGAGCGAGACCATCGCAGGGATGAACAGCAAGGCCCCTGCGGCGTGGAAGATCATGAGCAACATGAGCACGAAGGCCATCTCGGCCTGGAACTTCAGGGGGAAGAACAGCCAGAATACGACGCTGACCACCAAGGTGGTGCAGGTGAAGATGATGGCTTTTCCGGTGGTCAAGATCGCGCGCCGGTTCGCTTCGTCAAAATCGCCGGTTTCCTCGTACTCCTCCACAATGCGGCTGAGCACGTAGTACCCGTAGTCGATCCCGATGCCAATACCGACCGCGGCTACCGGGAGGGAATTGATGTTGAAGTCGATTCCGGCGAGGTACATCACAGCCTCGGAGAGGGGCTGGGCGACAATGGAAGGAATCATGACAATGAGCGCGCCCAACACGGACCAGTACGTGAGGAAACTCAAGATAAAGACCACGCAAAAGATCAGGGGGACGTTGACCCGGTACGACCACTCGACCTCTTCGTTGGTCGCAGCCAAAATGCCCAATAAGCCCCCAGCGAGCAGGTAGCGAACGCTATCATCCGGCCGGGCGTGTTCGGCGATGTAGGCCTTGGCCCGATCGATGGCGTTGTGAATGATGTCATTGTTGTAGTTGCGGTAAAGAATGGTGATCGTGGCATTGGTGTAGTCGGGGCTAAAGAACCGATCCATTTCGCCGCGGCTGGTGCCCGCAGTCAGCAGATAGAACAGTTGACCGATGTGATCGTCTCGCGTCGGTAACATTTCCCATTTTGGGTCCCCTTCGCGGAAGGTGCGATAGATCTTCTTGAGCAAGGTGGCTGCCGTGATGTTGCCGTTGGCTCCCTCGCCTTGGGTCATGTGCCGGGCAAAGAGTTCGATGTCGTTCAATGTTTTCGCCTCTTTAATGGCCTCGGGTTTCTTGCCTTCAGCAATGATGACCAATTGGCTGGCGACACCGACAAATTTTTCGTTGAGCTTCCGGAACGCGACGTTGTACGGGTGGTCGTGGTAGAGGAGCGCAGCTCCCGGTTCGGTATCTCCGGTTTTCAGTTTGTGCGCAAAGTAGACGCCAAACGCCATGGTGACGGCGAATAAGGCGACAACAAACCAGCGCAAACTGCCTTGCCCCATGGCAATGAGCCCGCGGCTAATCCCTTCGTAGATGGCATCGGAGATTCGCCGGCCAGGGGGGTGGGATTTCGGCGGTCGCACGAAGGTGAGAATGATTGGATGCAAAGTAACGACGCTGAGAAAGATGCTGATGATCCAAAAGCTGGCAACGAAAGCGAGCTTCTGCATCAGCGGAATGCTGGCCACCGCGATGGTTAAGATGGCCAGTCCGTCGGCAACGATCGACACCATGGCCGGGGGAAATAACGCGCGGTAGGAGCGGACAATCGCCTCGTGTTTGTTCTGGGTCAGAAAATACTCGTCGTGATAACGTTCCATCGACTGCACCGAGTGACTCAGCGCGCGCGCGGTAATGAGCACAAAAACCACGAGCACCAATGGGTCGAGCGTGAATCCACAGAGTCCGGCGAAGCCAAGGCCCCAAATTGCGCTCATGAGGCCGGAAAATACGGGGATCAAAACTCCCTGGAGAGAGCGGAAGTAGAACCACAAAAGAAGCACGATCGCGACGCCTGTGGCCAGAAATACGTAACCCATCTTGCCCAGGGCTTCGTTGAAGTACGCGTAAAGCACGGGTGGGCCAGCTACGTAAATTTTGACCAAGCCGTCGGCCTCTTCCCGCTGAACGATGTCTTGCACCCGCCGCCACATGGTGTTCAAGTCGAAGTACTCTTCCCAAAAGCCGGCGGTGATCAGCGTGGCCGTATCGTCAGGCGAGACAAAGAAGCCGCGAACCCCCTCCGTCGTGTACACCTTTTGCCGCAGAAACTCCATGTCCTCTTTGTCCTGCGGCAGCCGTGGGTACATCAGAGGAACCACTTTGATTCCGGAGCCGGAAGTTAAGGTGGTTTTCAGTTTGGGATGTGTGATGGATAGGACCTGCTCGCCGTTGACCCCCGGCACGTTGTGAAGGAGATCGACGGTGATGCGGTCGACTTTTTCGATAATGCGGGGGTCGTCGAAAATCGTCCCCTGGGTTGCCTCCACCACCATGACGAGCTGGTTGGCCGTACCGAACATGTTCCGGTACTTGATGTAGAGTTCGATGTAGGGGTGCTTCGGTGGCATCAAGTCGAAGAAGCTGGTGAAGATGGTCAGTTGCGTGGCGGTGAACCAAATGAAAAACAGCGTGCCAGCGCCCACGACCAGGGAAACGGCCAGGCGTCGGCGCAACAGAAAGTAAAGATATCCTTCGATCCACTCCCGCGGCAGCATCTTTATCGCCCCTCTGCCAAGATCAGGCGTTGGCCGTCGATTCGCACGGTGAGCCCTCCCGCGCCTACGATCATTCCCGCACCGTTCGCTACGAGTGCCACGCTACGAATCCAACCCAACTTCCACTCCCCGGGAACCTGTTTGCGCTCCCAGGTTTTCCCTCCGTCGCTGCTGAAGAAGATCGTTCCGATGTCACCGACTGCCACACCGGTGCGGCCGTGCACAACGATGTCGTACAGGCTGGCGTTTTCCAATTGTTCGGCGACTCCCACTTGTTCGAGACCACTGATTTCGGGGTTGCCTCGCAGAACTTCCCAGGTTTTCCCCCCGTCGTTCGTGCGTAAAATCAGTCCATCCAAGCCGCAGGCCCAGCCGCGTTGCGTGTCGGTGAAGTGGACGCCGAAAAGGGTCTTTCCGATGCCGGCGTCCAGTTCTTCCCACGTTTCGCCACCGTCGGTCGTCCGCAACACCACCCCGGTTTCGCCGACCACCCAACCGTGGAGGGGGTCCGGCCAGGACTGCGCGTAGAGGATGACGTCGCGTTCGAACGAGCGGTCTTGCCAGGTTCTCCCCCCATCGCGCGTGACCACCATGGCACCCCAGTCGCCCACTGCCCACGCAGTCTTGTCATCCAGTGCGGCCACGTGAAAGAGGTGTTTGCCGAGCGTGGCTTGCTGTTTCCAAGTGTTGCCCCCATCGCGCGTGTGCAACACAATTCCCGTGCGGCCGACGACCCAGCCCACTTCGCGGTTGGCGAACGCAACGCCAAAGAGTTGCTCCAGAGTTTTTGATTGCTGCTGGCGCCAGGTCTTTCCGCCGTCGGTTGTGTGGTAAATCGACCCAAATGCACCGACAGCCCACCCCTCGTCAGGACTGACGAAGGTGGTCCCGTAAAGGTTATCGACCACGCGCGCAGCGACGTTGCCGCCGGGGGCTCTTGCCGCAACCAAGAGAAAGCACAGCGAGACGAGTGATAAACCTGCGTAACGAACCAGGACTGGATTACACGACTGTTGCTTCACAGTGGCGCTCACATGGAACAAAACGGCCTTATACGGCGGCATCAAAGAATCAGTCAACCAGACTGGAGTCATCCCAACGATTCCCTCGCGCCAGCAGGGCCACTTGGGCTTCCCGGCTGCGCCAACGCACCTTGTGCGAACTCGGAAAAAACTGTGCTTCTTCCTTGTCCTGGCTCTCGCGTGGCCTGGGGGATTTCTTGTGGCGCCCGAACCCGGGAGGATCGCGGGGCGAGCGGAGCCTCATCCGGCACAGCCATCGCATCACGATCCAAAACTCGAACCACGGTGTCCAGAAACTTGACGGAAAAGTCCAGCGACGGGCGGTCGACCCGCATGCGGTGATCGTCGCCGGAATGCAGAGATCGAGGCAGGATAAAGGGCGGCATGGAACTAAACACAGTGGCCGCCGGATAACCGTGCTGGAGCCACATCCAGGCATCGGTCAACCCGACGAGCGGTACCGTTTCGATGGGCCCAGCGCCAATCTGCCGGTGCGCCTCGTCGAGAAGTGCAACCACCTCGGGGCTCGGCGTGTTGCCGCGAAGGAATCCGCGCTCGGAACCAAGCACTCGAAGCGCTGCCGACGCTCCCCAAGGGTCTAGGTTGATGACCTTGACGGTCCGGCCTTGTTCATCTGGCTTCCAACGCCGCAGCAATGCCGCGGAGCCTTGTGCTGCCACCTCCTCGCCCGAGAAGAAGACAAGGTTGACTTCGACGTTTTTCGGTGGCTCCTCGCGCAACTGGTAGGCTAAGCGAAGCAGGGTGGCGCAGGCCGCCCCGTCGTCCAGTGCACCTGGGCTGCGGCGCCCTAGCAACATGCCCCCACTGAAGGCAGCCGCAAGCAGTACGCTGTAGGCCGCTCCAACCCAGCCAAGGATGCGGGCAAGCGCGAGTCGGCCGACAGACAGGTTCCCCGCTTGTTGAGCCACGTAACTGCCCGCGGCTACCGCAAACATGAGGAAAGCGGCGGGCACGGAGAACACCAAAATAGGAGCCCGAGTGACATGGTCGAACAGATCGGTTTTCGTGTCGAAGTGAGCCGAAAACACAAGGACCTCGCGAGCGTCCGGGTTCGGCCAACGAGCAACCACGTTCGGCTGCGGGAAAGGCGCAAACCACGTGAGCGGTATGCGGAGGTCCACCTGGGCGATCACGATCAGTGGGAGAAAGATGGCGACGAGAGCAGCCGTGCCGAAGCGGCGCCTCCAGATACACATCGCGTAGAAAAGCCCGCCGGCAAGAAGCAGGAGCCCAAGGATGCGCTGCTCGTACGGGTAGGCCGTGTACCAATGCTGTGTGACCTCCCAACCGGCGGCTCGAAGGTGTTGTTCGAGCCAGCGCGCTGTTTCTAACAATTCCTGACTGCCATTTTCCCGTGGCACGGTGGTCAAGGGAGCGAGCAAAGCTTCCCAATCCGTTCCGAGTGGTGCCTCACCACTTGCCCACACGAAACCACCACCAGTCGCGATTTGCCAGGGCCGTTTCCGATCCAACACGCGAGAGGGCATTAACAAATGTTCGTTTCTTTGTCATGCTAGGAGGGAAACATTTTGGGAGCGGAGACATGCTGGATCTAAAAATCGAGAATGGCCTCGTTGTCGACGGTTCGGGGAATGAGCCGCGGTTAGGGTCCGTCGGCATCCGAGACGGACGCATTGTTGCGTTGGGTCGAGTTTCGGCTGCAGCTCGGGCAAGGATCGATGCCTCGGGGTTGATGATCGCTCCGGGCTTTATCGATCCTCACACGCATTACGATGCGCAAATTTGGTGGGATCCGGCGTTGACACCTTCGAGCTTGCACGGGGTGACAACGGTTATTGCGGGAAACTGTGGATTTACTTTGGCCCCGGTCAGTGGCGAGAAGGACGCGGAGTACCTTCGCCACATGATGGTGAAAGTGGAAGGGATGCCGCTCCCTGCGTTGGAGCAGGGCGTGCCGTGGAGTTGGCAAAGCTTTGGCGAGTACCTCGACCAACTCCAGGGTAAAGTTGCTTTGAACATTGGTTTCCTCGTTGGTCACTGTGCGCTTCGGCGCGCGGTGATGGGTGAACGTGCCGTAGGGTCCGCAGCACGCGGGGAGGAGATTCGCGCAATGGCTGGCCTGCTGCGCGAGGCGCTGCGTGCCGGCGGACTGGGGTTTTCCTCCTCGCAGGCGTTCACCCATGCCGATGGCAATGGCGACCCAGTGCCATCGCGTTTCGCTGGACCGGAAGAAATGCTCGCTCTGGCCCGCGCCACAGGAAGCCATCCGGGCACGACCCTCGAGCTCATTGTCGACGGTTGCCTCACGCAACTGAGCGACACCGAGGTGAATCTGATGATTGCCATGTCGCGAGCCGCGCAGCGGCCGTTGAACTGGAACGTGTTAGGCATTTCTGCAGCCAATCGCGGCCGCCACGAACACCAGCTCGCAGCGGGTACGAGGGCGCAAAAACAAGGGGCCCGCATTGTGGCCTTGACCATGCCGATTTTGGGTGGCCTCAAGATGAGCTTTCTCGACCACTGTGCTTTGCATTCGTTGCCGGGCTGGGGTCCGGTGCTGGCTTCTCCGGTGCCGGAACGGCTCAGAGCTTTGCGCGACCCAGAAATGCGCCGGAAACTTCGCGCCAGTGCAGAAACCGTTACCGGTGCTCTTGCCAGTCTGGTTCGTTGGGGAGCGTACGAAATTGGCGATACCTTTGCGCCCGAAAACGAAGGACTTACCGGGCGCCTGGTGGGGGAAATTGCTGCAGAGCGAGGAAGCGATCCGTTCGATACCCTGCTCGACATTGTTGTTGCGGACGAGCTACGCACGGGTTTGTGGCCGCAACCGGCGGACGATGACGAGGAGAGTTGGCGCCTACGTTTGGAAGCGTGGCGCGACCCTCGGGCAATGATTGGCGGATCCGACGCCGGTGCCCACTTGGACCGAATGTGTGGGGCTCGATATCCCACGGCGTTTCTTGCCCAAAGTGTGCGCGAGCGCGGTCTGCTCTCTTGGCAAGAAGCCATTCGGCTGATGACGGACGTACCTGCACGGTACTTCGGACTCCGCGGGCGTGGACGAATCGCAAAGGGGTATGCGGCTGACTTGGTGTTGTTCGACCCAGCACGGGTAGCCAGTGCGCCCATTCGGACTCGGAACGACCTCCCCGGCGGGGCGGAGCGGTTGTACGCCGAAGCGGTCGGGGTGGAACACGTTTTCGTGAACGGCATTGCGATCGTGAGCCAAGGGCGGCTGACCGGGGCATTGCCCGGCGCCGTGTTACGCTCGGGACGCGACACAAGTACCGTGAAACCGTGAGGCGTTGTTTCACGCCACTCCGGGCGAGGATGGGCCGAGCGAGATCTGGCCGCGGGACGGGCGGTTGCTCACTTCACTTCGGGGGGCAGCCCAGGCAAAGGGTTTCCCCTCACTATCCTTAACTGCAAACTGGTCCGACAACTGCAATTGGTCCGACTCGAGGGGAAAACAGCCTCGTTCGCGCAGTGATTACGCACCCCTGGTGAAGCGCGCTTGGGCTCGGGCTTTCTCGGGTTAGAGAGGAGACCTGGGGGCAGTTGCAGGGAAATTGCTATCGACTTTTACCCCGGAGGTACGTTAATTTGTGACTATGGCGTTTACCGAGCGTGATTTAGAGCAGTTGGTCCGGCTTCTTGACGAGAAGCCGGAGCTGCGCTCGCGCCTGCGCGCGGTGGTACTGCTAGACGAAATCGTAGCTTTACCGGTTTTGTTCGCGCGCCTGGCGGACGCTCAGGTTCGTACCGAGGAACAGGTGGCCAGGATGGCGCAGACCCTGGAGGTGCTCGTCGAGAAAACCGACGCATTGGCCCAGGCGCAGATTGCAACAGTGGAGCAAGTGCGAGAGCAAGGTTCTCGATACGACGAGTTCTTCTTGCGCATGGGCCAGCTCCTCGAGCGACTGGCAGAGCGGGTCGAAAAGCTAGCAGCCCAAAGCGAACGGTTGGCCGCTAGTGTTACCGAGCTCGCATCGCATGTGGATCAACTCGGATCTCGGGTGGATCAACTGGGAGCCCGGGTGGATCAAATCGGATCGCATGTGGATCGAGTCGGGTCACTGATGGATCGGCTTGCTGCTCGAGTCGACGAGATCGGCATGCATATATCCGCCCTGAGCGAGCAGACACGGCAGCTGTCGGAGGCACAGGCACACACGGACCGAGTTCTTGCGGAACTAGCAGAACACGTTCGAGGGGTGGACGTGCGCCTAAGCAGCGAGGTGGGCAAGCTCAAAGGGTGGCAACTGGAACAGAGGTATTACGAGCGGGCAGCCTCGTACTTTGCCCCGTTGCTTCGAAAGATTCACGCGCTGCCTGCCGAGGAGTTGGCAAGCTTGCTGGACTCGCTGGAGGAGTCAGGCAAACTCAGCGAGGAAGAGGCGCGGGAGGTTCAGAGTGCAGATCTCGTGATCAAGGGCCGATCACGGTCAAGCGGCGCCGTGGAGTATCTTGTCGTCGAGGTGTGTGCTGGAATCGGTGTGGACGACGTGAAGAGAGCGGCCAGGCGTGCAGCGCTGTTGTCTCGTGCACTTGGCTGTGTCGTGGTCCCGGTTGTGGCCGGAGAACTGATTCATGCCGAGGCTGCCTCGGAGGCCGGGCGGCTTCGTGTGTGGAAGGTTTTGGATGGGTACTGCGAGCCGCCCGGGCCGCAGTCGCCGGCGGGCTGAATCGGCGGGGAGAACGTTCTTCCTCGCGCTTCGCCTACACGGTGGCATCCAAAGCCAAGCTCCACCGGGTTACGTGGCAAGGTTATCCCCGCCCGGGTTTCTTCTCCGACTCCTTGCCCACGTACTTGCGCTCGGTGGTGTCCACCCGCACTCGTTCGCCCGTTTCGATAAACAAAGGCACCATGATCTCGAGGCCAGTCTCGAGCTTGGCCGGCTTCCAAGTCGAATCGGAACTGCCCCGTTGGGGGGGACCTGTCTCCACCACCTGCAAAACAACTTGGTCCGGTAGGACGACATCGACGAGTTTGCCGTCGATGAACAGCGTCTTGTACTCCTCGCCCTCCTTGAGAAACCATCGCTTCTCGCCGACCTGCGCTTCGGATAACTCGAGCGGCTCGAAGCTCTCGCTGTCGAGAAACACGAAGGTTTCACCTTGCTGATAACTGAACTGCGCCTTGCGTTGCTCGAGGTCCAGAACAGTCAAGACCTCGTTGTCGGCAAAAGTCCGTTCGATCACACGCCCGGTTGCTAAGTGTCGCATCCTTGCGTGGGTTTTCTGTTTGAACTTAGCGGTGCCGGTGCTGTGCATGTCCTCGATGATGTGTGGTGCCCCATCCAGCAACAAGACCATTCCACGCTTGAACTCTGCCGGTGAAACCGTGGGCATGCACGGTCCTCCTCACTTCGAATTCTGTTTCATCACCTCTCTCGCCTACGTTCGTTCCACAAACGTGGTTGCCGTCAGCTCCGCCCAGCCCCCGGTGGCGATATACCCCTCCAACTGCTCGATCACGAACTGTTTTTCTTCCAAAATCGCTTTGACCACGTCGCCAATCGAGATCATGCCGACGACACGGCCATTATCCTCCACAGGCAAGTGACGGATTCTTCGTTCCGTCATTAGCGCCATACACTCTTCGAGTTTTTGCTCCGGTCGTGCAAAAATAATGGGAGTGCTCATGACCTCTCGGACGAGGGTGTCTTTCGAAGCCTTGCCTTTCAGAATCACTTGGCGCGCATAGTCACGCTCGGAAAACATACCGACGGCACGCTCGCCTTCGCAAACCAACAGCGCCCCGATGTCTTTCGCCGCCAGAACTTCCAGCGCTTCGTAAACAGTTTGCGTGGCTTGAATGGTCCACACTGCCCGCCCCTTGCGTTCCAGGACTTGGTTTACGTTCCGCATGGGAGCCTCCTTGTCAACGCTGTTCTGTACAAGCGCGTTTCGGGCCTTACGAGTTGCCACTTATTGCTTGTTCGAGGGAGCTTAAGCCACATATTGCCCCGTTTGACCAACGGGCTCAAGATGGGGAAGGAGCGTTTTTCGTAGACTTCCTTCCTGTGGCACTCGTCTCATGGGAGACCTCCGGGCTTGACTCGCTACGGGTGTTTTAGTAGCGGAGAGCACCGCTGCGTGGTTGAGGGAAGCCGGTGAGAGGCCGGCGCGGCCCCCGCCACTGTATTCGGAACGAAAGCGGCAGTTGTGCCACTGTCCGGCAGAACCGGATGGGAAGGCGCCGCGAGTAGGTTGCCGAGAGCCAGGAGACCTGGCCCCGCAGCGCGAAGAAAAGGTGCCTTCCGGGGTGTGAGGGCCAATGCAGAATCGGTTGGAAAAACTCATACCCGGGGCGCAGCGGCGCTACCGGGTTTTTTCACGGGTTAAGCCAAACGAGCTGCGTGCGCCCTCACTCATCGGCCCGGCGACAACCCGCGCTTCCGCTGGAGCGCGCATGACACGGGGAGGTTTGTCATGCAGCGACGTTTGGGTCATTGGGTATTTTGCAGTTGGGTTTTGAGTTGCCTGTGGGCGTGCCGAGCGCTCGCCCAAATCATTGGGCCGCCGGACTACATTGTCGGCCAAGTGTCTTTTCCGAGTGCGGCAACCGGCGATGTAGCCGTGATTGGCACTTCGCTATTTGCTGGACAAGGTTCGTTTGGGGCAGGAACGCAGTCGGTGGTGCGCCGTGATTGGGACGGAACGCTGACCACCGTCGTCACCGGCCTGAACTCGATCGGTGGCCTGGCCGGCAATCATTCGTATTTGTTCATTACGGACAACGGGGGCGAGCTAGCTGGAGCGACGACGGGCGATACCGTTTTCGCTCTTCCTGATCCAACCGGAGTGGCTACCGCAGTGAGTGCCGTAGGGTTGGAAATCGCTGCCCCTGGCTCTGTGCCTTTTGCACAAGGGATTGCACTTGGGCCAGACGGTCATCCGTTTGTCGGAGACGCCGCGGGCGGAAACAGCGGGCGGGTGCTTCGCCATCGGGAGTTCGGCTATCCGCCTTTTGTTTCCCTCTTCAGTGGGCACGATTATGTGGCTGGTTTGGCCTTCGACGCCAGCGGCCTCCTTTATTTTGGCGACGTAGACGACGCGACCTTTTTAGGGAGTGTGTTCCGCTACGACCCTGCAACGAACGCGAAGACGCTCGTCGTGGGTGGCCTTTCCGGAGCTTACGACCAAGCCTTCGATGTCTCGGGGCGGTTGTTGGTGACCGGCGGATTTACAGGCGATTTTAGCTCCAGCACTGTTGTGGCCGTGGACGAGCTCGGGAATGTGACCGAATTTGCTCGTGGCTTTAGCTTTACCACGGGTATCGACGTCGACCAAAACTCGGGGCGAGTGTACGTTCTGGATTTTGGATCAGCGAACGTGACAACCTTTACTCCGATCGATCGCTTGTTCCCCGGCGGTGGCGCTGTGGGAACGGATTGCTGGTCTGAATTTTCCGACGTTTCCCCTGTGCTCAATTCGCGAGGAAAACCCACGTCGAAAACGGTTTGTCGGGATGGGGAGGCATGCGACCGCGACGGTGCGGCCGACGGCGTGTGCACTTTTGCCGTCGGGTTGTGTTTGCGCGTGCCTCGCAGTGGTTGCACCGTGCCGCCATTTTCGAGCATCGAAATGACGCAGTTGGGACAGTCCACGCTGGACCCAAGCCTGCAAAGCTTGCTGAGCGCTGCCCAGGCAATTCTCGGTGGGAGCACGGCGGAGTGCGTTGGCCCCGTGCCGGTGCAAGTGCCGTTGCTTTCCACACCGCAAGGGCTGCGACCCAGCAAAAAGAGATTGCGTGTGCGAGTGCGCGGCCCGCAACGAGCGGTGGACACGGATCGGTTAACCTTCCGGTGCGTGCCGTAGTGCCCTCAGCCCTCCGCGCGCACCCCTGAACCGGAGAATGGGTCCCTTTCCCCGCTGCGTGCATGCCAATCGTCGGCCAGCGGCGACGCTTGGTCGAACGCAGCGGGGATTGCGTCCTCTCTGGTTCGTGTTGGGCTTGGCTGCAACGCTGGCTGCGCGCGCAACCGTTGCCGGTCCGTTTGCCGATGCGGTGGTTGCTTTCCATCCAGGTGCAGGAGCCGGATACGGACAAGATCTCTTGCCCGAGGTTGTGCTTGGCCCTCCTCGGGGAAGGGGGTTGCTGGAGGGCTCTTTGGACGTTGTCTCCTTGGGGCACGGTGGAGAGATCGTGTTGCGATTCGATCCGCCCGTGGCCTGCAACGGTCCGGGGCCCGATATCCTTGTGTTCGAAAACCCTTTTCACGCAGGAGGAGTGAACGGGCCAGTGTTCGCTGAGTTAGCCTTCGTCGCAGTGAGCCAAGATGGCGTTCACTTTGCCGAGTTCCCCTGGGATGCCCAAAGCTGGCGCGGGCTCGCGGGAAAGACGCCGGTTCTGAGCAATCCCGAAAATGGAATCGATCCACTCGATCCCGCGCAAGCTGGGGGCGATGCCTTTGACCTGGACGAAGTGGGGCTCCCGTGGATCCGGTTCGTTCGTATTACAGATGCCGGCGATCGGGTGGCGGATCCGGGCAATCGCTTGCCGGGCGGCGGAATGGCAGGGTTTGATCTGGATGCCGTGGCCGCCGTACACCCATGTGCGCCGGAAAACCCGAGTCCCACGGTAACTTCCATGCCGCCCCAGAGCCCCACGAACACGCCAACGCGCTTATCGAGCCCAAGCCCGACCCCTACTTTCACTCCGAGGGTGTTGCCGACCGTCACACCAACGGAGTTGTGCCCCGTCGTTCTGGGACTCATGGACGCGATATTTGACGGCCAAGGTGCGGCTGACTGGAACAACGACGGGCGAATTTCTGCCGCCGATTTGGTCGCGGCAATTCGGGAATCTGCGTGCTGGACTCGAGACGAGTTTTAGTCGCGTTCGGAGTCGGAATCATGGTCGGCGGCGGAGTAGCCGATCCTTTTCTGCTTCGCGCCGTGGCATCCAGGTTGCTCTCTCTTTTGGCCAGCTCCGCGCATGCCGAGACGCAAGTGCACGAGACGGTGACGGTGCGCGCCTCGCCTCTAGAAGAGACCACACGTCATGCCCCAACCGCTTTCGTAAACCGCGTGGACACCGAAACCTACGCAAAGGAGCTGGAAACTGCGGCCGACGCCATGAGCGACACGGTCGGGGTGAGCATTCGTCGTTACGGAGGGCTGGGCGCGTTCAGTACATTGTCCATCCGCGGAACCGGCGCCAACCAAGTGCAAGTGTACTTCGATGGCATTCCGCTTGCCCGAGCCCAAAATGAAGTGGTCAATCTCGCAGACTTGCCGCTCGACGCCTTGGAGCGGATCGACATCTATCGGGGTACGACGCCGGTGAATTTCGGCGTTGGTGGCATTGGCGGAGCGGTGAACCTGGTGCCGAAAAAGCCCGGTGCGGCGGCCTACCGTAATCTTTCCGTTGGCTATGGCTCGTTCACCACACGCAAGGCGAGCGCAACCGTTGCAGACAGCTTGGGGCGGCTTCAATTATTTGGAAACCTCACTTACTTGGGAAGCGCGGGCAACTTTCGTTTCCGCACCGACAACGACACTCCGTTGAACCCTTTCGACGATCGCGACGCGACCCGTGTGCACAACTCGTTCGACAGCTTGGCGGTGCTTTTACGGGGCCGCCGCGAGTGGGAATGGGGAGGAAGTCTCGACCTGTTGCAGGAAGTGTTTTGGAAAGAGAGCGAGCTCCCCGGAAGGGGGGCGAATCCCTCGCTTCATGCCTCGGCCGGAAAGCTACGCGTGCTGAACGCGTTGCGTGGCCAAGTCCGTAGCTGGCCCAGGGAGATCGTTGACGCAGAAGGCCTTCTCTTCGTCGTGTTCGATCGGGCGCAGTTTCGAGATCCGTTGGGGGAGCTGGGGTCCGGCCAGCAACGGCGCCAGGACGACTCTTGGCTCGTCGGGGCCAACAGCGTTTGGACGGTATACCCGGCGGCGGCGCACACGCTGTCCGTCTTTGTCGAGGCCGCGCGCGAAGCTTTTTTTCCAGAGAACTCGGCTCCGCACGCACCCCAAGAGCCAGAGGCGTCGCGTTGGCGAGCCACTGCTGCTGCCCAGCATCAGTGGGAGCTGTGGCCGAACGCCCTGGTGCTCGTTCCGACAATGCGCCTCGAGTGGGTGAAAGATGCTTCGCAGGGAGCTTGGCAGAACTTCGGCCGCACCATTCCCAAGCTCGACCGCACGCGGCTCCTGTGGGGGCCGAGTATCGGCGCCGAATGGTGGATCGTTCGAGGAGTCGCCTTGCGTGGCAACATCGGCCGCTACGAGCGAGCGCCGAACTTCACGGAAATGTTCGGCAACACCGGCACGGTCATCGGTAACCCGGAGCTAGTGCCGGAGCGGGCTTGGAATCGAGATGTCGGATTGCGTGCCGAGCACATGTTTGCGGGCGCTGACCTGTCTGTCCGCGCCGAGTACGCTTATTTCCACAACGATGTGGAGCGACTGATCGTGTTTGTTCAGCGCTCTGCAGCGATCTTCAAGCCGGAAAACATCGGGAGGGCACGGTTGCGGGGACACGAACTGGGTGCGCGGCTGCAATGGCGCAGCCGCTGGCTCCTGGATGGGAATTACACATGGCAGGAACCGGAAAATCGGAGTTTCGCGCTGGGGGGGATCTATCGTGGCAAGCGTCTGCCCGGCAGACCGCAACAAGAAGCTTACCTACGTTTGGGTACTTCGATCCACTCGGTTCATCCATACTACGAGTTCAATTTTGTGAGCGGGAACTACCTCGACCAGGCAAACTTCGACCGCGTTCCGAGCCGTGCGATCCACACCATTGGCTTGAGGTATGCGTGGAGCGAGGCGCTCGAGTTTGGCGCGCAGTTGCGTAACCTCACCGACAACCAAATTGCCGATGTCGGCGGCTTCCCACTGCCTGGCCGCTCGATTTTCGCAACCGTTACCTGGCGGCCGGGAGCAAGACGAGAATGACGATGCATCGACGACGCCGACAATTTCCATGGCTTTGCGTGGCCGCCTTCGTACTGCAGGCCACATCGGCTTTGCCTTCCCCTGTTTGGTTGCCTGGTGATTGCAACGGCGACGATGTGGTGACGGTCGAAGAGGTGGTGACGCTCGTCCGCATCGCCTTGAGCGAGGATGACGTTGCTCACTGCATCGGTGGCGACTTCGACGGCGATGGCGCCGTGACCATCGACGAGATCGTCTCGGCTGTTCTTACAGTGCTTAGTTCGCCTGCTCTGCCCAGTGTGGCCTTCGTGACCGCCACGGATTTTCAAACGGGCAGCTTCGCCTTGGTAGGTTTAGATCCGCCATTTCCTGTGGAGCCGGCACGACCGCAGCGACGCCTAGGGGCGGACCCAGTAGCGCGAGTTTTTGGGCGGCGCGTTTACGTGGTCAACCGGTTCGGCAGCGACAACCTGCAGGTATTAGATGCCGGAGATGACTTCCGTACGATTGTGCAATGCTCGACGGGCAACGGCTCGAACCCTCAGGACATTGCGTTTCGTAGCGGCGCGCAAGCCTACGTGCCGTTGCTCGCTCGGCCTTGGCTCTTGCGGGTGAATCCGCACCCCGCCGCAGATTGCCGGGATTTTGTTCAGGGGCAGATCGACCTGACGACCTTTGCCGATGCCGATGGCAGCCCGGAGGCCAATCAGGCTGCAGTCGTTGGCGATCGGCTGTTCGTGACGCTCGAACGACTGGAGAATTTTGCTCCGGTGCGGAACGGAATATTGCTCGTGGTCAATACCGCCAACGACACGATTGTTGCCGCCGTCGAGCTCAGTGGGTCCAATCCTTTTGGGATGACAAAAGGCCTCACCGTACGGGGCCGTTACCTTTACATTTCGCTCGTTGGCCAGTTTGGCGTGCCCGACGGGGGAATCGAGGCGGTGGACCTGGCGACCCTCATGCCCACGGGGTTTTTGCTCACCGAGCACGAACTCGGTGGTGAGGCAACGGACTTTGTGCTGCTCGATGACGACACAGGGTATGCGGTTGTCTCAGCGCCGGACTTTTCCACCAGTTTGGTCCGCTTTGACTTGCAGACTCGCCGCGTGTTCCCCATCGTGGCCAGGAGCCAAGGTTTGTCGGACATCGAGCTGAGCCCGAGAGGGCATTTGTTTGTAGCCGACCGCAATATCCGTCGCCCCGGGGTGCGGATTTTTCGCGCCGGGGATGGTACGGAGCTCACCATGGTGCCCCTGTTCACCGGCTTGCCTCCGTTCGATTTGGTGTTCCTGCAATGAACGTTTCCGGGAGCGCATTGCGTGGCCAGGCAAGCTGGCTGCTGCACCTCATGCTTTGTGGAGCGGTCTGCAGCTTTGCCACATTCGGTTCAGCTTTGGCCGAGATAAGTTCCAAACCCGCACGTGTGGTATCGCTGGCGCCGTCCTTGACGGAGCTTGCCTTTGCCCTTGGCATGGGCGATCGAGTCGTGGGTGTGACGGAGCAGTGTGATTTTCCGCCCGAGGTGCGGGCGCTTACCCGTGTCGGAACGTTCCTGATGCCCAACGTCGAGCGGGTGCTAGCGTTAGAGCCGGATATCGTGCTGGCCACACCGAGCCCGGCGAATCGTCGTGCCGTGGAGCAGCTCCGCAACTTGGGCTTGCATGTGCTCGTGGTCGATCCTCAGAGTGTGGCGGACCTTGCGGAAACCATCCGTGTGGTTGCCACTGCGCTGGGAGTGGCGGAACGCGGGCAGGCGCTTTCGCAGAGCTTTCTGGCCACGGTCGAGGAGGTCGAGCGGCTTGTGGCGCAAAGCCGGCCACGCCGAGTGCTGTTCGTGGTGGGGCACACGCCTTTGATCGCCGTGGGACGCGGCACGATCCAGGACGAGCTGATCCGAAGGGCGGGAGGCGTGAACGTGGTGGCCGCATCCGGATGGCCGAAAGTTTCGATCGAGTTCGTGCTGCGCGAGGTGCCCGAATTGATTCTGGACGCCACGATGGGAACGGAGGCGACGAGCGCTGCCGACGTAGGTAAGTTTTGGCAGAGGTTTTCCTCGCTACCTGCGTGGAAGAACCGCCGCATCGTCACTTTTGCCGACGACCGCGTGTTGCGCCCCGGGCCACGGTTGCCAGAAGGTTTGCGTGCATTGGCGCGGGCGATTCATCCGGAAGCGTTCGGTGATGCGAGCGCCCTCGGGGAAGGTGGCCATGCACGGTGAGGGGGCGGAGTCCTCGGCCTGGGTCTCGCCGTGGCTGCCCCGTTGGCGGCAGGATCGGCCCTATCTCACGCGCCGGCGTATGGTGGCGGTCCTAGCCGGGCTTTCTGCGCTGGTTGTGCTGGCGGGGGTGGTGGCGGCGGGCGTTGGCAACGTGCCGTTGCATTGGGATCAAGTTTTCTGGGGCCCAGAGGGAAACGTCGACCGGGTGATTTTCTTCGAGACGCGTTTACCGCGCATTCTCCTTGCTGCCGTGGTGGGTGGTGCATTGGGTTTGGCGGGTGCGACGTTGCAAGGACTTTTGCGTAACCCCTTGGCGGAGCCACATCTAATTGGCGTTTCCGGCGGGGCGGCGCTTGGCGCTACGATTGCCGTCGTCGTTGGGGGCCGCGTGGTGCTTGCGAAAATGTGGCTCTTGCCCCTGGCTGCGGCGGCTGGAGCCCTGGTAACTGTAGCACTGCTGTATCGAATCTCGTTGGTCCACGGGCGCTTGCAGCCACACGTCTTGCTGCTCGCTGGGGTGGTGTACAACGCGTTTGCCGGTGCGTTCATTCTGTTCGTGAATTTTCTTGCCGACTTTTACCAAGCGCAGGGCTTGCTCTCCTGGTTGGTCGGTAGCGTGGCCGGATACGGCTACGACCTTGTTCTGCCTGCGGCTGCTTACTGTGGATTGGCGGGCGTTTGGCTGTGCCTCCAAGCGCGTGGCCTCGACTTGTTGAGCTTGGGCGAGGAAAGCGCTTGGCAACTGGGGGTCAACGTGGATCGTGTCCGGCGCGTGGCGTTTCTCGGTTCGTCGCTTTTGGTCGGGGCTGTCGTTGCAGTGAGCGGGATGATTGGGTTCGTGGGTTTGATCGTACCCCACACATTGCGCGCCATTTTGGGTGCCGATCATCGCTTGTTGCTTCCGGCTTCTGCCTTAGGAGGTGCCATCTTTCTCATGCTGGCGGACACCATCGCGCGTAGCGCCGCAGCAGGAGTGGAAATCCCCGTCGGTGTGGTCACAGCACTCACGGGTGGACCGTTCTTTCTTTACCTTCTCCGTCGCGAGCAACGACGCTTTTACCCGTAGCGGCAATCTCCACGACAGAGTTGGCAACGGAACACGGGCAAGCCGATACGAGGGTGGTGCACCCTGACGGCGCTGGGGCTCTATTGTTGGTTGCGGAAAGTTAGGGGCAAGCGCGGACCTACGCGGGCGAGATCGGCCTCTCGCGTTACGATGTCGGGCGCGGCAGGTCTTTGCGAGAGTTACCGTTTCCCGGGAAAATCCAACAAGACGTACCCCGGTAGATCTGCGGCATACAGTGCCCTACCAACGAGCGGAGGTAGCCAGGCGTAGGCTTGCTCGCGATCCACGATTCGCGGGTTGGTGAGTTCGTACTTTTTTCCGAGTTGTTCGATGACTCCCCGGCGCGCCTTCAGAAGATTTTGCGCCCAATCCACATCACGCCCGTAGGTCAGGGGGATGACAAATCCCTTCTCCGCGCGAAACGCGAGCACGGGCGTTTTGTATTCCCGCCCGCTCTTGCGCCCGACATGATGGACCACAGCAAGGGGAGGCACTAGCCAGGCGAAGTTCAACATAATCGGATTCGTGAACACCCGGTTTACCCGCCGCATGAAGCGAGGGAAGTGCATGGATTAGGGCTACCGGTTCACAGGAAATCCCGCAAGGTGCTTTCCCGCAGGATGCAAGGCGGTATGCCATTTCGGCAACGGGGCTGGTGGATAACACCAAACACTGCACGCGCCGAGCTGGGCCGTCACGTTACTGCCTGAGGTCGTGCCATCGGTGGTCGTTAGGATCCAACCGTTGGTCAAGATAACGTCCCCTGAGTTGGCAGGGGAAGGAGAACCATCGGTGCAACCGTTGCTGACTGCCACGTTGGCGAGCGTGGGATTGCCTGCACTATTCCGGTGGGAGATGCAGCATTCCGCGGCGGCAGCGGCGCCACCTCAATTGCACATCAGGGTGTTGCCGCGCTCGATGGTCGACGCGTTCTCCTGAATCGTCATGGTCGAGTTGATCGAAGGCAGATTGTTCGCCTCAGCCGTGGAGTGGCCGGCCACCGCCAAGGTGATGCGTTGTTCGGCGGAACAACGACGTGAGCTCGGTTGCGGCCTGCAGAACAGCCTCCGGTGGCGGTATCGGTGTTGGCAGCAGTGATTGCGTCGCGGAGTTTACACGTTGGACCGCCCGTGGCACCTGAGTGTCCTCGACGTTGATCATGGCTGCCGTTGCCGGTGTGACGGGGCAGGGGTAGGAAGGGGTGAAAACCAGAGCAGCGCGCGGGGCCCCATCCTAGCCGCAGCCGCACTCGGGCCGGCGTTTTTCCTCCTTCCCCGCAGACCACGCGGCTTTCTTGCCGCCCAACCACGAGCCATCGGAATACGGGCGTGCCTGCGGCTGCAGCGCATGCACGAGGCGCAGGATCACCGAAAGGGGGGAACGTGTGAAAAGGCGCTGTAGGGCAACCTCCTGCGGAACCCTGTTGCTGGAGCGTGCCAGCGTTAGACCTCATCCTCCGAGCTATGACTGGGCGAGGTGGTTCCCGCCCAAAGGGCAGGCGTTACCTGTCAAGGACCAAGCGGAGAGGAGACTCTGCGCGATCAGCGCCGCCTGCGAGCTGACGTCGTGGCTTTCCAAAAAATTAAGCCCGAACCGGGCGGGTCGTGGAGAGGAGCCGGCGAACTCTAGCGGAGGCTTCTGGGCACGGGAATGTTCTAGTTCTTCCCGCTACCCGCGCGCAGCTTGGTTCCTCGGTGGCGCGCAGGGTGAATACGCG
>BEIG01000047.1 GCA_002898795.1 bacterium HR30 | reverse complement strand
ACGCATCGGTGGCCTCTTCGTCGATCGTGGGTGGAGGGTAAAAATCATAACCTGGAACGATGTAGCCAAATTCATCTGGCGACAAGCCGAGGAAAATTCGGTACCGCGCCCGCAAGAACGGAACGAGTGGGGGTTCGTACGGCTCGCCGGTGTGCGCGGCTGGGCAGTCGCGCCGGGCATGCTGTTCCACTCCGTAAACAAGCTCCGGGAAGACTTCTCCGGGAAGGGTGACAAACTGTACTTGGGGGCGGCCATCACGGTCGAGCAGTTGTAACACTTGCTGCTCCATGGGCACGCAAAACTGCGCGCCCGGCGGACAGTGCGTGGGATTAAAGATGTCCTCGTCGAGGTCGAGAATGCCGATCTGATAAGCAAAGAAAAACGTGGCGTTACTGCCGCTCAGGTAGTAACGGGACGAGCGCACATCCAAGGTGTGAATGGGTAGCTCCTCAGCCCGCGACAGCGCCCGGAGAGCTGCGTTGCCTACTACCTCGCCGATACGCCGCGTCCGCTCGACCCCGAGGTCGTTACGGTGGTCAAATTCGTTGCCCCCGCCTGGCCGCGGATCGGCGTTGCCAACGCAACTGTCTCCGACAATCTCCACAGCGCCGAGATCGCCGGAGAAGTAAATCGCTGTACCCCCGAGCACTTCTTCCACGCGGCTGCGGGTGAATCCAGGGAAGTCGGAACTCACATACAGGTTCTGGTCTTCCAGCGATTCTGGGTGGGTGTTCCAGTTCACTAGGGTCGCTACCGTCTTGTCATTCTCATCCACAAACTGGAGGATGCGAAGTTCGTCATCGAAGAACCAAGGTGGGCGGCAGCGGGTGCGCACTTGAAGCCCGCGAAGCTCCGGATCGATCTCCGGAGTGGTGACGGCGGCCCGCAACCGGGCCGGACGCATTCGGCTTGGATTGGCCGCTTCGTTGATGGCACGAGCCACTTGCCGGTCGACGAATCGAAGATAAAGAGGAAACTTTCCATCGCGGAACATTTCTGCACCCCAAAGGCCAATGGAGTCCGGGGCCTCGTGGTTGTGCGTGCTGCTATAAAAAAAGGCGTCGATCCCGAGTGCGGGGTCCACCATGGCTTCGGCCTTGGCAAAGCCATAGTACCGCCCGTGTTTGAGAGTTCCCACGAGATCCACGCTGACCAAAGCGACTTTGGTCTCACCCGCTTCTAACACCAAAGCCCGCGCCCAGATGTCGTCGTGGCACCCTAGGGCCATGCGGTTGGAGCCGAAGCCGGCGAGGAAAATACCATCGTATTTCGTTCGCGAGTTCGGATCCAGTTCCGAGTTGCGGGGGTCGTTGGTATACGGCTCGCCCAGGTCCCAGCGGCCATTTCCGTTGCGGTCCTCATAGGCTTCGCCCCACACCCCAGTGGCGGTAACCGGGCCATCCCACTCTGCATTTTCGCCACATGGAGTAATGGGGACTGCAGCCACACCGACACGTAAGACCGGACCACTGAGGCCGCCCCTAGTAGGTTCGCCGTCATCGCCACATCCTGTGAGAACAGCGCCTAGCAAGGTAACCAGCACGACGGAGCGATTTGTCCACTTGAACATAGAGCCTGCGCTTATCGGTAGTGGAGCGACGAAGTCAACCACTGTTGGGCTTGGGCAAACCATTTCCGCGAAGATGCGAATTGGCGACGGCGGCTTTTCCGGTCATCGATTTCCAGGTAAAGGAGGCACTCATGGCGGAGTTCTGTAATGCCTGCGGAGCCTGCTGCCGGGTAATTTACGTAAGGCAGTCGCCCGAAGAAATTCGCGCAATTGCGCACTTGACCCGTGTGCTCGGCATTCCATCCGACATGCAGTTTGCGGCAGAGCACTGGCGGCCTTTGACTCGCGAAGAAGCGATGCAACGAAATCCCTTCTATACCCGACAGCTTCCGGCCGATGCCCATCTCTACACGTGTGATCAACTAGGCGAAGACGGGAAGTGCCGCAGTTATGAGACCCGGCCCTTTGTTTGCCGCGGGTATCCGTGGTACGGAGGCAGACCGGAGAGCATTCCCTGGGCTGACCCAGAATGCGGTTACCAAGCGGAGCTTGGCCAGGAAGTGGCCGCGTCGTCGGAGGGTGAGGTCAAAGCCTCGTCCGTCTAGACGCGGCGGTTAGGTGGCGGCTCGAGGACGTCTTCGCCGCGCAAGTCGGTGAGTAATCGCGCTGCCTCGTGTCGTACTTCGATGAGCTTCGGATGCTGCAGAATCCACTCCAGAAGTACCTCGACGCGACGCACCCACAACTCAGCCTCTTCTGCAGCTTGCCGGTCTGCCACGGACTCCAGCGCTTCTTTGAAAGTACGATCCACCGACATTGAGCTCCTCAGCTTCCGAATCAAAATCCGCGGTCGGCGCATCTTGCCGCCCCACGAAAGGCTCTCAGTATCAATAAAAGCGTGGGCGGCTCGTCAAGGGATTCGCTAGCCTACTTACATGCCATGAAGAAAGTGTTCTGGTGGGTTGGGTTTTCCTTGGCCTTGAGCGGGTGCGCAAGCCGTTTGCCACCCGAGCTTGCGGCAGCGGAGCTTGCCGAGGTGAAACTGTCGGAGGCCCAGGGTGGAGATGGAGTGGGGCGCTACGTCCGCTGGGGCGGCACGATCGCGCGGATCCATGTCGAGAACGAAGCAACTTGTTTGGAGCTGGTCAAACGAAGGCTGGATTCTTCCGGCCGACCTATCCTGGAAGACGCGAGTGAAGGACGCTTCCTTGCCTGCCAACCCGAGTTGTTGGATCCAGAGGTCTACCGCAAAGGCCGAAGCGTGACTGTGGTCGGAAAAATGGCCCTCGTCCGGGAAGGCATGATTGGCCAACGACCTTATCGCTTTCCGGTGATCGAGGCAGACCAGGTTTATCTTTGGCCGGAAGCAAGGCAAGCGCGGCGGCCCTGCACGTGCTCCATCTCCCCGTACCCTGGCCCTGCGCTTTGGGCTCCCCCATCTTGGGGGCCTCTATGGTACAGGGGGTGGATCGTTCCATAAGGGACTGGATAGCCCAGGGCTCGACACAGACCTTCGAACGTCGATCGACCCCCCGTTGGTGGACGAGTATCGGTAGCAAGAGCTTTAAGAACCCGCCGCGCTTAGCCCCCGAAGCTTTACGACCCGCCCGAACTCAGGACGAAGGCTTTTTCCTTTTCTGAGAACGCCGCGTGTGCATGGGCTTTGAAGGGACGCGTTGCCCGGTTGTCGAAGCGATGGCCGAGAGCACGTCGCTGGCCGGGTGTACCCGCATGCGGAGTGTGGATCCGTAGTGCAAGACGAAGCTGTTTACCGCCTCCACGGAGTCAGCCTCGAAAATTGCCACACCGCGAAAAGCCGGTTCATGGTCTGGCCAAATGTACTCTCCAATAAACCGAAAGCCTTCAGGCATGTGCTCGGACCACTCCAGCCGCTTGGCAATGGCGTTGTCCACGTCCTCCCAGCGGAGATCGTACTCGGCAACGAACAACATCGTGTTTCCCTCAGTTGGCTCCTGCAGCCCGCCTCTTTGCAGGCTCAGCGGAACGCTGAGTTCTTTGTCCACTAAGGCGCCGCACAGCAGGAACCGTGACTTTCTGCGAACGAGCCGAGAGCCACTGCACCATTGGCTGCCACACCAGCTTCGGGGCATTGGCGCCAGCTAAAATGCCCATGTGGCCAGCCGGGACCAAGGAAAAAGTCTTATCCTGGCTCCCCACTTTATCCATGAGCGCGCGCACCGACGCGGGCGGTGCGACCTGATCGCTCTTTCCGGCAAAGACTAGCAAAGAACACCTAACTTCACGCAAGTGCACGGCGCGACCACCCAGAGTGAGTTGTCCGCGTGCGAGCTTGTTTTGCTGCATAAAGTCCCGGGTAAACTGCACGAAGGCATCCCTGGGGTAGTCGATGAATTGGCTGACCCACTGGTTCATCGCTTCGAATCCAAGAACGTACTCATGGTTCCACAGGTTCAGGAAGAAGTCGGTGTAGCGTGTGACATTTTTGACCGGCGTGAGCAAACGAAACGCTGTGCTCGATAATCCACCCGGCACGTTGCCGATTTGCCGAGCGAGCGTTTCGACCTGTCGCCCTGCTAACTTTGCAACCCACGCCAGTAAGCCCATTTTGTTCATGTCGATCGGCGTCGCGATGCATACCAGGTTGCGCACTTTGGTGTCGCGGTGGGCTGCCACGTACATGAGACAAAATACGCCTCCCATGCAGTACCCAAGGAGGGTCAAATCCTCCACCTTGGCATCTGCACGAACGGCTGCACACGCTGCGGGCAGCCAGTCGAGCACATACTGGTCGAGCCGCACGAGGTGATCCGCCTCGTCCGGTTCCCCAAAGTCAACCACGTATGGCTGAAAACCGTGCTCCAGAAGGAATTCCACCAAACTTCGACCGGGAAACAAGTCATAGATGAAAGGCTTAACCATCAGCGGCGGAACCAGGACGACCGGCGTGGCGTAGCGCAGCTTGACGGAGCCGAGATTGTAGCGCCGAACTTCGAGCTTTCCCTGCCGCAAGATCGATTGGTACGGGGTGCGCCCCACCACAGTCTTAGGGTCGCGCACCAACCACTCGATGCCATTCAAAAAGCGCAGCAAGGCCCTGCGGGCGTCAATTCCGGCTCGTCGGTCGGCTTGCTCGAGTAACTGGTGAATCATGTGCAGTTGACGGTAGGGCGGCCCTGATGTCTTGTCAACGGAAACAGTGCCTGGGCCTTACTTCTGCCGAAACACGCGAATATGGGATTGCCTGCCTTGCCTTGGGATTTTTTAGTTGTCATTTGACGGGCGATCGCGCAGGATGGTACGGATAGGCGCCCAGCCAATTGGCGTCGAGACAATCGGCTTTCGTTCGAAGCAAAACGACTGTGCAGAGTGATGGACACGCGATGATGAGAAGCAAAAAAACCTTGCTTGGAATCGCAGCCGCCACGTGGGTGGTCCTCTTAGCTGCGTGCGGTACGGAATCTAAGTTGGACATCAGCCATCCACCACCTCCTGCTACCCCAGGGGTGCAAGTACGTGTCGGTGGGCAAGTGCGAATGCCAGAGGGCAAAGTGGCGAGTAAAGATGCCTGGGTAACTTACGCGTGGAACCTTTTTGTACGGCGAGCCCAGGCCTTGTTTGCGGCAAACGTGCGGCCTGTGGGTGCCGGTGTGCCAGTGCACTTGAGCATCGTTTTGCCGGATGGTTCGCTTGCGGGACCGCTGACTACCGCCGCAACTGGCCCGGATGGTCGTTACAGCCTCGTTTTGCCTGACGGTCGCGACCCCGCCTCCGTTTGCCGGTACGTCGTACATGTCGGCGATGCAGCGAGCGGCTCCCTTACACGGGCTTTTCTTACGGCTGCTGATGATCAACAGGACATTGACTTCCAAACGGAGGCGCTGGTGCGCCTGGTGTTGGACCGTGTCCGTGCCGGGTTCGATCTCTGCGCTGCGAACGTGACGGAACTGCGTGCCATGCTAGCGCGCATTCGCCTTCTGCCCGATGTGATTGTCGGCAGCAACGCCGCGGACGTCAATTTGCAGGCGCGGCAGGCTGCAGGTGCAGACGAGACACTGCAAGCATTGCTAGACGCGGCGATGGCACCGACACCAACTCCCGTGCGCACGCCCCGGTTTACATTCACCGCTAGCCCGACGCGCAGTTACACTCCTACGCGAACGTTCACCGGCACGCGCACGCAAACACCGACACGGACGAGCACACCTACCATCACTCCCTCGCGTCCGCCTACGCGCACCCCTACGCCTGGGTTGCCAACCCCGACGGCAGCACCCTCCGCCGTCCCGACGGAGGGGGAGCAGACGCCGTCAACACCTGGACCAACGGCAACTCCAACGCCGACGCAAATTGCGCAGCAGGAGGAAATCGTTCGGACTTGTGTGCTGCGGGCGGGTTCAACGGCGTCGCGGATTCATGTCCAAGCGCGCGACCTCGGTTTGTCGATCAATTTGTCTGGGCGGCAGGAGTGGCGTATTGGTCCTATGGATGCCAACGGCGTCCGCCAAATTACCATCCCACGCGAGGGTACCACTTTCGGACGTCTTGAGGTGGCGGGAATTGTCCGGGCCTGTGTACGGCTTTCGGCGGATAGCTCTGGTTTTATCGATTGTGACGGAGGAACGCCGGGCTACAACACCCTTGTGGAGCAGGACCATAACACCTCGAATCCTCCGGGTCCGGCAGGGGGCTTCCCACAAGACCCGGAGTGCACAGCCTCCGAGACCCTGCCCGATGGCCAAGTGAGTCGTGCGAGTTTGGAGGAGTCGAGCGACCCCCACCCTGGGGTGTGCCGGAGCCCCGTGAGGATGACCCGCACTGATGCCTTTCCCCCCGGGGGAATGTTGCTCGTCCAGAATTTGTGCCTCCGCATTCTCCCTCTGGGAAGTAATGAGCCTTGCCCCCAACCGACGGAGCCTTGTGATCCCGAGGAGGGCGAACTGATGTTGAGCGGCTCGATTACCTCGGGGACGAGCGAAGTGGTCATCTACGATGTGGACAACACCACCGAGGTGCTTCGGGACTCTCCCACCGGTTGCGGCTCTGAGAGGAATTCACCGTGCATTGCGAAAGTCGAGGGATCCCCGTTCGGGTGTGCCGAGGTGGAAGCAGGCGACTTAAGCCGCGGTAAGCTGAGTTTCGGCTTTCCGGTTTTGGATGTCCCGCTGAGCGAGCAGTTACAGATCGATCTGATCGGAACTCTCAGCGTGGTTTGCCAGAGACCCACCCCCACTCCCTAGCAGTCAAAGGGCGCAGTAACCGTGCGAGCTGACGGGTCCGGCCGGGAACGCGAGGACCTTGGTTTAGGCCGCCTAGGTAGGGTGTTCGGACGCGGAGGCAGCCCGACCGCTGCTGCACATTAGCCTCCCACTGCCCCTGTTCGGATAAAACTACTTGCCTGGTATCTATGGAACGCGGACGCGATATCTCGGAAGTAGCTTTGGAGAAGACCCGCCGAGGCCATGCTCCGGATGCCCGCGTTGTCGGAAGATTTCGGCGTTTGCCGTACGACTTCTGGTGAACATGCGGCAGAGGCCGTGCTCGGGCTTGTGCGCTGACGGGTGACCCTCGGTTAAGGGGATTCCCGGCGAGAGTTGCCAACGACCTCGTCGAGAAACTCGATGGCACCGAGCTTGAAGGGATCGGCCTGCTGCTCCACAGTGGGTCGCTCGTCAAGGACAGCAACGCGCTCCACATGGATTCCGAGCCGCTTGGCCTCGTCGGCCACGCGCTCAGCCAGGTACTGCATTGCCGTTGTGCCGCCAGTGAGGTTGACGACCACGCGGTCTGCCGATAGCAACGACGGCCTACACTGCGCGATGACAGACGCCGCCTCGCGGAAGGCACGGTAGGGGTCCTGGAGAACGATCGGCTGAACTTCGAGGTTCGGCATATCCGCGGCCTTGAGGGTGTCCGGTAAACGCAACGAGGCCTGCTCCGAGGTGAGGACAATGGCTGCATCGGGGCGAAGATGCGAAAGGGCTGTGAAGAGAGCTCCGGGTGACCGCCCCAAGGCGGATACCAGCAAGTTTCGAGAGCCCCCAAAACGAACCTCCAGTGTATCGACGGACTCTAGGAGTTGTCGCGCTTCCACGAAGACTAGGTGCTGCAGTGGCTCGCGCGGTAGTTTAACCGTTTCTGCCTTCATACCGGCGTGCGCCAACAGATTGCGCTTTTCGGAAATTGCGGCCCAAAAGCTAGCCAAACGCTCGTGTTCGGCTGCACAGTTCAGCCCCGAACGGGCGCGGTACGCTATCGCAGCTAAGAAACGTTCGGCCGGTTTGCGCCGTTGTTCGTAGTTGAGCCAATTCCGGCTTACTCCTTGCCGGAAGAGAACCAGGTTGACCACCCACTCTCTGAGCACTTCGAGGCAGTTGCCATAGTCATCGTGCTCGAATAGCCAGCGACTGAACAGCCACTGACGCCTTAGTTCCTCCTTGGTTAGCTCGATGTTCTCCTTGTCCTTAACTTGTGGTGGAAGCGCCCAACCCTCCACGTGCTTGGCCAACTGACTGGCGGCGAGGATCCCGGTGTCTGCATTGGAACCCGCGGCGCTTTGCACTGCCCGGAGGAGCTGGCCAGCGGCTATGCCTGCTTCGATCGGTAGCCCGGAGGAAAGCGGGGCCGCAAGTTTTTCCGCTGCGTCGCGGATAACGGAAATCTGGCGCCGGCCCGCATCAACGTCGTTCTCTGCGGAAAACAGGTTACCCACATGCTGCCGGAGGATCCGGGCTAGCGGCCGAGCGCGGCCGGTATCGCGCAGCGCGGCGAGGGCTTGATGCCAGCGAATTAACTCGAAAAAGCGGCTAACGTCGACGATAGAATGTGCCCCGTTAGGGCGCTCGAGATCACCAGCGGCATAGAACAAGCCGCGGAAAGTAACGCCCCTGAGAGCCACCAAATACGTGAGCGCCGCAACGTAGATGAACGGCAAGTGGCGAAACCCCAGGGTAACGTCCACCGCTACAGCCACTTGCTCGTTGTCAGGAACCACTTCGAGAATCGCCGTAAGAATCTTTTGGAAATCGGAAGCCGACTGCGCTTCCGGTACTTCCCTCCAAGCAACGCTCGAGACTCCCAAAGAATGGAATTCACGCGCGACTTGATCGAAGCAATGGTCGCGCGCCTTAGCCGTGCACAGGATCCGCACGTTCATCTGCTGCCGCTCTGCGGCAGAGAACACAAGGGCTGCCGTGGCCACGGGGGCGAAGCGGGTAGCGTAAGTTTGTTCCCCAAGGCCGTACTGGAGCTCTCGGTAATTGCCCAGCCCGAGCGAAGTCAGAAAGAAAATGGGCGTTTCGAGTGACATGGTGATGCCACTCATGCGCCTTCGAGGCGCGGTGTTTTAGTGTCGTGCGCTTCGGCTGCGAGGCTAAGCTCATAACGCCCGAAACCAAACGTGGTGGCCTTGCCGATCTGGGCTAAGGAACCAAAGTGCAACAGTGGCAGCAAAGCGCCCAGTCCCTCTCCTCGTAAACGGAGGCTACCGACAAGGCCCGGCCATAGCATCCAGCGTTCTTGCCGACCCGAGTAGCGGCCGACCCGCACAAGCTTCAGGTCGGCGACGGACTCGAGCGACGCGGCCCAGCGTTCTGCACGGTCGTCGCCTACCCAGGGCTTGCCCGTAAGTTCCGCCAATAAACGGGCGCGGCGCAAAATGGCGCTTACCAACAAGGGCCCATCAATTTCAGAGGCAATCTTCCCTCGATGCTTGATTCGCAATGGTGTGACGAAACGGAGGGTGATCCCACCACCATCGAAGTTGGGTGGAGTACTGGCCAGTGCTTGAACATCGATGAGCCGAAGGAGCACGCGGGTCTCCCGTGCGCCAAGTCCGCGCCGGCCTACGAGATCGAGCGCCTGCCGTAAAAGGTTCCAGTGGTGCCACACCTTGTCCGTTGCTGCAATGCGAAAGGCAACGATTTGGCCAGCCCGCACGGGGAGAGGTTCCTCGCCAGTGGGTAGAAAAGGCTGGTCGGGAGAGATCACGAGCGGACGTGGCACTTCGGTCGTGACCCCGAGCTCGCGCATTTGAGAACGCTCGGCAGGAGCCGGCTCGAAAAGTGCTGGGTAGGCGCAGCATGGCTCGGCAGGGCAGCCTGTGCAAGTCGCACGGGCCGGAGCCACGCATGCCTTGTCGTACAACGCCCGCGCTAACGCCCCGTGGAACGCAGTCGTGGGCAGAGGAGGCAAAATACCACCCTTACGGACCTCGTACCGGATGAGCCAAGCGTGAAGGCGAGGTAAAGGATTCATGCCACGCACTGCGCTCGAATGCTTTCGAGGAAGGCGGTCAATGCGCGGTCCCAAGGCTGGCCGGGTTGCCTCGAATAATCTCCACCGTAGACCAGCTTGATCTGTTTCTCAGGAACAAGCGGCCCCTCTGCCCGCCACACCAGCGGGTGAAAAGCATTACCGATCTTGACCACGCGGATCTGTAACGGCGAGGCAGCGCGATTATGGTCCTTTGGACTTGCCCGGCGTGCGGGGTGATTTCTGAAGCGAATTGGAAGCCCAAAAGCGGCGAGTAGCTCGGGCTTATGCCACTGCGGCTGATTGCGGAAGCTTTGGAAAGTTGAGCCAATTTCATCCAGAGCCGCGTGGCAGGTTGGCTTGCCTGTTTTCCACAAGTAGACAGGGACCTTCTCTCCGAGATGTTGATGACCAGCTTGGTTTGGCGGGCGGAACCATTGGCGAATCATCTGAAAGCCCCCATCGAACCGCGCCTTCCACTCGGCGGGAGTCGAAGCGCCATGGGCCGTTCCCAGTAAGTCGCATTCGGGCCAACCATTCCACTTTACCAAGGAAAGCGTGCCAAAACCGCGCCGCGCCCTTGTGCCGAGTCCCCCCAGGTGGCCGAATAGCCAGAGTGCCGCAGCCCAGGCCCGGCGAATGTACTGTTGCTCTTCCTCGCTTGCTGGTTTCCAGTTCCACTTTAGCGTTATGGTGATCCGATGGTTCGATGGCAGCACGGCCTTTCGGTGATTGCTGCCCAGGTACAGGGTGTACCCAAGGTACGCGGCTCCTGACTCCCTAGCCTTCTCGGGTCGCAGGATCTTCTCCAACGAAGCGTCTTCTTGAATCCAGCGTGCCATCGCCAAAGTTATAGGCGACGATTGCCCGGTACCCGTTGTCGATCCAAAAATCTTGGGTTCTTTCTCCAAAAAGTTCCCGTCGATTGCACGATACCACCAGCGCAGTGCGCCACGAATGCTGAAAGGGCGGATTTCCGACGGGCCATTTTGGTCGGCACCAGCACAAAAGACTGGAGTCACGATCTCGAACTCTGCGCGGAGCGTTTCTTGCCCTTTCATGCCCCTCACTCCTTGTAGACACCAACTACCTTCTGGCCCACGACGACGATCCGAAATCGTGCGTGGTCCCTGCGCATCTGACCGAGCGCGGTGCGCTTAATAGAAAAGCGCTTCTCGCACTCTTGCACCGAGGCTTCGAAGCAATTCCCGTCGGGATCCCGGAAAACGAGCAGGTCGGCTTGTAGGTCGAATTTCTCGATGACGGCACCTCGAACTTCACGCCGTTCGGTTTGAGAGGTAGCATGAGAACGAGCTGCGGACCCTTGGGCAGAGGCGGGCTGAGAGGTCGCGCCTCCGGCCGGGCTACTCACCACTTGGAACACGCCGTAGCCGGACGAAGTCTTCGCCCCGAGGCCGAGTTCGGCAAGGCCAAGAAGCAGGTACCTTTGCGCTTGTTCGAGCCACTTTTCCGAGTCGTTCGTTTCGCGAGCAACTAGGGCGATTTCAAATTTCGAGCCGGGCCGAATACGCAAAAACGGCAAGGGTCTTGGGTCCTCACAGTCATGAGGCTCGTCGCGCTTGCCTTGTTGGTAGTATTTGAAATGGTGAGGGCTCATCACTTCGAGCTCGAGGCAATCCGCCTCGGCAGGAATCCCGTCGAGAAAGTCCACCCTCCCGGCTTGTCCCTTGTCACCCCCTTCTCCAAACAGCTCGAGAAGCTCCTTCGGATCGGAATTTTGCTTTTCCTTCTTTTGTTCCGAGCCTTTAGGCCGATCTACTACAGGCACGCCGGTGAGTTCTCGACGCATCGCCGCACGAGCGAGCCCCTTCAACCCGGAACCGGGAAGATACGGCAAGCCATAGGTATGGTGCAGGCAGAACCCGAGTTCCACGGGCGTAGGTGCGCCAAGCCACAGCACGCAGGGCGCAACGGCTTCGACCTCGATCGTGCGAGCATGGGCGCCCAACGCGGAAAGCCACCTCGATCGCCGCTTGCGCCAGGCATCCGCCGTTGACTGCGCACGCTGGAGTGCCGTCGCAACGTTATTATAGGCGGCTCGTTTATTGGGCGTCGCCTCTTCCTGTTCCGCCTTCCACTCGACGAACTTGGACAGTTCTAGCCACGGGTGAACCTGCAACTTGGCTTCGCTACGGGCCTTTATGACGATTCGTCGGGTGGATTCTGGGAGGACCGGAAACGCCGGCCCCGATCCTTTGCGGTCCGGACCACCCGGCCTCTTTGCCCCACCGTGGGTTTTCGTCGGCATGGATATTCTCCGTCAACTCCCTTTTACGAGGGGTTTTCTCGAGGGTCATCGAGTTCTACCTCGGCAAAGCGCTTCAGCCACTGTGCCGCACTGAGTGCGTCACGCGTCTTCCGCCGCACATTTTCCGCACTTTGCACGAGCTCCTTCACAGCGTCAGCGATCTTGTTGCTCCCGTTAGGGAACAACTTGAGGTGGCGTGCCAGCTGCTCAGCCAGACCCTGATGCCTCTTCTCGCTTCCGTAAAACAGTAACGTTTGCGCTAAGCCCGAAGCTTGAATGTGCGATGGTAACTTGCGGATGTGGCTGAGAAGCTCCTTTTTGTTTGCGCCTTGAGAGCGACGAAGCTCACGAACCGTCTCTAGTGCCCACTGCGCGCGCTCTTGTTCCACATGCTTTGCCTTGCCTGCCATGGGTCTTGTCTCCATGCCTTACTTGTTCGCCACGGGCCAGAGTTGCAGCCGAAGGAACCCACGCCCAATGGTTTCCTTGCCGCCGAACTGCGCCACAGGATGTTTTTGAATCAAATCAGCCACCCATATCCACCCGTTGGGCCCACCGTTACCCGTCGCACCCTTTTTGCCATTCCATTTGCGGGTAAGCCGCTGTTGTTCCAGACCGATCACGCTGTACAACAGGGAATCTGCCGGGAGGTACTCCTCGGTCCACAGGGCACCCTCCTGGACCGTCTTTTCGACCGTAAGCCTCACGCGGGTGACCACTTCAGTGCCGTGCAAGGCCAGGTCGGCGAAAACATCGTCGGGCGCAACGACTAGGTTCTTCGGCAGCAGCTCGCGCCAGTAACGCATTTCCTCGCCGCCCGGCATGATTTTCTCCAGCAAGGCGATCAGCTTGCCTAGGTCTTTTTTCTCCACCGGCAGCTCGATCTCTTCGATCATCGCCGCGTCTAGTGGAAAGGCAGTGTGCACGCGGCCTTTCGTGAGGTCTCCCGACAGCGCTTGCTGGATTGCTGCTTCGATTTCCTGTCTTTCGCTCGGTTGGCAATCGCCGGCATCGCGGAGGAAGCGGCTGAGTAAATAGGGCGAAGTCACCCACGCAAATGCGTGCCCCACGCTGCGGACCGGAAGGAGCAACAGGCGCGCGTCACTCACCACAAGCGAGCCTGCTTCCAAGGCGTTACCCCCAGGACCTTCAGGCGGCGGGCTACCGAAAAGCATGGTGGTAATGGAGTCTTTGTCGTTCCCATTGATCCGTTCCGACAAGTCGCGCAACACACCCTTGACGCCCGACCCATGGATGGTCGGGAAGCGCGTATGTCGTTCTCGCTGAATGGGTAGATCCACGGCCCCAAGTTCTGCTCCGGTACCCGCGTGAACTGGAGTTTCAGCGAGCATCGTCAGGAGTCGGGTCTCGAACATCCGTTGCCCCTTAGCTTCCGCCATACAAGACCTCCTTTGAAAAAAACCTTACCAACGTCCGACCAAACAAAACCCGAATCCCGAAGCCCTTTCGGCAGGATCGGTAGCCAGGTTTTGCCCATGCAGTTCCCTGAGATCACCCTCCGATTCGACGTACAGCACCGTACCAGCGGGGTAATACGTGCGCAGCGTACGCGGCCCGTATTGCACCTCCGAACCATCGCGCTTGGCGGCGGTAAGCTTCCAGCCTCCGATGCGCACCAGTTTGCCTGCAGCCACCGCGTGGACTCGCACCGGCTTGTCACTGGCAGTGAGCCGATCGATGTCGTTTGGATGAATCGGGCCTACGCACAACACGCGAGCGCGATGAAGCGGGGTGTCGACGCCCAGCTTTGGGAGGGAAAACGGCGTGAGGTCAGCAAAACGAACGAGATGCCCATCTGCGCCAAAGCGAGCCACCTGGCCGCGGAGGTGCCCCCAGGGGAGTGAGGTGCCTCGGTCGAGCAATGGGACGACTAATGCGCGTCCCACCTCGAGTTGCACGGCGTTGCGGAGAAAAAACAGCCCCTTCTCTACGGTGCCAGTCGTGGGGTCGATGCGGATACCAATCCGCGGTTCTGTGTGAAAATCGGTCCGTTCACTTCCCGCATTTGATTCGGCAATCTCCAATGTGTCGCGTCCTTCCAGCCATTGCATGAGTAGTCCCTGGTCGAACGATGCAAGCCTCGAGGATTTTTCTGGGTGACTATCCAATGTGGCCGGGGGAATGAGCACCTTGGTGCGAGTTTCTTTCACGTTGCAGTGCGTTTGTGGTGGTCGATCCATTGCCGACAGTCGAAGCAATTGCCGCCTTTTGTCCGGAGTTGCCAGCACATCGGCTGGTACGGGCCAGCGTATTGCCTTCGTGGCTTGGTCATAGATCAACGGGGGACCGATACAGAAACTGGCGGCCCCGTCAGGGCGGCCCAGGAAGCCGACAACTCGGGAGTACTCCGGGTGATCCGACTCTACGCGGCCGTATTCGACCGCAGGCAACCCCAGCAACTCCGACAGCGCTCCGCGGAGTGCTCCAACCACCGTCCAAGCTGGTGGCGGCCAAACGAAGTCGGCATGGGTAACACCATTAACGTCGAACGGCCTAGCCGAGCGGATGGAAAAAACATCGAGAGGTTCTAAATGTAGAAGCTCCATGCCTCAAATTCCTTCTCCAGGTCGTGCCAAGAAGGCTGCCACGGTGAGGGCTTCGGCCCACTCGAACAAAGCTAAATCTGGGCGCTCTGGCCTACTGGCGCGTACGCCACGCCCCAGGTCCAAGACGATGTCCTCCAACTCTCCCGATGATTCACCGTCACTGGGAAGGGTCCTTTTCCGGACAACACGCCGGGCCAATGCCTCACCAATGTCCCAAAGCTCGGAGCTAGGGCGGGCATCCTGTTCGATCCGGTCGGCGTGGGGAAGTATGCGCAAGGCAGCAACCTCTTGGCGGAACGCTGATGCCCGTCGCACCGAAACTTCCCGTTCTCGTTTCGCGAACGCAGCGATCAGGCGAAGCAAAGAAAGTACGGGCCAAACGTCCGGTGTATCACCTTCGCCCCAACCGGTCTCGAAGACGGGCAGGTAGAACGGGAGCACCGTTTTGCTCACCGAGCCGGAGCGTCGTTGAACGACAATCCCGAGCGCGTTGCGGCCTGCGCTCTTTGCTGCATTCAAGGCCTCCCGTGCCAGGCGCAGGGCGGAGCCCAGTGGCCAGCGATAGTGGAACACACAGATGCCCGCTGAGGCCGTAGCTTTCGTACCAAAGGCAAGGCCAAGGCTACTCGCTTGCCGCCAATGCTCGACCGGCTCGGGACGTCCAGACTTGGGGCTTAGCGACGATACCACCCACGGGGTGGGTGCGCGGAACCACTGCGCCAGAAGGTCGCGCATGGCGTCGAAGCCTTCTAAGCTTCCGCCTAGGAGTTCGTGCTCGAATCGAGCGGGCCACCCAGAAAACCGTAAGCGTAAGCGCCACGCCAGCTCCACCGCCAGTGGCACTGGCGCAACGAACAAGGCATCGTCACCACCGGCATACACCAGGTGACCCGGGAGCTCCTCGCCCTCGATGGTCATCGGTGCGCTAAAGCGTGCAAAGGCTGCCGCTGCTGCACTAATCGAGGCATGAAACGCAGGTGTCAGGAACCGCTTCCTCGCTGCCAACTTATCCGACACATCGGATGCGTTGGCTCTAATTTCCTGCAGCACCTTGAGGTGCAGGGTGTCCCGCAGCGACGGGAAGTTCTCGTGCGTCCCGGAAAGCCACTTCCCCATTGCGTCTCCGTCGAAGTCGACGATGGCCAGATACGGCCTGGGCGCAGGGATCTTTGCTTGCTGTGCAAGCGCGCGGAGTTTTGCCGCGGCCGCGATGGTTCGCTCCGGAACGCGCTCGCTCGACTCTTCGCGCGGAAAGGGTAAGAGCCACTGCCCATCGATGTTTGCGAAGCCTTTCAAGGTCTCGTTGCTGGATCGAACCGCCGCTAAGTATACGGCTTGCGGGCAAAAAACCTTTGTATCGCCTTCTTCCATGGCTTCCGCTTTTACGTCTTCATTGGCCGCGTCGATGAAGTCCTTCACGGCCTGTAAGAGCTCTACGTTCCCGTTTGCACACGCCCGGATCACGTCCAACTTGAACTGGGCTGCAGCCAACTCCCCTGTGGATGGATGCCGTTGCCCGCGAAGCCCTGTCCCCGAGTCGCCAGCGAGCTCGACTTCGAACGAACGCTTCCAGGTGCAAGGCCCGCAAAGTTGCTCGCTGTCGGAGAGCTTGTTTTTATCTTTTCGCTTGGCATGGCCCTCCGTTCGCTGCACCCAGAAATCGTTGCCGCCCAATACCTGGCGATCGCCGCAGCAGGTACACTTGAGCCCATCCTCATCCGTTACGTGCTGTGCTCGCTCCCTTTTTGCAGCATCCACCAGGAGGCCAGCCTGCTCATTCAAATCGGCATACAATAGGCCCGCGTTTGGCTGGTAGTGTTTGAAAGACTCTTGTGACAGCTCGCGGAGGGTTTCCAGCGCCTCGGCAATGGTTGGTCTGTTCTTATGCCAGCAATGCTTGGGAGCGTCCAAGCCGACCCATTTCTTGGGGTCGTCGTCGAGCCCCCATCGCACCGTGCCCCAAAATACTTGCAGAAGGGCTCGGGCTTGGTCCGCAGCTCGTTCCACGTAATCGGCACCTTCGCCCGCTTCGCGCGCAGCATCAGCCGCACTTGACGCCCAAAACTCACGAAGCTGCGCCTCGATTCGTTTGGCGAGATCCAGTGCGCTGTCGTACGGCACGATGGCCGTGAAGACGTTGGGTAGGGACGGAGTCCGCAGGGCCCGAGGCAAATGATCTCGAGTTCGTCGAACCACTTTCCACAGTGCGGAACCGCCGGCTTCCTTTTCGCTTGGAGCGGTGAGGCAAGGTTGACCTTGAAGTTGTGTCAGTAACCAACGGTCGAACCTGGGCTCGTGACGTAAGCTGGGATACACGACATGGTCTGGCCCAAATTCTTCCACGATGGGCTCCAGAGCCTTCCAGGTGGTTTCGGCAAGGATGCTGGACGATGCCCAAAGATCGCGAAGTTTGCGCGACGCCTCGATGAAATCTTGGATCGGCGCAAATTGCACCCGCAAAACCGCAGCTTCTTTTCCTTGGCTACGGATGAGGGCAAGCGCGGAAACCAAGGAGTCATGGACCAGCACAGAGTGGTCAGGCATGCGCGAGTCGGCCGGAAGTAGCGACCACAGTAGACCAAGCTTGCGTGAGTCGCTTTCCAGTTCCGCAAGTAACTCCGGTAAAAACCTCCATAGGGTTAAAAACCGCAAACGCAGGTCGGGAAGTTCGGCCAGGGTCTTAGCAAGAGGTTCTCCGAGTTGTTCCACGGCGTCCACACACTCCGGTGGAAAGGAGATTTGCAAAGGCTCGCCCCTGCCGGGCACAGCCCCCTCTGCCAGACCTTCGAAGAGCCGGCGGAGTGGAAAGGAGAGTTGGAAAAGGCCGCCCGTCACGGCCCCTGCCTCGGGAATGGGCTGGCCCTGGAGAGGGTGAAGCAGTTGGAGTTCCTTACGCGGGTCGACCCGGAAGCCGGCAAGCCAACTATGGCGGTCGGCTCCCGCGGCTAAGTGATCGGCTTCTTCAATTACCTGCCGCGCTTGCTCAGTCAGCTCGGTTCCGCTCAGTTGTATGGCAATGCTTGCGCCTTGCTGCGCGTGGCCACGCCCGAGTGCGAGAGGTTTGTGCGGTGGGTCATGTAGGAAAGCATGAATCTTGAGAGACCAACGGTCTAACGCAGTCACAACATCCCCCAATACTTTGTCTGAAAAACTCCTCGTCCCATCACGACTCTAGCTTCGTCTATCTCCGTCGAATCGAACTACACAATGGCCCCCTCTTTCTTGGCAACGTTGCCGCCAACGGTTGGTAGCCCGAGAATCGTCAACAGTTCTGGGGAGGCGGAAATGCCGTAAAGGCGCTGGCCTTTTTGTCCGCGGATTTGCACTTCATAAGGTGCACTGGCGCTGCCAAGTTTTTGCTGGAGCTGAGCATTGAGCTTGGAAACCTCAGGGCGGAAGTTGCGCTCGCCCCAGTCTTTGCCGACAGCAACGCTCTTCATGTGTCGCATCAACCCGCTGAGTTCGGCCCGAAATGCTCCGGGTATTTCCGATGCCGGAAGAAAACACAGGGAACACCCCTGACAGGTGGTACCCGCTGGGTGAGTGCGGCGACGCTTCGCGAGAATTGCGTAAATCCCGATGCGTAGCGGCGACACGCGGATGGCCTCGCCACCACAAATCAGGCGCTGCTGCGTTACGTCGATTTGAATGTTTGGGCGAACGTACTGCCCCAAGCGGTGCTGGAGTCGCTGGACGAGTTCGGAGAAGTTTCCCGACGGCAGTTCACCTGTTTCCTGCAGGAGCCTCAAACGGGGAAACGGTAGCTCTGCGAGGTCTATAGAAATGTCCTTGACGGGAACTTCCACCGCCGTACCGCTTGGTGCCACCACCTGTACCAATTGCCGCTTTCGTGGGGGAAAGAAAAAATCGGTACCTTCCAAAGCTGCTGGCCGAACCAGCACGTGTGAAAGCCGGTCGTCCACCCGGCCGTAAAGCATCATGGCCGTACCCAGGAGGTAGCCCATGGTCTTACGCCCGCCCGCAATCGATGCGTGAAGGGGAGGATAGCCCGGCGCGGTGTAACTCCGAACGAAATCCAAAATGAAATTTCCGGCTGCCACGCTGTCGGCATCGCTCCGAACGTCTTCCAGGGGATGCTGGTTTGGCCCAGGGAGGAGGAGAACTTGCTTCGCTCCAAAGTCAAATTGCCTGGCTGCAGGGTATTCCCGGCGTAGTGCCGCCCAGGCCCCACCACGACTCAGCAAAGCTCGCTCGATGTGATCGCGGCCCGACGTTGTGGTGAGAACGAAAATCTTGGTGCGCGGTACGGGGCGCCGTTGACAAAGTGCCCATACAGTTTCGGTAATAACTTGAGGCGACGCACCCGCCACAAACACCAACGTCCGTTCCCACCCCATACCGTTTCGCCCTGGGCGACAAGGTCATACGGCTGTCCTCGCTCCCTTGTCAAGATTGCGATGGCGAGGTCCTGGTTCTTGTGCCTACCCGTGCACACCGGGGCCGAAGCGAAAGACGAGGAGTTTCCAAAACGCCGCTGCCGCGGAAACTCCCCCGCTACCACGCTTGTTGTCCGTTCGCAGGGCGTTGTTGAGTTTTCCATCCTGGGTAAGCCAAGGGCTTTTCGCTCTGGGCCGGGCACAGGTGGCAAGAGGGCTACCGAGATGTCGCTCGAATCGTGCCTGGACGGGAGGTGTTGCGGGTGAAGATGACAACGAGGATGCTGGGTAGCATGGAGTCTTTTGGGGTTTGGAGAACCGTCGGTCCCTCAAATTACCCGGAACTCTTCATATTCCGTAACCTCGCCACGCCCGAGGTGTTCGATACGCGGCTTGCAGGCGGCACAAAGGAAATAGTACCGGACTCGGTCCGTACGCGGGTCGATCAGCCGCTCGATTTGTCGTTGGAGACGCCGCAAATGGTTCTGCGGTAGGTGTGGTGCCTCGAAGACAGATTTCTGTACTCGCACCGCGTATTTCTTGAGGGCTTTGACGACTCGGTAGCGAATGCGGTCGTCGGAGATGTCAAAAGCGATCACCGTAAACACGAGCCCTCCAGTGATGTTACCGAACCACAAACGGTTCGTATCCGCCTTCTGTTCCCAACACACAGCGGGCGAAGTGGCGCACTTGCTCTTCGATCACCTGGCGGTAGTTCAGGCGGTGGTTCCTCGGTGGGTAGAAGATTTCGTTCCGCAGCCGCCGTTCGAAGAGTTCGATAAAGTATTTCATGGCTTCTCGCTTGAATCGAATCGGCTCGCCATCGGCTCCCGGCTCGAAGTCGTCCGCACTGAAGACGCGCTGGTTGATGCAAGCGACGACCATGGGGTCGACGATCATGGCTCGATACTCCTCCATCAAATCGCAAACGAGGGATGGGCGGCCGTAGGCAATTTCATGGAGTGCTCCGACGTATGGGTCGAGCCCGACGATCTGCACCGCGGTTTCCACCGCGTTGGCCAGCAACGTGTAGCCTAAGGAGAGCAGGACATTGACCGGGTCCAGCGGAGGTCGGCGATTGCGGCCCCCAAACTGGAAGTCGGGGTTTTTTCAGCAAACGATCGAACACCTCGAAATACAGCGCAGAAGCCCGGCCCTCGAACCCTCGCACCTCGTCGAGGGTTTCGGCTTCGGCCAGTTGGTCTTGAACCGCACCCAGACGATAGGCTGTCTCGGTCAGTGGGCGCCCTTCGGAGTGGCGCCGTCCCGCCTTGAAAAGAAAGGCGCGCATATTTGCGATCTTTCCGCGCACCATGGCGCGAGCCAGTTCGAGAGCGCGCTTACGATCTCGCAGAGCGTCGTACTGGGCCAAGCGTAAGTTGACGTTTTTCGAATGGTGGTGCATGAGCCGGCCCCGGAACTTGCCGTGCAGCGACAGAAATACGGTGTCGATACGCTCGCTCACGAGGAAGTCGAGCACTGCCGGCGTCACGAGGATGTTACCCATCAGCACGAGTTGGTCGAGATCGTGCACGAGCAGTTCGGTCCGCTTGATGTTGCCTAACCACACCTCGAGCACGGGACCATTACGGCGAACCGTCGCACCTGGCTCCGTGATGTATGCCGTCTTCATACCGCCCCCTCGAGTTGGTTCGACTAGCGACGCGAGTTGCCTTGATCCACGGGTGGGCCAGTTGTCTGCGGTTCGTCTGCCCACGGCGGCTCTTCGGAAAGAGATGCCGGATTCACCGTGTCGGGCCGGGTCCCCAGAAAGTTACGGAGGATTTCCTCCATCCGTTCGAGCCGAGCAATAATGGCTTTGAGGTCTTCTTTCGAAGCGCTGGGTGTGTCCCCGAGCCACTCGTCGGCTTCTACCGGCGACACGCGTTGTGGTCGGGCAAATCGGGGCGGGTTCGATAACGCAAACAGCACAGGTGTGGCATACCCGGCTTCCGGCACTTCGGGGCAAGTGCAGCGGCGTGCAAGGTCGGGAAAATACTCGTGCAGTCGCTTACAGCCAATCGGTGACTGCAGCCCGCGGCGAATGCGCTCCAATTCCTTGCGACTCGTGCCCGTCCGGGCGAGGAGCTGTTCGATCACTGGGTTTTCGCGACCAATCAGGCCGATGGAGTAAAGGAGACATCGCAGAGCCGTGGTGGACACGGGCTCGCCTTCCGAGGCCAGACGAACAAGTTCTTTGATCACGGCGCAGCCCTCGACGACTCGGTCCACAGCTTCTGCTACCGGCTTCCCGCTCTCGATCGAGGCTAGCGCCTCCGCAAGGGCCCGAGGGGATCCTAAGGTCGGGGTTGTGAGCAATGAGTTTGGAACCGGGGTGGAACTGGCTTCAGAAGCGCGCAGAGGAATCACACGTTGTTGTAAGATTTGTTCGAAGATTGCCGGATCAACTGGTTGAATTGCACTCAGCGCTGCCACGGCCAGCTCCGGTTCCAAGTTTTGGGGATTTAAGAAACGCGAGGGCCGCGTGGTGGCTTGGTGGATACCGAGGGGTAATTTGACCAGGTTTCCGAAACCCTTGCCGGTTAGTTCATCTTGCTTCGGAAATATTTCCGCAGCAACGCTGGCGGGTTGTGATCCGCTACGCCAAAGTAGCTCCCGAAGAAACGCTCGTGCTCGACGCGCCGGCACGCGTGGGGCGAAGAACACCCACAAGTGAAGGCCGCTTCCGCCTGTGTCCTCGAGAAAGACCGGTACGCCCAAGTCCCTCGCAACTTGAGAAATCCGTTGTGCGTAGTGACAAAGTTCCGGCAAACCCAGTCCACCCAGCTCGGCACCTCGTTCCAGGCGCGCCCTCTCCCAGGCTGCAGCGGTAGGGTCGAGGTCGATCACGGCAAAGCTCACGTGATGGTCGGGGTAAAGAAGGTATTGCCCGAGGGTGATGCGCCCTTCGAGATGTTGGGCGATTTGGCGATCGTCAAGCGGCTCGCGCACGGGAACATAACCAGTGCGATCGTTCCGGGCATCGTACCACTGACGGGCGTAAACGTCGCCACGCCCCGCAAACCAGCGCCGAAAGAGACTGATCAGTTCTTGGTGGGCGCTTCGCAAGGGATCGGCCTGCTGCTGTCGAGGCAAAGCCTCGAAGTCGGTGAAATCCTCACCGGTTTGTTCGGGACTCGAGCGGTTAGACGAATCGAGCGGCGACTCCCTCTCGGCAGAGCGCCCACATAGGCGATAGCCTTCCTCTAAGTTTCCGGCCTCAACGAGCAACAGTCCCCAAGCTCTCTTGTTTGCCTCTACGATACCGGCAGCAGCTGCCGCGTGATAAAGGTCATTGACCGCCGCGTAGTTGCCTTCTCGAGCGGCCCGTTGCGCCAAAGCCAGGTGTGTTGTATTGGCGTCGGAACGTGACTCCTGTCTTCCCATGATCACCCCCAAGGAACCGTCTGCGGAAGAGCCAGCGCACGGATCAACCCGCCAGGCGTGCCAGTTCTGCCTGGGCGTGTTCCGCAAGCGTCGGTAACAGCGCCATACGCTTGTACGCTGCTCGAGCCCCTTCGATATCCCCTTGTTGCTCACAGAGTTTGGCCAGTGCTTGGAGTGCTTCGGGGTATTCGGTGACGTAACGCCGGCGGCGGAAATCAGCGGCCTGTTCGTAACAGTGCTTTGCCTGGCCGAACTCGCGGATGCTTTCGTAAATTTGCCCCATTTTAAACAGTGTGAGATGCCGACCCGCGTGATCTTTCAGTAACGAACTTTTGTACAGTTTCAGGGCACGCCTTTTGTCGCCACGCGCTAGCTCCGCGTCGCCTAACAACCGCCAGATATACGGTTTGCGATGGTGTGGGCGAATGTGCGAGTCGATCCAGGCCACGGCATCGTTGGGTCGGTTCGCGGCTAAGGCGATTTCCGCAAGAAGTGCATAGACAAAATCGTGTTCTCGGTGGCCCGGGGCGTCGAGAGCTAAACGCAGGGCTCGTTCGGCATCCGCGTGTTGCCCGAGGGCAAACAAGATCTTCCCAGCGAGGAACAGCTTGAACAAAGGCTCCTGGTGGTTGCGCTCTTTATCGACGCGGATGCAACGGAAGATGAAGCGGCGTGCCTCTTCGTACCGTTTGAGCCGAAACGCCGAGCGAGCTGCACCATAGAGCGACATGACGTAGGTTTTAAAATGCCGGTGCTGCTCGGTTCGCACATCTGGCGGCAGGCATTCGAACAATCGCACCACTTCCGCGAAAAGCCGCAGGGCGACCGCATCCTTTTGAGGGAGAATGCTCGCGTGGTAGACTGCCAAGCGGTACTTGTCTTTGATCGATTGCGGCTCGAGGCGGAGCGCTTCCGCAATCCACCGTTCGAAGCCTTTGCGCCAGCTTTCCGGATCTTCGAGTCGGGGCTTGCGAACCTTGTGTTGCAGCAGAGCCAGGTAGTGGATGTAAGCCAAGCCGCTAGCGATCCGGTGCGAAGGAGCTGCCTCGTAAAGCTCGGTGTAAAGAATGCGAGCTTCGTCCAGGCGCCCCAGTTGCGTTAGAGCGAACCCCACTTCACTGGCGAGTTCCGCTTGGGCGGACTGCACAGGGCGCTCGATCTGTGGTAAAAGTGTCGCGATTTCTTCCCAATTCCCCTGGCTCTTCCACTGCCTCACCGCCTCCACTCCAAGGGATTGGCCCTCCTGGTGGATGCGTTGCTCAGCCATGGGGCGAAACCTATGCAGGGAAAGCGGCCGAAGGGAAGGGGACGTGCCATATTGGCAACGTTGCCAATGTAAGGGCGTGGTGCTGCGCCGCTGTTGCTACCTTAGTACCCCGAGGCACTTGACGAGGTGTTCCATCGGTCCACACTGGGCAGTGCGCGTGCGTTGCCGGCGAGGGCCCATCAGACGGTGGATGTGCTGCACCAGTTGTGCCGGCTCACGGACTCACTCGACGGATGATGATGCGTGAGGGGTCCATGTGGAGACCGTAGGCTGTATTCGGGCGGACCCCTGCTCCGCGGAAACGGACGGCTTCGAGGTCAGAAAGAGATAATCCAAACTCGATCAGGGCCCGTTTGATGCGTGACATGGCTTGGCGAACATACTCCTCCGGGAGATCCCGATCTTGTTCCGGAACGAACGCCGACAACTCCGTTGCTTCGCGAAAGCAGCATCGGCAGGGGAGGCTGCGGGGATGGGAGATGCTGGGAACGGCCAGCCTGTCGGCAGCTAACGCTTGTAGCTGAGTGGAACCAAAGCTCGAGAGCTGTGTACACTGCAAGCTGCTGGTTGCCACGGGGAACGAGTTCGCGCGAAAAGAGGCGCGGGAGGCTGCTTGTGTTGCGGATCCGTGCCCACGCCGGAGTTCTGCAAGGTGAAGCCACAAAGCAAGGTCACGGCGCCGCAACCGGATGCCAAGCCGGTTGGGCCACAGGTTGCGGCCATTCACTGCAACCGAGACCACGCGATGGTTTCGGTCGACCTGAAACTCGATCGTTGGCTCTCGGCGGTGGTGGCGGCGAGGCTGTATTGCGGCAAGGAGGTTTGAGGTCTTCAGTGCTTCGCCGGAGCACGGCAAGTCCTGCACGCGCAAAAAAGGCATCTCGGCAACATGGCTGTGACTTCTGTCACCTGTTGGTGATGCTGCACACTCGGGGCTAGCTTGGTTGCCTTGCGCCGCGACCACCTGGACGATTCGGTCTTGCGGCCGAGCCAAGAGCTGGAATGCAAGGACCAAAGCCTGGCTCAGAGCCTTCCTCGCACCCGGAAAGCAACCCAGCACACAATGGCTTTCGGTGATCAGGGCTCGGACAATGAGGAACACTTGGTACCACGCCGCCATGAACTCGTCCGTCGTGCGCACGTCTTCGAGTGGTTCGAAACCTTGTCGGTCGAGCAGCAAATGGAAGCGGAGAGTAGGCAGCCGCACGTGATGCGCGTGAGCCACTTTGGCAAGGAGTCCCGTAGGGCCGGCTAATTCGCTCGTGTACATTTCCCACGCTGGTTTGGTGCCAATCAAGTCGGCCCGAGTAATCGGCGGTTCTGCCGGCGAACTGATCAGTGCGGCGAAGGTTTGCACAACTTTCCTTGTGTCAACGCCTACTGCTGCAACAAGAGCGGTAGAGGAACGTTCCATACCCTGCCTCCCGCTTAGCCGTTTTTGCCAAATTCAAAGGTAGTAGGCAAGCGGTTTTCGCGCTCCGTCAGGACACTGTGGCGTGGAACCTTCGTGGCTTTTCGCGCTTCCTTTTGGGAAGATCTCCCCAGGGGCGAAGACGCGGGAACGGCCGGTACGTAGCCAGTGACCACTTTGTGTACTGAGGCCGCCGCCACGAGGGTGTGTCTAAAATTAGTCAACGGGCCAGGCGTACCTGCGCTGGTGGCATTTCGTGAGGCACGGAAGCGTTACTACTATGTGCAGAGGAAGAGCCCTTCTGGCTAGTCGGTCCGAGTGGCGAAACCTGTCTTGCGTCCATCCACGCTGCCACTAAGCAGAGAACGGTATGGGCGCTGGGCTTGCGTTTAAAAGTGCTCGCCCAGGACTGGTGAGGGCCCGTGGGCAACGTTGCGCAGTGGTGTACTGGCTTTTTCGCATCGCTTTTGGTCGTTATGCGGATGGGTAATGTTTGGTTGCGGCCACAGGAGTGAGGTCACGCTCGAAAACGGAGGGTCAAGCGGTGCTATTTCCGTCGCTGCCGCTTGTTATTCAGCGTCGGCTCTACTTGCGCAAAGGGCCGGGACAAGGCAAATCTTAGGTGCATCGAGAGCGCGCGCCACGGTTCGTGCGTGGCTGCCGTTATTTGACAAGGTGAAGAAAGAATTTGTCGAGGGATACTGGCCCGCAGCCGGACGCTCGGGGGGAGGACGCGCCACTCGGAGCCCTTTGGTGCTGAAAAGCAAATGCCCCTTGCCTTGCAAGGACCCATCGTTTTCCGAGTTGCGCGGCAAAAAACTTTCGCCGCAACAAGCACTTGGGGCTGGCAATTACGCCCAGTTACAATTTTTCACCGGACCAAACACGAGGCTGGCGCAAGCCACCTCCGTCGCCCTTGCCCGATGCGCCTTCGGGAAGGGGTCAGGCCGAGGGCACACGTTCCCCGAGAGGGGTTTGAGACCCCTCGAACTGCCCTAGTGGGCAGTCCTCCAATTTTGGCCGAGGGCACACGTTCCCCGAGAGGGGTTTGAGACAGCAGCTCCGCTGACAGGATCCTCCATACACCGCTCTCCGGCCGAGGGCACACGTTCCCCGAGAGGGGTTTGAGACGAGGGAAAGGGGGCCGACTTTCGCTGGGACGGTTAGTTCGGCCGAGGGCACACGTTCCCCGAGAGGGGTTTGAGACAGATCGCGACCATTAAACAACGACAAAATTCCTTTGGCCGAGGGCACACGTTCCCCGAGAGGGGTTTGAGACGCGACGTTGTTAGAGGCCGCGAGGGCGGCCTCTAGTTCGGCCGAGGGCACACGTTCCCCGAGAGGGGTTTGAGACTGAAAAGCGCCGGATTCACCCGGCGCTCGCTTTCTGGGCGGCCGAGGGCACACGTTCCCCGAGAGGGGTTTGAGACTCCTCGTATGCCTTGAGCTTCGCAGCGCGCGCCTGTGCGGCCGAGGGCACACGTTCCCCGAGAGGGGTTTGAGACTGGGCCATCCAGGCCATGGCCGCGGGGTCTCAAACCGGCCGAGGGCACACGTTCCCCGAGAGGGGTTTGAGACTCAACGAGTAAGCGTGTTTGTATTTGTACCGCCGGTACGGGCCGAGGGCACACGTTCCCCGAGAGGGGTTTGAGACGGTTCAACATGATGCACCTCCCCGCAGGCGCGCATAAGGCCGAGGGCACACGTTCCCCGAGAGGGGTTTGAGACGCGGCGAACTGGGCGGCCCCTGAGGGGGCCGCTATTGGGGCCGAGGGCACACGTTCCCCGAGAGGGGTTTGAGACCAATCCGCACTGCTGCACGATCCGCCGCAGCGCCTGGGCCGAGGGCACACGTTCCCCGAGAGGGGTTTGAGACAATGGTGTACCTTACAAAACCAAGGAGGTTTTTATATGAGGCCGAGGGCACACGTTCCCCGAGAGGGGTTTGAGACGCATGACGGCGCGAGCGAATGCGACCTGCTTGTCAGGGCCGAGGGCACACGTTCCCCGAGAGGGGTTTGAGACATGTCACCGGCATCGAGGCGCTCCAGCACCTCGATGCCGGCCGAGGGCACACGTTCCCCGAGAGGGGTTTGAGACGTGGCCACGCGGGCCACCGTCCCCGACGGGGGAATCGGGCCGAGGGCACACGTTCCCCGAGAGGGGTTTGAGACCACGCCCCCTGGTTTACCCAGGGGCGTGGGATCACGAGGCCGAGGGCACACGTTCCCCGAGAGGGGTTTGAGACTAGTGTACCTGCCCGCCGATTCTGAATCCAGAGCCACGGCCGAGGGCACACGTTCCCCGAGAGGGGTTTGAGACGAAACATGACCCTTCAATATCAATAATTGGACCTACCGGCCGAGGGCACACGTTCCCCGAGAGGGGTTTGAGACGTCGCAAAATACAGGCTTCCAGGTTTTCTTCGTTCATGGCCGAGGGCACACGTTCCCCGAGAGGGGTTTGAGACTCGGTGTCGAGGTGGGTGTGTCCGTTGGCGTGCTTGGCCGAGGGCACACGTTCCCCGAGAGGGGTTTGAGACGGCACCGGCAGCCCTGCTGCCCACTCGACTGCGTGGGCCGAGGGCACACGTTCCCCGAGAGGGGTTTGAGACCAATGCCCCAGGCCCGGTCGTCGGGCCCCATGAAAAGGGCCGAGGGCACACGTTCCCCGAGAGGGGTTTGAGACCCCGCGGGCTCCTCGATGGTAGCCACGCGGGCTACCACGGCCGAGGGCACACGTTCCCCGAGAGGGGTTTGAGACTGCTGGACCCGGTCGGCGAGCTCAGGCGGGAGCTGAAGGCCGAGGGCACACGTTCCCCGAGAGGGGTTTGAGACTCGTCAATTCGGCAGAATGAATTAGAGAATCAATGCGGCCGAGGGCACACGTTCCCCGAGAGGGGTTTGAGACGAATGAACTCCATTTCGGCCTCACAATGCCAATTATGGCCGAGGGCACACGTTCCCCGAGAGGGGTTTGAGACATCGAGCGCCGGACGGGTTTGACTACCCAAAACCGGGCCGAGGGCACACGTTCCCCGAGAGGGGTTTGAGACGTCCGGAGAATGATGGGGTGGGGAGTGAGGTTCCTCGGCCGAGGGCACACGTTCCCCGAGAGGGGGTTGAGA
>BEIG01000046.1 GCA_002898795.1 bacterium HR30 | reverse complement strand
CAACGACTTCGACCTGCTCGTCGACTCGGCCAACGTTCACATCCTGCGGCCTAGCGGCTTCGAGTTCGCGGGCAAGCTCCAACAGGCGATCCTAGAGGCGGTGCCCGAGAACATCAAGGCGATCCGAAAGGATCTCCCGTTCGTGGACTTCGATGGCATCGAGGCGTACGCCCGCGAGCATCCGCGTGCCGCGCGTTACCTGGCTTCTATCAAAGGACAGGCACAGACCAAAAACATCGACAAGGAAGCACTCAAGAAACTATGCAAGAGCACCGGCGTCGAGGTGAGCGAGGCAAAAGGCAAGATAGTTGTTTCACCCGGTCATGAGATGGGATTCGTTGAGGTGTTAGATCGTCGGCGCTACGAACTCGAACTAGTAAAGGGGCAACCCGAGCGCTTCAAGGCAAGAAGCAGGACCAAATTGAATGAATAAAGGCGCATTCACCGAATCCCCTGTCGAATCCGCTGTGATCTGTCGCGCTGTATGGGGTAAGCTCATCTCCTGTGACCTGCAAGTGAAGGATGCGGAGCGGTTTGTCACGAAAAGCTTGTAAATTTTGCAGCAAGGAGAATAAGGTATGGGCATCCATTACGAGAATCTTGATGAAGGAGTTCGGGAGTTCATGATCCGTGAACTCGATCTAGACATCCATTCTGGCAGGCTCTACATCAGTCCGAGGCTCACGGAGGCTGGGACCCAAGCGTGGCCGGATCTATTGCGTGAGGCATTCCGTGAGCACGACGATGATTGGCTCGCGTCACAGCTTCGCTTACGCAGACTCATGCGAACGACAGAGCAGCGTAGAAAACCCAAGGGCGGATTGGCAATTGCCAAAGTGCCGCATACCGCCGCTGAAACGCTGGCAGAGGGAGAGTTCAACCGTTTCTATGCACGCGGGCTTTGCGCAAGTGTCTTAGCATCTGGCGGCACAGAGGTGGAAGTCTATCGAGGCAAGGCTGTGCAAAATCCACGCGCAGAATCACAAGCAATGATTGGCCGACGGTTGCCAGCTCAGCAACTTCTCGATGATCTACGGACATCTCAGGGAGTTGAGCCTGCTCTTGGATTACCACCAGGGCCGAATTCTGGACTTACTGTACGCCGGGTGGGGGAGTGAGCTTCGCATGCTAAGTATGCTGCACAACGTCCTGCTGCCCAAGCTCATCTCCGGCGAGCTGCGCGTGAAGGATGCGGAACCGTTTTTGAGTCATAGGGGCGAATCACGATTCGCCCAGGGTCGTACGGGCGACGGGCCGATAGCCTCAATCGCTGTAGCATCCGGCTGAAGGGATACGATTATTCCCAGCCCGGGGGCGCATTTCATCACTATCGTTACTCAGGATCGGGCGTGCCCCCACGGCGAGGTGGTGGATGGGGAAATGCGGTTAAACAAATTCTGCGAAATCGCGCGGCATTGCTGGTTGGACATCCCGGCGCATTTTCCCCGTGCTGAATTGGATGCATTTGTGGTGATGCCCAACCATGTGCATGGGGTCATCGTCATTGTCGATGGTAGGGGCACGCCATGCCGTGCCCCTACGGAACGATTTGGTCGCCCGGTCACCGGATCGATTCCAGCCGTTATCCGTTCATTCAAATCCGCCGTCACCAAACACATCAACGAACAACGCAGTACGCCTGGTGCACAGATATGGCAGCGTAACTATTACGAACACATCATTAGGGACGAAGTATCCCTGAATCGTATCCGCCAATACATTGTCGATAACCCGCTACGCTGGGATCTGGATCGCGAAAACCCGGAGATCGTGGGGGCGGATTTCAAACCCGCACCCACGAAAGATGAACCATGGTGCACCTGACGGAATCCACCGTCGAAGCCGCCGCCCTTGCCTGGCTGAAAGCCATCGGCTGGCAGGTCGCCCACGGGCCGGACATATCGCCTGGCGGCGTTGCCTTCACCCTGCCCCTCTACCGAAGGGAGAGGGAAAGCCACGGCGAAGTGGTGCTGGCCCAGCGGTTGCGCGATGCCCTGGCACGCCTGAACCCAGACCTTCCTGCCGAGGCGCTGGAGGACGCCTTCCGCAAGGTTATCCACCCCCAAGGCGCGGATCTGATCCAGCGCAATCGCGCCTTTCACCGATTGCTCGTGAACGGCGTGACGGTGGAGTACCGCACGGCTGACGGTGAGGTACGTGGCGCGCAGGCGCAGGTGATCGACTTCGACGATCTCGACAACAACGACTGGCTCGCAGTCAACCAGTTCGGCGTGGTTGAGAACCGGCACAGCCGTCGCCCAGACGTGGTGCTGTTCGTCAATGGGCTGCCGCTTGTGGTCATCGAGCTCAAGAACCCCGCGGACGAAGAGGCCACCATCTGGACCGCCTTCCAGCAGCTTCAGACCTACCAGGCCGAGATCCCCTCGCTGTTCGCGTTCAACGAGTTGCTGGTCATCTCCGACGGCGTCGAGGCGCGAGTCGGGACGATCGCGGCTGGCCGGGAATGGTTCAAGCCCTGGCGCACCATCACTGGCCAGACCTTGGCACCAGAAACGATGCCGCAGTTGCGGGTGGTCATCGATGGCCTGTTCGATAAACGCCGCTTCCTAGACCTGGTGCGGGACTTCATCGTTTTCGAAGACGATGGAAGCGGAAAACTGATCAAGAAGATGGCCGGGTATCACCAGTTCCACGCCGTGCAGGTGGCAGTAGCGGAAACGCTGCGCGCGGCGAAACTCGCTCGCGCGGAACATGTGGTCGACCGAGGCCCAGGTTACAATGCTGGCCGCAAACCCGGCGGCAAGCCGGGCGACCGGCGCATCGGCGTTGTCTGGCACACGCAAGGCTCCGGCAAGAGCCTGACCATGGTCTTCTATGCTGGCCGCATCATCCGCGAGCCAGAGATGGAGAACCCGACCATCGTCGTCCTCACCGACCGCAACGACCTCGACGACCAGCTCTTTGGCACCTTCTCGCGCTGCCAGGACCTGCTGCGTCAGCCGCCTGTGCAGGCGGAAAGCCGCGCGCACCTGCGAGAGCTGCTCTCCGCGCAGGCGGGCGGGGTGGTGTTCACCACCATCCAAAAGTTCATGCCGCCTGCGGCGGCGCCCCCACCCCAACGCTCTCCCACTGGGAGAGGGGGGAGCCAAGCGGGGGTTGAAGGTGACGGGCAGATGCCAGTCTTGTCCAACCGCCGCAACATCGTCGTCATCGCTGACGAGGCTCACCGCAGCCAGTACGACTTCATCGACGGTTTTGCCCACCACATGCGCAACGCCTTGCCGTATGCGTCGTTCATCGGCTTCACCGGCACCCCGATCGAGAAGGCCGATGCCAACACCCGTGCCGTTTTCGGCGACTACATCAGCGTGTACGACATCCAGCGGGCGGTTGAGGACGGGGCGACGGTGCCGATCTACTACGAGAGCCGGCTTGCCAAGCTCGATTTACCGGAGGAACTCAAGCCGAAAATCGACGAAGAATTCGAGGAACTTACCGAGGGTGAGGAGGTCGAGCGCAAGGAGAGGCTCAAGACCAAGTGGGCGCAACTCGAAGCTATCGTCGGGGCGGAGAAGCGCCTCAGGCTCGTCGCCCAGGATATCGTCGATCACTTCGAGAAGCGGCTGGAGGCGATGGACGGCAAGGCGATGATCGTCTGCATGAGCCGGCGCATCTGCGTTGAGTTGTACCGCATCATTTGCACGGGGGCGAATGGCCATCCGCCCCTGCGGCCCGAATGGCACCATGAGGAAGACGATCAGGGTGTCATCAAGGTGGTGATGACCGGCTCGGCCTCCGATCCCCCGGATTGGCAGCCGCACATCCGCAATAAGCTTCGGCGGGAGGCGCTCGCGAACCGCTTCCGCGACCCGAACGACCCGCTCAAAGTTGTCATCGTGCGCGATATGTGGTTGACCGGCTTCGATTGCCCGAGCCTGCACACGATGTATGTGGACAAGCCGATGCGCGCCCACGGCCTCATGCAGGCGATCGCGCGCGTGAATCGCGTCTTTCGCGACAAGCCCGGCGGCTTAGTTGTCGACTACCTGGGACTCTCCCACGAACTCAAGGCCGCGCTCGCCACCTACACGGAGAGCGGCGGCGCGGGACGCACGGCGCTCAAGCAGGAAGAAGCGGTGGCGGTGATGCTGGAGAAGTACGAAGTGTGCTGTGGCTTGTTCCATGGGTTCGATTGGTCAAGGTGGAAGACGGGAAGACCTCAGGAGCGGCTTTCGCTCTTGCCTGCTGCGCAAGAACACATCCTTGCCCAGGAGAACGGCAAGGATCGCTTCGTTCGGGCAGCCCGCGAGCTGTCGCAAGCCTTCGCCCTGGCCGTTCCGCACGACGAGGCGCTTCGCATCCGCGATGACGTGTCCTTCTTCCAGGCCGTGCAGGCGGTACTCACCAAGCGCGCGCCCGGCGAGCCACGCCCCGAGGCAGAACTCGACCACGCCATCCGCCAGATCGTCTCTCGCGCCATCGCTCCTGAAGGCATCCTGGACATCTTCGCCGCCGCGGGCCTGAAGAAGCCGGACATCTCGATCCTGTCCGATGAGTTCCTGGGGGAGGTGCGCGGCATGCCGCAGAAGAATCTCGCTGTCGAGCTGCTTCAGAAACTGCTCAAGGGAGAGATCCGCACACGCCGCCGCAAGAACGTCGTGCAGGCCCGCTCGTTCGCCGAGATGTTAGAGCGGACCATCCGCCGCTACCAGAACCGCACGGTCGAAGCCGCGCAGGTGATCGAGGAGCTCATCCAGCTTGCGAGGGACATGCGCGAGGCAAACGCACGGGGCGAGGCACTGGGCCTGTCCGAGGAGGAGCTCGCCTTCTACGACGCGCTGGAGACGAACGACAGCGCCGTGAAAGTGCTGGGCGACGACACCCTCCGTGCCATCGCCCGCGAGCTGGTTTGGACAGTGCGCAACAACGTGACTATCGACTGGACGCTGCGCGAGAACGTGCGCGCACAGCTCCGCGTGCTCGTCAAGCGCATCCTGCGCAAGTACGGCTATCCTCCCGACAAGCAGGAGAAGGCGACGCAAACGGTGCTGGAGCAGGCGGAGGTGCTGTCGGCTGAGTGGGCTGCGGCGTGAAAGAGCTCTACCCCTTCCATCCCCCCACCTCGTCTGCTTGCCGGAGGAAGGGAAAGCGCTTCTGCGGTACGAGCAGACGCGTGGAACGCTGGCAATGCTGGCCTCGTGGACAACCATCGCTTCGCCAAGGAGCTTGCTCGAACAGTGCGACCCGGCCAGGATCGATGCGGCGATTTGGTACAGCCCGAAGAAGCTGGGTGTGGCGGGTAAGGTTTGGTTACCAAACCATGCGGCCCTTTTCGTTTAATAAGTGTGCGCGTTATTCAACGATCGTTGTGTTACGGGGGGTTCAAAGCGGCCCCATTCGCGAATTTTCCCACGGGCCCGCGGGCGCATTTGAAACCCGCCCGCACCGTTGCTAGCGGTGGCCGCCGACGGCCGAGAGCGAGGGAACAGCATGCATGGGCGATGGGTGGTGATGGGGCTTGCGCTCCTGCTGAGCCTCGCAACCACGCTCCCCGCGCAAACGCCGCGGATCGATCGGGTGGAAATCCGGGGAAACCAGCGGGTCGAGGAGCAGGCTATCCGGGTTCAACTGCGAGCCCGCCCGCGTGCAACGTTCGACGAAGCAATGGTCGACGAGGACGTTCGTGCACTTTGGCGCACCGGCTTTTTCGACCGAGTGGAGGCGGACTGGTCCGTGGAAAACGGGCAACACGTGCTCACGTACCGCGTTCGCGAGCGACCGTTCATCAAGGAAGTGGCCATCGAGGGGCAAAAGAAAATTTCCAAGGAAGACATCGATGCAGCCTTGAAGATTCGCCCGAACACGATTCTCGACGTGAACAAAATCCAGCGGGGCATCGAGGAGGTAAAGAAACTTTACGCAAAGAAAGGCTACCTCGATGCGCGTGTGGACTACAAAACCGAGCCCCTACCCGACAACCAAGTGCGGCTGCGGTTTATCGTCGACGAAGGGAAGGTGGTGCGCATTGCCGATATCCGCTTCGAGGGGGCGCGGGCCTTTTCGAAAAGGCAGTTGCTCAAAAACATGCAAACCCAGGAAAAATGGCTGCTGTCGTTCCTGACTGGTGCGGGCAACCTCGATAGCGAGGTGCTCAAAACGGATTTGGAGAGACTGACGGCCTTTTACTACGACCATGGCTATATCGACGTAAAAATCGACGAGCCCAAGATCGAGCGACGCGACGATGGCCTACACGTCACCATCCGCATCGACGAGGGTCAGCCGTACAACGTCGGACGTGTCGACATTGCCGGTGACTTGTTGCCGGACATGGCTCCCGCCAGGCAGCAGTTGAAACTCAAGCCTGGTGACCGCTTCCGCACCAGCCGGCTCCGGGAAGATATCTCCATGCTCACCGATTTTTACGGCGACGCTGGCTATGCCTTTGTCAACGTTAGCCCCGACACGGACGTCGATCCCAGCGCCCGCACGGTGGACGTGACCTACAAGGTAAGTAAGGGCCCGGAGGTTTTTATCGACCGAATTCTCATCAGCGGCAACACCAAGACGCGCGATAAAGTCATCCGCCGCGAACTTCGGCTCGGTGAGCAGGAGCGGTTTTCGGGCACCAAGCTCAAACGGAGCCAGGAGCGATTACGCCGCCTCGGGTTTTTCGAAGACATTAACATCACCACCCGCAAGGCAGCGCGCGAGGATCGGCTCGATCTGCTCGTCGACGTGAAAGAGGGCTCCACCGGAGCGTTCTCGGCGGGGGCAGGTATCTCGAGCGGTGAGACGTACTTGTTCAACGTGCGCTTGTCGGAGCTCAACTTCTTGGGTCGCGGACAGCGGTTGATTCTGAACGCGGACTTTGGCTCCATTCGCCGGAACATCAGCCTGGACGTTTCCGAGCCGTATTTTTTGGATACGGAGCTCACGCTCGGCTTGACCGCCTTTAACTGGCAACTGATTTTCGACCAATTCACGCGGGGGGGAACGGGTGCTGCAATACGGCTCCTTTACCCGTTACCGGCTCTGGGCTGGGATCGATTGTGGGGCTACTCGCTGGAAGATACGCGCCTGGGCCTCGAGTATCGCCTCGAGAATGCGGAGATCAGCGATGTGTCCGCTCTTGCCCCATCGCAAATCGCTGCGGAGCAGGGCACTAGCCTCACCAGCAGCCTGACCCCGAGGCTATACCGTGACACGCGCAACCACCCCTTCGACCCTACGGCCGGTTCCATGCAAGACTTGTCTTTCGAGTTTGCCGGCCTGGGCGGAGAAAGCAAGTTCTACCGGCTCGAGGCGCGCACCCGCTTTTATTATCCATTTTATCGCAGCGAAAATTGGGGCACGTTCGTGTACTCGCTGGGCGCCCAAGTGGGCTACGGTCGCGGTTGGGCCGAACGCACCGAATTGCCATTGTTCGAACGATACTTCCCGGGAGGCATCAACTCCGTGCGCGGTTTTCGCATCCTCTCGCTCGGGCAGCGCGTGCCTTTGATGGATCCGTTTGGGAACAACCTGGGACGCACTTCCATTGGTGGTAGCCAGCAGCTCATTTTTAACAACGACCTGATTTTCCCGATCGTGGAGTCCATTGGCTTGAAAGGAGTTGTGTTTGTCGATGCCGGTAACGCCTTCCTCGCCGCTCGCGGCATCGATCTGGGGGATATGCGGCTCGCCAGTGGTGCGGGAATTCGTTGGCTTTCGCCCATCGGTCCGTTGCGCATCGAAGTTGGCTTCCCGCTGAATCCGCGTGTGGGCGACGACCGGCAGACGGTGATGTTTTCCTTTGGCGCACCGCCCTGAGTGTGCTTGCGCCGACGCTGGATTTTCTCGATACAGCCTTGCCCCACATCCCGCTCAAGGAGTCAGGTATGAAATGGATTCGCCTCGGGTTACCATTGCTTGTGCTGCTCGCCGCTGCACTTCCTTTGTCGGCAGCAGACGTGAAAATCGGGTACGTCGACCTTCAGCGCGCCCTTAACGAGTCCAACCGCGGAAAAAAAGCAAAAGAAGAATTCAAGGCTGAGGTAGAGAAGCTGCAGGCACAGTTGAAACGCAAGAAAGATCAGCTCGAGAGCCTCAAGGAACAGCTGGAGAAAAAAGGCGCGGTGATGAAGGAAGAAGAGCGGGCTAACCTGGAGGAAGAGTACCGGAAGAAGCTGCGCGACTTCGAACGGGATTACAAAGATTCGCAGGCCGACCTACAGCGAAAAGACAGCGAGCTGACGGGAGCGATTCTCAAAGAGCTACAAGAGGTCATCCAGGAATTTGGGGAACGGGAAGGCTACACGATGATTTTCGAGGCGGGCTCGACGGCGGTGCTGTTCGGTGCGAAAGCTGCGGATTTGACGGACACCATCCTGGAGGAATACAACCGCAAGAAGCGCTGAGCGGCGTGTGCCCGGATCATGGCTGGACCGCTGAAGAATTACGAAATTGCAGAGTTGCTCCCACACCGGTACCCGTTTTGTTTTGTCGATCGGGTGCTGGAGCTGGTCGATGGCGAACGTGTGGTGGCATGTAAAAACGTCTCCTCGAACGAACCGTTCTTCCCCGGTCATTTCCCGGATCAACCACTCATGCCGGGCGTGCTGATTTGCGAAGCCTTGGCACAGGCGGCAGCGTTGTTGGCCCATCACACGCTCAAGGGGGAGGAAAGTAACAAGGTCGTGGTCCTGAGCGGAATCGATGGTGCGCGTTTCCGACGGCCGGTGTTGCCGGGAGACCAGCTGCGGCTGGAGGTTCGTGTGCTGCGGCGCCGCGCACCGTTGTGGAAATTCCAGGCGGTGGCGAAAGTGGAAGGAGTTGTGGTGGTCGAAGCCGAGCTGCTGCTGAGCGAAACGGAGCTGGTGCGGTTGTGAGCGAGGTCAAAATTCACCCGCTGGCCGTGGTCGAGAAGGGGGCAGAGCTCGATCTTGGTGTGGAAATCGGCCCGTATGCGTTCGTCGGTTGCCGTGTGCGCATTGGAGCACGTACCCGCGTAGGGGCCCACGCGGTGGTGACCGGGAATACGACCATCGGGGAAGACAACGAAATTTTTGCCTTTGCCTCCGTGGGGCACGTTCCGCAGGACCTGAAGTACCGGGGCGAAGACAGTCGCCTCGAAATTGGCAACCGGAACCGGATCCGGGAGTTCGCCACGCTGCACTTGGGAACCTTGGGAGGAGGCATGGTGACCCGAGTGGGCGACGACAATTTACTCATGAACTACACTCACGTTGCGCACGACTGCCAAATCGGAAACCGAGTGATCGTCGCCAACGGCACTCAGTTGGGGGGGCACGTGATCGTGGAGGACTACGCGGTGATTGGCGCCTTGAGCGGGGTCCATCAATTCGTGCGGGTGGGTGAATCGGCGATTGTAGGGGGTGGCTCGATGGTCACTCAGGACGTCCCGCCGTTTTGCAACGCCACGGGCAATCGCGCCACACTCCACGGACTGAACGTGGTTGGCCTGACGCGCCGAGGTTTTAGCCCGGAACTTATCCGGCAATTGAAGCGGGCGTATCGGATCGTGTTCCGTTCGGGCCTTACTGTGGCCGAGGCTGTGGCGCGGGTGCGCGCGGAAATGCCCAATGTACCCGAGGTGGAACGATTCATCCGCTTTGTCGAGACTTCGTCCCGCGGGGTTTGCCGCTGAGCCCACTAGCTCCATCGGTGTGCGAGGTGACCGGTCACGCAAGGAAGCCCTCCACAGCAAGAATCCTTTGTGTCCGAGCGACCGAAGCATGCGCCCGACGTGGTTAGCGCTCCGCCAGCGCTGCCTGGCGGAGGCGGCGTGCGGTGAAAGCGTGAGTGCGGGTGCGGTTGGTGGGAGCGAGGCACGCTCTCCGAGCGCAACCGCTCAGGCTGATTGTCCGGATGCAGTCCAGCCACGGACGCGTGCAAAGCGACGACGAACAAGTTAGTTTACAGTGCCGGCCATGCAACGAATCGGCCTCATTGCCGGGAACGGTCAGTTCCCGCTCATTTTCGCTCGGGCGGCCCGCGACTTGGGCTACTGCCTCGTGGCGGTTGCGCATCGAGGGGAGACGGACTCCGCTCTCGAAGCGGAGGTCGACGAGCTTACGTGGATTCAAGTGGGAGAACTCGGCCGCCTCATCGAGGTGTTTCGGCGGGCGGGGGTCAAGGAGGCCGTTTTCGTGGGCGGTATCCGGAAAGAGGGCTTGCTCGACCATTTCGCGCCGGACGATCGCGGTTTAGCGTTTCTCTCGCGCTTGCCCCATTTTGGCGACGATGTGTTACTCCGTGGCCTGGCCGAGGAATTGGAGGGGGAGGGAATCCGCGTTTTACCGTCGACGCTGTTCTTGGACTCCTTGCTCACACCGGCTGGAGAGCTCACGGATATACAGCCGGCAGCAGAGCAGTGGGAAGACATTCGCCTCGGGCTGCGTGTGGCCAAGGCAATTGGCGAGTGGGATATCGGGCAAACCGTGGTGGTGAAAAATCGCATTGTGCTGGCAGTCGAAGCGATCGAAGGAACGGATGCTACCATTGCCCGTGCGGGTCGTCGTGGAGCGGTAGTGGTCAAGGTGAGCAAACCTCAGCAAGACTTGCGGTTCGACCTACCGGCCGTCGGTCCGCGAACCATCGACGTGTGCGCCCGCGCTGGGGTTGTAGCGCTGGCGTTGGAAGCGGGAAAAACGCTCATGTTGGAAAAGGATCGCCTGATTGCTGCTGCCAACGCCGCAGGTATCGCCGTGGTGGGAGTTGTGCCGTGAGTCGTCCGATTCGCGCTGCCGTCATCGGCGCCGGATACCTTGGCCGGTTTCACGCGCTCAAGTACGCGAGCATACCGGGCGTGGAGCTCGTTGCTGTGGTCGATGTCGACCGCGAGCGGGCGGCGGCCGTGGCGCGCGAGGCAAGTTGCCGCGCCGCGCATGACCATCGGGAAATCCTTGGCGAAATCGACTGTGCGAGTTTGGCCGTGCCCACGCCGCTCCATTACCCGATTGCCAAAGATCTCTTGTCTGCTGGCATCGACGTGTTGGTGGAAAAGCCACTGACACTGACCGCGGAAGAGGGCCGGCAGCTCGTACAGCTCGCGGCTGGGCTGGGGCGAATTTTACAGGTGGGCCATTTGGAGCGCTTCAATCCGGCACTGGAGGCGGTACGGACCATTCTTACCGAGCCGCGCTTTGTCGAGTGCAACCGGCTTGGTCCGTTTGTCGAACGAGGAACCGATGTGGACGTGGTTTTGGATCTGATGATCCACGATCTCGATGTACTGCTGAGTCTGGTGCGCAGCGAAGTCGCCCAGGTGGAGGCGGTGGGCGTGCCGGTACTGACTCCGCACATCGACCTTGCCAATGCCCGGCTCCGCTTTGCCAATGGTTGCATTGCCAACCTCACAGCCAGCCGCGTCGCGCTCAAGCGGGAACGCAAGCTTCGACTCTTCCAGGCCGATACCTACGTTTCGCTCGATTACGGCGAGCGCCACATTCGCATCGTGCGTCGCGTGGTGGAAAACGGCACTCCACGCATCGACGTGGAGGAAGTGGATTTGGACGATGGCGATCCGTTGTACGCGGAAATCGACCACTTCTTGCATTGTGTGCGCACACGGACGCGACCTTTAGTCGATGGTGCGACGGCGTTGCGCGCACTCGAAGTTGCAGAACAAATTCGTCAGGGAATGCGGACGGCATGACGCGTACCGTGATGATCGTGGCCGGTGAGGCATCGGGCGACTTGCACGGTGCCTCGTTGCTGCGGGCGCTGCGGGAGTGGGACCCCGCGCTGCGGGCGTTCGGCATCGGTGGTCAGCACCTTGTGGCTGAGGGACTCGAGGTGCTCGTGCCGACCAGCGAGGTAGCCACCATGGGCCTGACGGAAACGTTTGGCAGCTTGACCCGGGTTTGGCGCGCTTATCGGAAAGCGCGCCAAGCGTTGCGCGAGCGCCGACCGCAGTTGATCGTTTTGATCGACTATCCCGAGTTCAACTTGCGCCTTGCCCGTTACGCCAAGCAATTAGGGCTGAAGGTTTTTTATTACATCAGTCCGCAAGTGTGGGCTTGGCGTCGGGGCCGAGTGCGGCTCATGCGCCGGGTGATCGACCGCTTGGCGGTTGTATTCCCCTTCGAAGAAGAGCTGTACAACCACGGTAGCGGTCGACTGGCGTTTTTTGTCGGCCATCCTTTGATTGACCTGGTGCAACCGACGCGGGCACCAGCCGAAACGCGACAGCGTTACGGCTTCGATCCGGACCGCCCTTTGCTTGCGTTGCTGCCAGGCAGCCGTCGCAAGGAAGTGCGTATGCTCATGCCGGCAGCCTTGGAGACGGCCCGGGCGCTTGCTCGCCGCGGGTGGCAAAGTGCCCTAGCGCTCGCGCCAACGCTCGATCGAGCCGATCTGACCCAGGCCTTGGACGCCCGCGCGCTCGACGGCGTGCCAATTGTCCAAGGTGATACCTACAACCTCGTGCACGCGGCCGACGTGGCCTTGGTCGCCTCGGGCACGGCGACGCTCGAAACGGCACTGCTAGGCAAACCCATGGTGATCGTGTATCGGGTGTCGCCTTTCACCTATGCGCTTGGCCGGATGCTCATCCGTGTGGACCATATCGGCATGCCGAACTTGATCCTGGGTCGGCGCGTGGCGCCAGAGTTCTTACAAAACGACGTGCAGCCGCAAACGCTCGTTCCTGCCATTGAGGAAGTATGGTCCGCCCGTGATCGCTTTGCCCAAGCCTGGATCGAATTGCGCCAGCGGCTCGGTGCACCGGGAGCTGCGAAGCGGGCGGCCAAGTTAGCCTGGGAGCTGATCGCATGAACCGCGCCTCGCTGTACGCTCGCTTGCTCCGCTACCTGCGTCCTTACGTATGGCCGTATTTCACCTTGGCTGTCGTGTGCATGCTGTTGTTCAGTGCGACCAATGGCGTCATGCCCTTCTTGATTCGTTACGTCTTCGACGACGTTTTTACCGCCAAGGATCGCACTGTGTTGCAAGTGCTGCCGTTCGTCATCATCGGCGTGTTCTTACTCCGCGGTTTCGTGAGTTTCGGAAGTACGTACCTCACGGAGTACGTTGGGCAGCGCATCATCGCGGACTTGCGTCGAGAGCTCAACGAGCACATCCAGCGCCTGCCTTTATCCTTTTTTCACCGGACGCCGACGGGAACGATCGTTTCGCGTGTGACGAACGATGTGGCGCTGGTGCGTTCGGCGCTGACAGATGCCGTGGCGGCTATTCTCAAAGACGCCTCCTCGCTGGTGATTTTGGTGGCAGTGGCGTTTTACCAAGATTGGCTACTCGCTTTGATTGCTTTTGTCGTGTTTCCCGCCTCGGTGTTGCCGTTGCTCAAGCTGTCGAAACGTTTGCGGCAAGTGGCGTGGCGGGGCCAAGTGACCATGGGACAACTCACGACACTTTTGCAGGAGACGATTCAGGGCAACCGGGTGGTCAAGGCCTTTGGGATGGAAGAGTACGAACGGCGGCGTTTCAATGCGGAGAACGAACGCCTGTTCTTCTTGGCGATGAAGAGTACGCGCATCCGTGCATTTACCACCCCGATGATGGAAATCCTGGCAGCGCTCGGAATCGCTGGCGTGGTTTGGTACGGGGGTTACAGCGTGATCGTAGGGGGGCGAACTCAGGGCGCCTTTCTGGCATTTTTGACCGCGCTGTTTCTCTTGTACGAACCATTCAAGGGGTTGGCTCGCACCAATACGATCGTGCAGCAGGCGTTGGGGGCGGCACAGCGGGTGACCGAGCTGCTGGACACACCCGTGGAAGTGGTCGACTACCCTGGGGCGCTCGAATTGCGAGAGATCTCCGAAGGCGTTCGCTTCGAGCACGTGAGCTTCCGCTACGACCACGACTGGGTCCTGCGAGACATCAACCTAGAACTCCGCCGTGGAGAGGTTGTGGCTCTGGTGGGGATGAGCGGAGGAGGAAAGAGCACGCTGGCGGACTTGATTCCGCGATTTTACGACGTCACCGAAGGAGCGATTTACATCGACGGGGTCGACATCCGCCACTACACCTTGTCCAGTTTGCGCCGGCAAATTGCGGTGGTGACGCAACACACGTTTTTGTTCAACGACACGGTGCGCAACAACATTGCCTACGGCTGTGCCGACACCGACATCGAGCGCATCGTTGCCGCGGCACGCGCAGCCAACGCGCACGAGTTTATCGAGCGTCTGCCTCAGGGGTACGATACTGTGGTTGGCGAACTCGGGATCAAGTTGTCGGGCGGGCAGCGGCAGCGCATTGCCATCGCCCGAGCGTTGTTGAAAAACGCGCCCTTGTTGATCCTCGACGAGGCAACGTCTGCATTGGACTCGGAGTCGGAACGCTTGGTCCAAGACGCTCTGGAGCGGCTGATGGAGAATCGAACCACTTTGGTCATTGCCCACCGTTTATCCACAGTGCGCCGGGCCGACCGGATTTACGTTCTCGTTGCTGGTCGCATTGTCGAGGAAGGCACGCACGAGCAGCTCTTGGCGCTCAATGCGGAGTACAGGAAGCTTTACGATTTGCAATTGCGCGACGATACGACGTTACCTGCTCAGGATACCCTGCTGCACTAGTAGGACGTTGCTCCGGTGCGAACGATGACGCCGCTTCTTGAACGAGTGCTTCTGGCAGTCACGCCACGGCTTGCCAGCGCCGCTTTGGCGGCGTTGCAGCGTAGCCTGCGCGTGGAATTCGTGGGCGCGGAGCACCTGTTCGATCGCTGGAATCGGGAACGGGTGATTCTGGCGTTTTGGCACAACCGCGTACTGCTGATGCCGCTAGCGGCCCAGGGTCAACCGGTTTGCATTCTCATCAGCTACAGCCGCGATGGAGAGCTTGCGGCACGGGCTTTGGCTCGGTGGGGAATCGAAGCTGTGCGCGGCTCTGCCTCGCGGGGTGGCACCAGAGGCTTTTTGCAATTGGTGCATGCGTACCGACAGGGCTATCACCTGGCAGTCGTTCCAGATGGTCCGCGCGGGCCTCGTTATCAGGTCAAGCGCGGCGTTCTTTATTTAGCCAAGGCAACGGGAGCTCCCGTGTTCCCCGTGACTTACAGCGCAAGCCGTTTCGTGCAGCTAAAAAGCTGGGATCGGTTACTGATCCCACTGCCGTTTGCCCGCATTCGCTATTACGTGGACGCACCCCTTTGCATTGCTCGAGACAGCACCGAAGAGGAGCTCGAACAGAGCCGTGCTGAGCTCGAACGCCGACTGCTTGCTTTGACCGATCGGGCTGATCGTGAAACCGCTCGACGCCAGCCCGCTTGATGGGGTGGGAGGCAGGATGGACAGGGATCTTATGCCGCGCGTTTCTTCACCTTCCCTGCCGCTTTCCTACGCCTTGTACGATGCGTTGGGAGTGGCCGTGTGGGCGTTGGCGATTCCAGCGTGGCCGGTTTTCGCGTTCACGCGCTGGGGCAAGTACTGGTGGGAGCGGCTGGGGCGCTTGGGGCAAGACGCGCCCCCCAAAGAGGCGCCGGTGTGGATCCACGCTGCGTCTGTGGGCGAGGTGCTGGCGGCAGAGCCACTCGTGCGCGAGTTGCGAGAACGGCGGCCTGGGCTTCCCATTTTGGTCTCGACAACGTCCGTTCCCGGTCGTGAAGCAGCCGCGCACCACTTAGGGGCTGATTCTGTCCGCCTTGCCCCGCTGGATGTGGCGTGGCTGACCGACGCTGCCGTGCGAAAAATTCGCCCGCGAGCCCTGGTACTGATCGAAACGGAATTGTGGCCTGCGTTAATCCGTTCCGCCAAGCGCGCAGGCGTGCCGGTGATTCTTGCCAGTGGGCGTATATCGGAGCGCGCTGCCGCTCGGTATGCGCGGATACCCAAACTGATGCGAGCCATGTTGGGGTTCGTCGATCTCTGTCTCATGCAAAGTGCGGTGGATGCCGAACGGCTTTGCGCGCTAGGAGCCGACCCCGAAAGGGTGCGAGTCGTGGGCAATTTGAAATTTGCCCGCCAGGCGTCCGCGGTGGTAGCGCAGGAAGCGGAGAACGTGCTCAGTCGCTGGCTCGCGGAACAGCCATTATTTGTCGCTGCCAGCACGCATCCGGGGGAGGAAGAAATGGTGCTCGCAGCGATGGCGCGGATCTGGCAATCGTGCCCGCAAGCACGCCTGTTGCTGGCACCTCGGCGGCCCGAGCGATTTAAGGCCGTTGCCGGCTTGCTGCAGCACCGGGGCGTGGCCGCCGTTCGGCGTAGCGAATTCCGCGACCCACCAGCAGAGGTGCGGGTGGTCTTGTTGGATACGTTGGGGGAGCTTCCCGCGTATTTGGCTTGTGCAACCGGGGTATTTGTCGGAGGTACGTTCGATCCCACCGTGGGTGGCCACAACATTCTCGAACCGGCGTTGTTTGCTAAGCCTGTGGCCTTCGGACCCCACACGGGCCACGTAGCCGAGGCGGCAAAGCGGCTCCTTGCCGCCCGCGCCGCAGAGCGCGTGCAAGGGGAAGAAGATCTGGCTGCCCACTGGCTACGCTTGCTTCGGCAACCGGAGGTTGCCAAAGAAATGGGCCTGCGTGGTCGCGAGGTGGTCGCCGAGCAGCGTGACGTTGCAGCACGCTACGCTGCGGAGATTTGCCGATGTATCGAACAAAACCAAACAAACCGGTGAAGGAAACCGTTGCCCGCCTGCTGCGACAAGTGGTGTGGAACCAAAGGGGAGCCGCGGGCCGTTTCCTCGGCATGCTGCTGCAACCCTTCAGTGTCGCCTACGGCAGCGGGGTGGCGCTGCGCAACTGGTTGTACGATTGGGGGCTACTGAAGAGCACGCGAGTGAAAATCCCCGTGATCAGTGTGGGCAACCTTGCTGTCGGCGGAACGGGTAAAACGCCGGTGGCCTTGTGGTTGGCGAAAAAACTGCAGGCACGTGGGCATCGCGTGGCGGTGGTCCTGCGGGGGTACGGCGGAAAGGCCAGAAGTGCTGTCATCGTTAGCCGCGGGCGCGGGCCTGAAGTGGATGTTCAACACGCAGGGGACGAGGCGATCGTTCTTGCCAAAAGCTTTGGCGGAGGAGTCATTGTGAGTCCCGAGCGAGCTCGCGGCGCGGAACTTGCGCATAGCGCGGGTTACGATGTCGTCGTGCTCGATGACGGTTTCCAGCATCGGGCACTCGCTCGCGACTTCGATTTGGTGCTGTTATCCGGCCCCCTGCGTCGTTTACTCCCGGCTGGCCCCTTGCGGGAACCGTACCGTGCCCTAGCGCGCGCTGATGCGTTGGCTCTGGTGGACAAGGGTTTTGGGGCACGCCCCTTGGGCCCGCCTCGCAGTGCAGCGGGAAAGCCCCTGTTCTATGTGCGCTTGGAACCAACGGCCCTGGTCGAGTCGGATGGAGGAAGATGGGTGGTTCGCCCGCTGCAAGAGTTGTCGGGCCGACGGGTAGCGGCTGTGACCGGAATCGCCGAGCCGGAAGCATTTTATCTTGCGCTGCAACAGTGGGAGGTACACCTTGGCGAGATTTTCGAGTTTGGCGACCACCACGCTTACTCCCCGTCCGATTGGCACGTTCTGAGTCGCAGCGCTCAGCAGTTCGATCATTTGGTGACCACGGAGAAGGATTTGGTGAAACTCGAACAGTTCCCATTCGCGCGCGGCAAACTGGTTGCACTCCGCGTAGAACCGGTGGTCGAGCGCGAGGAGGAGCTGTTAGCGATGGTGGAAGAAAAAATCTCCGCAGCGCGGGGCGGCACGGGTGGAATGGTCGAGACGACAGGAGGACAGACGTATGCCCATTAGCGAAGAGCTGTTGAAAATTCTCGCTTGTCCCAAATGCAAGGGTGAGGTGGTTTTAACGGCGAACCAAGACGGCTTGGTTTGCCACGCGTGCAAGCTGCTGTACCCGATCGAAGATGACATTCCGGTCATGATTATCGAGGAAGCCAAGCCGCTTTGAACTCAGTGCTCTCCATCCGAAGGACGCCGGCCCGGCAGTGGATCGCCTCGAGCATGCACCCGGAACGCGAGCCATCGTCCCCGGTAGAGTGGTCCGAAGGCCGCTGGAGCTTTTTGGCGATTGCTGAGGCAGCAGAGGCGCTTCCCGCGTTGGTCCGACAAGTGGCTAGCGGGTCTTGCCCGGAATCCTGGGATCGTCGCTCGTGCGGCCGCGATTTTATTGTAATTGCACCTTTAGAGCTGCGGGGTCGAGGCGTGCGGGTGGTTGTGCGCCCGTACCGGCGCGGAGGTGTGGTGCGGAGGATGATCCGGGCGACGTATTGGGGAAGGAGTCCTCGTTCGTTCGACGAGTTTCGCTGTTTGCTGGAACTGAGGCGGCGTGGGGTGGAGGCCGTTGCGCCGGTGGGAGCGGCAGCGTACTGGCGGGGCGGCTGGTTCTACCAAGCGTGGCTGGCCACGGAGTACGTCGAAGGTAGCGCAACTCTTTGGGAATGGCTGCAAAAGAAGCCACGGGACGACGAGCGCCAGCGAGTGCTCGAGGCCACCGCGCGAGTCATCGCGCAGTTCCACCGGGCCGGAGGAAGTCACCCCGATTTGAATTTGCAGAATGTGCTGGTGCAGTGGCGCGGTGGTGCGCCATGCGCATGGCTAGTGGACTTGGATCGCGTCGCACTGCGAGCTGAAGCCACCCATCCATACTCGACCCTTCGGCGACTGTGGCGCTCTGCCACCAAGCTGGACCGATCGCGAGAGTATTGGTCGGACCGCGATCAGGCCCTGTTGGAGCAAGCGGTGGAACGGCATTGGACCGAGGGATGACCCCGCCTGCCTCGCCGCGCGTGGCTGACGTGCGGAAGATTTTAATTGTTTTGCTGGGCGCTATTGGCGACGTTACCCGAGCCTTACCGCTTCTCCCGCGCTTGCGCGCGCTTTACCCAAAGGCGCGTATAGCCTGGGCCGTGGAACCCGCGAGCCACGCTTTGGTGGAAACGCACCCGGACGTGGACGACGTTTTCCTGTTCGAACGCCCCAAGGGTTTCGGGGCGTTCCTTTCGTTCTTGCGCACGGTACGTAACTTTGCCCCCGAGTTGTGCCTCGACTTGCAACGGCACGCCAAAAGCGGCCTCGTCACCTTTGCAAGCGGGGCCAAGGTCCGCCTGGGCTTCCACCGGGTAAATTCCCGCGAGGGCAACTGGCTCGTCTTGACTCATTACCTACCACCGCAGCGACACCTCAGTTCGAAACTTGAGCAGTTCCAACGCTTCGCTGACTGGCTCGGTGCGCCGGAACTGCCGGTGACCTTTGGCATTTCCCCCACGCGCGCTGAGGAGGAACGGGTGGAGCGGCTACTGCAAGAAGTTCCCCGGCCCTTCGTTGCCGCTTTCGTCGGTTCCAGTTGGCCGAGCCGCGCCTGGTTTCCTTCGCAGACCGCCGAGGTGATGGATGCTCTACACCGTAGCGGCTATGCGGGAGTGATCGTTGGCGGCGTGGCCGAGCAAGAGTTTGCTCGGGCCGTGCGACAGCGAGCGTCGGCGCCGGTGTTCGATCTCACTGGAGCGACGAATCTTCGAGAACTGTTTGCCGTATTCCGGCGGAGTGCTGCAGCGTTCGGCCCGGATTGTGGGCCGATGCACATAGCCGCTGCGGCGGGCATTCCCGTTGTGTCGCTTTGGGGTGCTACGAGTCCATTGCGCTCTTCGCCGTGGGGCAGCGAATCGTGGGTGATTACCGGGTCGGCAGCATGCAGCCCCTGCTATCGAAAGCACTGCCCAATTGGGCGCATCTGTATGCAGGCGATTTCCGGGCAAGACGTTCTGGCGCGGCTCGAAGCCGCATTGGTCGCTCGGGGCCATGCTGCCTGAGGGGCGGTATGGCCCCACCACTGCGGCTCTTCCAAACCTCGGTCGGCAGAACCCAACTCGGTGAAACACGGCAGTGTCTGCGCCAAGATTCGTTCCCGAGAGGAAACCACCACGTCGGCCTAAGGGCGCGCCACACTACCGATTTGCACGCACGTCGATGGTGGGCGTTGAACCGAAGTGCACTTGGATCGCTCTTCCGCAAAAGGTCACTGTTGGTCGAGTTACAGGTGCGCGTAGCCGCGAGGATGAGGAGCCCAGGAAAGGGTCGAGGGCAGCATCCCGTGCCCCCTCCGCTGCAGCGCGCCAGCGCGCGAACGGCCAGAGGATTTTGGCGTCGCCCGCCGTGGCAGACCCAGAGGCTTCGGAATTTGCACCAGCCAGGATGAGCCTCGCGGTGGCGATTTGCCACTGGCTCTCGACGGAGCCGGCTGTGGCATGGGCGGCGCGAGTGTTTTTTCGGCACACTGGTGCTCAATCCAGAAACCGTTGCGCTTCGGCAGCGGTGCGCCACGGACAATTGGTCGCCCGGCCGAACAAGGCATAACGCAACTTTGCTGTGAGGCGGTAGCCGAGGTCCGCGAGCACCGTCGGGATGCGCTGGAGTAGGCGGACCCACCACGGACGAAATTCGAGCACATTGCACAATTCGAAAAAGGCACGGCTGCGAAGAAACACCTCGGTTCGACCTTTGCCGCGCACCACCAACGCCACACTTTCCAAGTTCTCGGGCAAAGGTACTTGTTCGGCTCGGAGCTGAGCCGCAGTAGCCCCTTGCAGAGGCGCGAACAAGAGCCGTTGGTAGGGATCGTGATCCAGGAGCCAACGTATGCTGCGCTGGCACAAGCCGCATTCGCCATCGTAAAAGACGATGTAAGCGTTTTCGAAACGCTGCATACTTGGGGTCACTGTTCCCAACGTAGACTTGGAGTCATCGAAAACAACGTGAGCAGGGGGCTCGGGCCACGACGCACGCTTTTCATTTGTTGCGGACGCTGGTAACGATGGGCCGCATGTTCTCGCTGAAAACGCGCACCCGACTTCGAGGGAAACTCGTTTTCCCGTTCATCATCGTTTCCACTTTGGTCGTCGGATGCGCGGATGATGGGTCCCCGTCTTTGCCTTCGATGTCGCCAACTCCTTCGCCTTCGGCAACGTTGCCTCCGTCCTTCACCGCCACGGCGACGCCGACTAGCGTGCCCCCGTCAATCACTCCCGAAGCGACGCAAACACCAAGCCCGAGCTTGTCTCCGACACCTTCGCTCTCGCCAACCCACACCGCCACCGCCACGCCGAGCCAATCAGCCACGGCCACGGAGACTTCCGCCCCAACGGCCACACCAACGATCACGGCCTTGCCAACCCCATCCCTCACGCCGCTGGGCTCTCCCACCCCGTCGCTGCCGCCATCGGGCACCGGCATCTATGTCGGCGTAGCAAAGCGCAACATCACGCCGAATACCCCAGTTTTCCTGGGAGGGTATGGCCTGGGGCCAGGGCGACGTTCTACCGGCGTGCTCTCACCGATCTATGTACGGGCGATGGTGATTTCCGATGGAACGAAAACGGTGGCGTTTGCTACGAACGAAACCCAGGGAACGTTTGCAGCATACAAACGGGGGCCTTTTGGGCTTGCGGACGTGAGCACGGCTGTATCCCAGGCAACGAGTGGAGCGATTCCGGCTTCGCATGTCGTGGTGAGTTCCAATCACAGTCACGCTGGCCCAGACACGACTGGGGTGTGGGGCGGCTTATCCAATGCGTACATGACCTTTCTCAAGGACCAAACCGTTGGGGCCATTGTCGACGCGTGGAACGCCATGCGGCCGGCGGAACTCCGCGTGGGGAGTGCGGATGCGACCGAGCTCTTGCGGAGTCAAGTCGATGAGCCGCCGAATGATCGGGTGGATGGCGAGCTGCGCGTGCTTGCTGCGTACGATGTCGAGGAGCCGCAGCGTTTACGTGTCCTTTTGATCAACTTTTCTGCGCACGCCACGGTGATGGGTGCGGGGAATACCCTTATCTCCGCCGACTGGCCGGGCGTAGTGGCTGATCAGTCGGAGAGCGAGTTTGGCCTCGACGGCGCGGTGGTCATGGTGGCCGACGTGGGTCGCACGCAACCCGCCGATCGAGGCGACTTGGCAGACGTCGAGCGGCTACAAGAGTATTCTGAGCGCGTGCAAGCCAAGGTACGTGCGGCCTTGCAGAATTTGGTGCCGGTGCAGGGGTCGGCCGTCGAGGCAAGGCAATTTTTCCTACGCGAGCCTTATGGGAATCCGCTAGTCGAATATTCTTTGCTTGCGAGTTTAGTTTCCCGCTCTTTGAACCCGCCTTGGGCCGACATCGAAGGGCCCATTGTGGGTACCGTGGTTTCCGCGGCGCGTGTGGGCGATCTGCTTTTCACAGCTCTACCGGGAGAAGGTTATCCGGCCATTCACTTCGAACTGCAGCAGCGCATCGTGGCGCAAAAGCATTTTGTTTTCGGCTTGGCGAACGACCAGTTAGGGTACCTCATTGCCCCGGAAGAGGGCTATGAACAAGTCAAGGCAGCGGCGCCGGAGAACGATAACGCCATCTTTAACGTGAGCCCATCGATTGGCGATCACGTATTATGCGTGGCGCTCGATGCTGCCGTTGCGGTCGGATTCCCGCGTCGCGAGCCGCTGGCCAAATGTGAGCGCTGGGCCAACGAAGACCGTTCGCTCCCACCGTACTGAGAAGGAAGGTGCCATGGCGGTTACCTATCGCGACGCCGGTGTCGACATCGAAAAGGGAGAACGAGTCGCCCGAGCCGCAGCGCGCTGGGCGCGTCGGACGCAACGCCCGGAGGTCATTTCTGGCGTCGGTGGGTTTGGGGCGTTGTTCCGATTGCCTCGCGGGTACCGGCGCCCGCTGCTGGTGGCTGCCACCGACGGCGTGGGTACGAAGCTTGCCATTGCCAACATGGTGGGGCGTCACGACACCGTGGGTATCGACCTCGTGGCCATGAACGTCAATGACATCTTGACCCTAGGGGCTGAGCCTTTGGCGTTCTTGGATTATTTCGTGACCGAACGTTTGGAGCCGGCAATCGCAGAGCAAGTGTTGCGGGGAATCGCGCGGGGATGCCGCTTAGCGGGTTGTGCACTGGTGGGCGGCGAGACGGCGGAGCATCCCGGATGCATGCGGACCGGTGAATACGACTTGGCAGGATTTGTGGTCGGCGTGGTGGAGGAAGGCAAAGTCGTTGACGGACGTCGCATCCGTGCCGGCGACGTGCTCGTAGGGATCGAGTCGAGCGGGTTGCATAGCAACGGATTCTCCTTGGTGCGGCATGTGCTCTTCGAGCGGGCCCGGCTCGACGTGCAGGCACATTTACCCGAGCTACAGCGATCATTGGCAGAAGAGCTGTTGGAACCAACTCGCATTTACGTACCGGTCATTCGTTCGTTACCGGTTCCCGACATTCACGGCATGGCCCATATCACTGGTGGGGGGCTAGTGGAGAACGTACCGCGGTCGTTCCCTCGGGCTTTGGGTGCACGCATCGTGCGCGGATCTTGGCCGGTGCCGCCGATTTTCGAGCTCGTACAGCGCTTAGGCCCAGTGCCGGAGGAGGAGATGTTGCGCACGTTCAACATGGGGATTGGCTTTGTGCTCGTTGTGTCCGCTGCTAACGCCAATCACATCGTGGCCGCGCTGCGCCGCCGTCGCGTCCGATCCTGGGTGATTGGCGAAGTGATTCGTCGGCGCCCAGGAGTGCCGAGGGTGGCTTTCGTACACTGAGCCGTGCGTTTGGGGCGCTGATGGCAGAACGGAAGACGAGCAGTATGGGTCAAGTCGGAAGGAAAATGCCGCCACGATCGGAGGTGGAACCGGAAGCAGGCAAGGCGCACACAGCCAACCCGGAGCTGCCCCACGTGGCGATTTACACGGACGGCGCCTGCAAGGGCAACCCAGGCCCTGGAGGTTGGGCGGCCGTGCTGGTTTCGGGGAGGCACCGGCGGGAGATGAGCGGTTTCGAAGCGCAGACGACCAACAATCGCATGGAGTTGAAAGCGGCGATCGAGGCTTTGCGAGCGCTCAAGCGACGCGCCGTCGTGGACCTCTACACGGATTCTCAATACTTACGGCAGGGCATGCAGGAGTGGTTGCCACGCTGGAAGCAAAACGGTTGGCGCACGGCCGATCGCCGTCCCGTAAAAAACGCGGATCTTTGGCGCGAGCTCGATCGGTTATGTTCGCTCCACGATGTACGCTGGCACTGGCTCCGTGGCCATGCCGGTCACCCGGAAAACGAACGCAGTGACCGCCTAGCACGCGCGGAGATTTCCAAACACGTGCAGGTGAGGTGAGCATCTTGGCAGCGTGTGTCCTCGCTCAGGAACACACTTGCCCTGACAAAAACCGGATCGACCAGTAAACTCAGCAAGCAGTTCTCCATCGGAGGTCGAACATGAGGCCCACAGAAAGTAAGCCTTGGTCGCCGCCAAAGGCCGTGTTAGTGGCTATGGACTTTTCTAGTCCTTCGCGCCGTGCCTTGGAGTTAGCGCTGAGCTGGCTGCCCGAAGCGGAAATCACGGTGTTGCACGTGGTGGATACCGAATTTGCCGAGCGCGTCGATGCCGAAGGCATCGCCTCACGGGCCCAGGTGGTCGAGCGCTTGCGCGGGCAAGCAGAAAGCGAACTGGCAGCGATTGTGGGTAATTTTGAAGGCGACAAAGTAGAAACCATGATTGTCGAGGGTAACCCTTTTGTGGAGATCGTGAAATTAGCGCGCGATCTCGACGTTGACTGTATTGTCATGGGCATGCGGGCTGCCGACCGTGGGCTGGGAGAGTTGTTGACTGGCAGTACGGCAGAGCGCGTCTTGCGGGCCAGTCACTGTCCCGTCATTTGTGTTCCATGACTTGCAAGCTGGCTAAGGATTCGTTGCATGGGTGAGCGACGCTGGCAAATTTCGCTGTGGTACGTGCTGGCAGCCGTGTTTTTCCTGGTGCTGCTGTATTCGTACGGCGTGCACGAGGCGCCTCAGGAGATTTCCTACTCTCAATTCAAGGCCCTGCTGAATGCTGGCAAAGTGACGGATTTGGTGCTCACGCCCGAGGAAGTGCAGGGGCGGTTGACCGATCTCGAAGTGGGTCAAATTCTTTCGGCAGAACAGGTGGCGCACTTTCGTCGTTGGGGCCAGCGGGAAATGAGGTTCCGGGCCGTCCGTGTGGAGGACCCAAAGCTCGTGGAGCTCTTGGAAGCCAAAGGAGTTCCGTTTGCTGGGCGTACGGCCAGCACGTGGCTGATGAACATCCTGTCATGGGTGCTTTCTGCGGCCTTGTTCATTGGGATTTGGCTATTTGTCCTAAGGCGGCTGGCAGGCTCGGGAGGACCGGGTGGGCTCATGGCTGTGGGTCGGAGCCGGGCCAAGGTGTACGTGGAAAGCGAAACGAAAGTGACGTTTGCCGACGTTGCCGGCATTGACGAAGCCAAGGAAGAGCTGCGGGAGATTGTGGAATTTTTAAGGACCCCCGAGCGCTTTCGTCGGTTAGGAGGCAAGATTCCCAAGGGCGTTTTGCTGGTTGGCGCTCCGGGTACGGGCAAGACCTTGCTGGCCCGTGCGGTGGCGGGCGAAGCAAAGGTGCCATTTTTCAGCATCAGTGGCTCCGAGTTCGTCGAACTGTTTGTTGGTGTCGGTGCGGCGCGGGTGCGTGACCTGTTCGAGCAAGCCAAGCAAAAGGCACCGTGCATTGTGTTTATCGACGAGCTGGACGCCTTGGGGAAGTCGCGAGCGATCAATCCCCTCGGCACGCACGACGAGCGAGAACAAACGCTCAACCAGCTTCTCGTGGAGATGGATGGGTTCGACCCCAATGTGGGGGTGATCATCATGGCGGCCACGAACCGCCCCGAAATCCTCGACCCGGCCTTGCTCCGCGCGGGGCGATTTGATCGTCATGTGGTTTTGGATCGTCCGGACGTACGGGGCCGAGAAGCAATTTTGCGGGTGCATACCCGCAACGTGAAACTCGGCCCGGATGTGGACTTGCAAGTGGTCGCTCAGCGAACCCCAGGATTCGTGGGCGCCGATCTCGCCAACGTGGTGAACGAAGCTGCACTGTTAGCTGCGCGGCGCAACCGCGAGTACGTCACCATGCAGGATTTCGACGACGCCGTGGACCGGATCATTGCCGGACTGGAGCGCAAGTCACGCGTGATGAGCCCTCGGGAGAAGCGCATCGTTGCCTACCACGAAGCTGGGCATGCGGTGGTGGCGTCGCTGCTTCCTAATGTCGATCCGGTGCGCAAGATCTCTATCATTCCGCGAGGCATCGGTGCGCTGGGTTACACGCAGCAGTTGCCGACCGAGGACCGCTATCTCATGACCCGTTCGGAACTGGAAAACCGTCTCGCGGTCCTCCTTGGCGGCCGGGTAGCGGAAGAGATGGTGTTTGGCGATGTGTCTACGGGGGCACAGGACGATTTGCAAAAAGCCACGGATATCGCTTTGGCCATGGTTAGCCGCTACGGCATGAGCGAGGCCTTGGGGTTACGGACGTTCGAGTCGGAGCGTCGGTCGTTGTTCTTGGAATCTGCCGCGGCGAGCCGGCGCGACTACAGCGAAGCGAAAGCCGCCGCAATCGACGCCGAGGTGGAACGAATCCTCAAGTTGGCTCACCAGCGTGTGCGGGAGCTGTTGCAGGCGCACCGGCGAGAGCTCGAGACCGTGGCCGAGTGGTTGCTCGAGAAAGAGGTGTTGGAAGGGGATCAATTACGTTCCTTGCTCGAGCAATGCGCAGCCCAGCGGGAACCGCGCACCGCAGCCGGAAGTTGACGGAAGGGGCCGAGCCCCGCAATTGGTGCTCGGCCCCTTCCGTTCCTTTCTGTGCGTGTTCCCTTCGGGGTCAGGCCGCTTCGGCCAAGGGTGTTGCTTCGAAGGTGAGTTGGCCGTTGCGGTAGTCGACGAACACGCGCGAGTGGTCGTGAATCTGGCCCGCGACGATTTGCCGCGCCAGGGCGGTTTCCAGCTCCCGCTGGAGTAGCCGCTTGAGCGGGCGCGCGCCGTAGACAGGGTCGTACCCCGCTTCGGCAAAGTGCTGAATTGCGGCCTCCGACAGCTCCAGCTCGATCTTGCGTTCACTCAGGCGTTTGCGCAGCCGCTCGAGCTGGATGCGGACGATTTGCTTGATCTGATCGCGTGTCAGGCTGTGGAACACGACGATGTCGTCGATCCGGTTCAGGAATTCGGGGCGGAAGTGGCGGCGCAGAGCTTCCAGCACTTCCTCTTTCATGCGCTCGTAGTCCGCAGCAGTGTCGCCCCGGTAGTTCAAGATCAAATGACTTCCGATGTTGGAAGTCATGATGACCACCGCGTTCTTGAAGTCCACGGTGCGGCCCTGACCGTCGGTAAGGCGACCATCGTCGAGAATTTGCAGCATGATGTTGAACACGTCGTGATGCGCCTTCTCGATCTCGTCGAACAGGATGACGCAGTAGGGTCGCCGACGCACGGCCTCGGTAAGCTGGCCGCCTTCCTCGTATCCCACATAGCCCGGCGGTGCGCCAATGAGGCGCGCTACCGTGTGCTTCTCCATGTACTCCGACATGTCGATCCGCACCATGGCGTTTTCGTCGTCGAACAAAAACTCCGCCAACGCTCGCGCGAGCTCGGTTTTTCCCACCCCAGTAGGGCCGAGGAAGATGAACGACCCGATCGGGCGGTTCGGATCTTTGATGCCAGCGCGAGCACGCAAAATCGCGTCGGCAACAGCGCGCACTGCCTCATCTTGCCCCACAACGCGCTTGTGAAGCTGTTCCTCCAGGCGAAGCAGCTTTTGCGTTTCTCCCTCCATGAGGCGGCTAACAGGAATGCCCGTCCACCGAGACACAATCTCGGCGATATCGTTTTCGTCCACTTCTTCCTTGATCAGACGCAGGCCACCGTCTTGCTTGGCGAGTTTCTCCTCTTCTTCGGCAAGTTGACGCTCCAACTGCGTGAGCACGCCGTACTTGAGTTCCGCCACCCGGTTGAGGTCGTACTGCCGTTCGGCCTTGCCGATCTCCACCTTGGTTTCTTCGATTTTCCGCCGCAGCTCTCGGAGCCGCTGGATGGCAGCCTTTTCCACCTCCCAACGGGCTCGCAACGACTCTTGCTGTGCCTTCAGCTCGGCGAGTTCCTTTTCCAATCGCTCGAGCCGCGCCTGGGAGGCCTTGTCGGTCTCCTTCTTGAGAGCTTCGCGCTCGATTTCGAGCTGCATCACACGCCGCGATACCTCGTCGAGTTCGCTTGGCATCGAGTCGATTTCTGTGCGCAACTTGGCCGCCGCTTCGTCGACCAGGTCGATGGCTTTGTCGGGGAGAAAACGGTCAGTGATGTAACGGTGCGATAACACCGCCGCAGCGACCAAAGCGCTATCCTTGATACGCACCCCGTGGTGCACTTCGTAGCGTTCGCGTAACCCACGCAAGATAGAGATCGTGTCCTCTACCGAGGGCTCATCGACGAACACCGGCTGGAAACGACGCTCCAACGCTGGGTCTTTCTCAATGTGCTTGCGGTACTCGTCGAGCGTGGTGGCGCCAATGCAGTGGAGTTCTCCACGGGCGAGCATGGGTTTGAGCAAGTTCGAAGCATCCATGGCTCCTTCGGCCGCACCGGCGCCGACTACGGTGTGAAGCTCATCGATGAACAAGATGATCTCCCCTTGAGAGTCTTGCACTTCCTTGAGCACCGCTTTGAGCCGCTCTTCGAACTCTCCCCGGAACTTGGCGCCCGCAATGAGTGCCCCCATGTCGAGCGCGATAATGCGCCGGTTTTTCAGTCCCTCCGGTACGTCTTTCCGGACGATCCGCTGCGCTAAACCCTCGACAATGGCGGTTTTTCCCACACCCGGCTCGCCGATCAGCACGGGGTTGTTCTTCGTGCGCCGCGAAAGCACTTGAATGACGCGGCGAATTTCTTCGTCGCGGCCGATGACGGGGTCGAGCTTTCCTTGCGCTGCAAGTTTGGTGAGGTCACGCCCGTACTTTTCCAACGCTTGATAGGTCGCTTCGGGGTTCGGACTGGTCACTCGCTGCCCTCCTCGG